>DAIPJL010000221.1:0-4214 GCA_036770305.1 Bacteriovoracaceae bacterium | reverse complement strand
GGTCTGTGTTGCCGCCGTCCGGCGGGCAGACTGGTCTAGCCGGAGCCGTTGCTGGGCAAGCTCGCGCTCGCGTTCGTACTCCTCTCGCGCAGCCCGGCAGGAGTCCTCAACGAAGTCCTCGAAGTACGCCCGCTGCTTATCCGAGTTCGACGGCGGAGTGACATTGCCGAAGCGCAGGAGCACGTCGGCGACGTGCCCACGATCGGCGACCTGGTCGGCCGCTGCGCGCGATTCGTGGATAGCTTTCTCTCGGTCACTCGCGGAGCCTTCGTTCAAGAGCTCGCAGGCGACCGCGAGCTGGATCAAGTTATCTCCCTGCGCCTTCGGGTCGCTCGCGTCGCCGTTAGTTTTTAACAGATCGCTCAGCGCACTCTTGTAGCCCTCGCCGGAGTAGGTCTTACTCGCGTCGCTCTCCTTCGTACAGAGCGCGAGCGTGACGTCGTTCACGAAGGCTCCGCATGCGACCTCGAAGTCTTTCTGCGCGACGGCGGCGAAGCGATCTCGGTTTTCCTCGACGTAGCTACGGTAGGGCCTGGCGCTGGTGATGTCACCGGAATCCCCGTAGTAAAGGAGGTTCTCGCGGTGACTCAACAGACTGCGGAAGAAAGGCTGCCGGAACTGCGACCGGACGTCCTGGCCGATGCGTTTCCCGGCTTCACTTTCCGGGCTCACCCCCGCGAGCTTCGCCTTCGTGATCACCTCAAGGAAACAGCGCTGGTCACTCTCTCCGCAGCGCTGGAGCCCGGCTCGCACCTCGGGCGTAACGAGCTTCGACGGCGCGTAGTTGTCGGTTGCGATTTTTTTGTGGAGGAAGCTCACGTAGGCGCCGTACTGGATGTCCATCGCACAGCCGAGCGCCATGTCGCTCTTGTCGATCTGGGCTTCGTAGCGCTTTGCTGCTCCCGTGAGCAGAGCCGCGACGCCATCTCCCTCGGCGCCTCCGTGGCGACGACGGAACTCCGCCAGCACTGCGCGGAAGTGGTCCCCTGTCGAACACCTCGCAATCTGCCGGTCGATCTGCTTGATCGCTTCGCACTCCTGCAGGGGGACGGCGAAGGTGGTGTGTAAGAAGCGCTGGCGCTCCACAGCCTTGAGAAACTCCGAGAGCGCCTCTTCGGTCTTGCGGACCGCGAAGTCGGAGAAAACTCTCTTGCGGGTTTGCTCCTGGCGCGCAGAAAAATCCTTCGGCTCGAGGCTGGCCAGCTGCTGAACCGTTTCGTACTTACTCCTGAAGCACGAAAGACAGGCGCCCTTCGAGCCCCAGTTCATCGGATTGAAGCGCAGCGCGCTCGTGCTGAAGTCCTTGTAGCCCACGATGAACCGACTGAAGACCTGATCGAACTCCGTCCCCGCCAGCGGCGTGTCCTTGAACTCGTTGCACTGCCGAGGAGCCACCGCGGAGTCGGACGCTTCACCAGCGTTCGATGCATTGGTGCAGTTTTGCGTGACGCCCGAGTCGACGATGACCTGCCGACGGTCGATGCCCTGCTGCTCGTCCGCGAGGCGCGTCGCCGAGTTCGCAAGGACGCAGTCGTTGACCACCAGGGAGGTCCTGGCGAAGTCTTCGATGAGCGCTCGACAGCGGCTAACCTTCTGCGCGGCACTCGTCCCGGGAACTCTCCGGAGCTGGCCCAGACGGTCCGCATCGATGAGCTTCAGGAAGCCACAGCGCACATGGAGTTCGCTGCCAGTGAACTTGCACTCTGCCGAAGCCTGCTGCTCGGACATCGCACCATGGAGCACGGAGCAGAAGTTGTCCGCTAACACTCCCCTCCGCGTTTCATCGAGGAGCGACTCGTCGTCGGAGATTCCGTCGAGCGCGGTCCGACGATTTTCCTCACACGCCGTCATCCGGCGCGTGTGATCCTCGTAGGCATGGAGACTCGTTAGCGAGAACTCAAACCCGAGGTTGAGAGATGGGTTGGCCAAGGCCGGCGCCAGCGCGATGGCGTAGAATACGAATCCGAGCATCATAGACTGCTTTCCCATAAACACCTCTCTAGCTTCCTTATCGGAAGAAGGAGCTAATCCTTTGAGTTTAAAGGGAATCTGGCCAAGGGCCCTCATCGCTCAAGGATTCACGGGTAAAGCACTGATATCATTATGAAACCTAAAGCTTTTCGTGCCTTGAAAGCATGGCGATCTGAGATCTCACGAGCAGAAAAGCCCCGGAACCGAGAAAGGCCGCCCACCAGGGAATGGAAGCCTCGAGTGAGTACGCGACGAGGGCCATGATGAGGCCCGCCGGCCAGATGCTGGTGATCCAGGCAATCCACGGCCAGCGCCGGAGCGGTCTCTTGAGCAGCTGCTCGACCAGCACCGCGAGGCGCAGGAGCGAAAAACGGTAGCGTTTTTCGGTGACTTTTTTCTGGGCCCAGCCGTTGAGGATCGCCCAGTTCCATAAGAAGCCGAGGGCGAAGAGTGCGGTCCACCCCCACGATGCGAGCACCCACTGCACGCCTACCAACATGCCGGTGAGGGCCAATAGCTCGAAGCACTCGAGGCGCGACGGAAGTAGGTTTTTCATTCGAGGAAGCCCTCGCGGTGGAGGAAAGTGAGCTCGGCGAACTTGAGGTTCGCCGGGGCGTTGACGACGAAGTCGAAGACGTGCAGGAAGTCGTCGAGGCTCAGCATGCGATCGGCCGACTGGCCTGCGGCGACGCCGTCCCACAGCGGCGTATCGATGGCACCGGACGAGAGCGGCGTGAAGCGCAGCTTGAGGGCCTTCCACTCTTTCTGAAAGGTTTCTAGCACCGCTTTCTGGGCGTGCTTCGAGGCACCATAGGCGACCATCCCCGGGTACGCGTAGCGCGCGGCCGTGGAGAGCAGGCTGACGATGTGTGTCTGCTGGGGAACGAGGAAGGGCCTGAGGCCCCGGAGCATGAGGAAGGCGCCCGTGGCGTTGGTGCTCAGGTGCGCCGAGAAACTCTCCAGCGAGGTGTCCTCCGCGGGAGAAAGCTCGCAGACGCCGGCGTTCTGCACGAAGAGGTGGACCTCCCCCGTGAGTTCGCTCAGCGTGCGGTAGAACTCTTCGACCGCCGCTTCGTCGGTCACATCGAGCTCGAGGTCGTAGAAGTTATCGTGCTCGATGGCGGTGCCGGAACGCGAGCCGCCGGCCACGTGCCAGCCCTGCTCGAGGAGATGCACGGCCATCGCCAGACCAAGGCCAGAGCTTGATCCGGTGATGACCGCCCACTTCATTACTTCGCGATCCCGACGGCGCGGGTCTCACGGATCACGGCGACCTTGATGGTGCCGGGGTAGCTCATCTCCTGCTCGATCTTCTTCGCGATGTCGCGGCTGAGCATGATGGTCTGCTCGTCGTTCAGGCGCTCGTTGTCGACGAGCACGCGGATCTCGCGGCCCGCGGAAATGGCGTAGCTCTTCGTGACGCCGTCGAAGCTGTTGACGATCTTCTCGATGTCCGTGAGGCGCGAGACGTAGGACTCCTTGAGGGCCTTGCGGGCACCGGGGCGAGCTCCCGAGAGCGCGTCGGCGGCGCACACGAGGTGCGCGAGCACTGACTCGGGCTTCTCGTCGTCGTGGTGGGCGCGGATCGCGTGCACGATGTCCGGCGACTCGCCGTACTTCTTCGCGAAGTCGGCGCCGATCACCGCGTGCGAGCCTTCCGCCGAGGCGTCGAGGACCTTGCCGATGTCGTGCATGAGAGCCGCGCGGCGGGCCTGCTTCACGTTGAGGCCCAGCTCGGCCGCCATGTTGCCGCAGATGAAGGCGGCTTCGAGGGCGTGCTGGTACTGGTTCTGCGTGTAGCTCGTGCGCCAGTTAAGGGCGCCGATGAGCTTGAGGATCTCCGGGTGGATACCGTGGACGCCGATCTCCATCTGAGCCTTTTCGCCGAGCTCGCGCAGGCGCGTTTCGACCTCGTGCTTCGACTTGTCGTGGAACTCTTCGATCTTCGCCGGGTGGATGCGGCCATCGGCCATGAGGCGCTCGATGGTCATGCGAGCGATCTCCTTGCGGACCACGTTGAAGCTCGAGATCGTCACGACGCCCGGAGTGTCGTCGATGATGAGGTCGACGCCGCAGATCTGTTCGAAGGCGCGGATGTTACGGCCCTCGCGGCCGATGAGGCGGCCCTTGATGCCGTCGTCGGCGAGCTCGACAGTGGAAATGGTCTGTTCGGCGACGTACTCGCCGGCGAAGCGCTGGATGGCGATGCCGACGACGCGCTTGGCGCGCTTCTCGGCTTCTTC
>DAIPJL010000220.1:0-4223 GCA_036770305.1 Bacteriovoracaceae bacterium | reverse complement strand
CCATAGACCAGGACGGGCAGTGGGGGGGCGAGTGTGAAAAATAAACTCGCAGGCCGACCAAAGTTTAGGCACCCCGCCACGACAATCCGTGGAGTTGCCCCGACCCCGGGCTGGCACCGGCTTTGCTTGGTTAAGGCAAAACTCGTACTCGGGAGGACCCCATGAAAACCAACGGCCTGTTTGCCATCGCACTTCTGACTCTCACCTTCGCCGGCACGGCTGCGGCCGATAACCGCGCCCTCCGCTGTGACCTGCGCATCAACACCAACGACGTCAAGTGCCCGCTCATCGGCTTCTGCCCAGAGAAGAGCTTGCGCTCGTCGAACACGCAGATCGCCCACGAGCTCTTCCAGGGGCAGCAGCTCACCGGCCGCGTGAACCTCAGCAAAGTGATCCTCTTCCCAGGCACCGACAAGCAGGACCGCCACAGCGTCTTCCTCTTCAACGGCGACGAGCGCGCGACGAAGCTGCGCGAAGAAAAAGAAGTGGACCTGGTCCAGGTTCCCTCGCAGCTCGGCGTGGGCTACGACCTCGCCTACGTCGGCGACTCGGTGATCATCAACTTCTTCTCGGGCGCCTCGCGCTACAACATGCGCTTCAACGGCAGCTTCGGCGGTACCATCAGCGGCTTCGTCCACCTCGGCGTTCCGGGCCCGAAAGACGTCATGAAGAATCTCCCCGTGATCATCGACTGCCGGATGGTCTCGCCGGAGTCCATCAACATGGCCGAGCTCGAGAAGCAGGCCATCGAGGAGCACCTCAAGAAGAAGGCCGAGCAGAAGCAAGGCACGGCCGTCGAACAGTAAGTTACCAATCCGTCAGTCGCAACAAGGCCTCCCGCGGGAGGCCTTTTAAGTTAGCAGAAGTGTTCCCGGTGCTATCCGGGGGAACACTTCTTGTCGAAGAAAGCACCGAGGCGAGATTCTTTACGAGAAAGACCGAAAATCTCTAGATTTTCAACGAGATTCGCGAAGCGGAACTTGTTCACAGCCGCCTTCAGGGGATAGGTCAGGGGAATCTCAGCAAGTAACTCTTCGGGAGTTGAGGAAAAGAGGATCACAGGAATTCTCATGTCTTGCCGACGCATCTGGTTGAGTAACCAGACGCCGTCACCATTTGTCATGTAAAGATCAGAAACCACAAAGTCGATCTCCACAAGTCTCAGTAGATCAAAGGCCTCAACTCCCGAAACCGCCTCATGAATCTTAACCTGAAAGAGTGAGCCCAGCGTGTCCGTGAGAAATTTGCGCATGTCATCCATGTCATCAACAATTAACAAATTATGCATCTCCGTCTTCCTTTGACTGAGGATTTATCTCAAGGGAATTTGCTACCCTTTGCACTTGATCTTCTCCTTTTTGAGAGCTAGACGATGGAAATAGATTGATCACTAATAGGGTTTTGTTTTTTATGACTTCAGGGGAACATCTCGACCAGGCAGGTCGTCAAGAATTGGGGCTTGTCCTGCGGCGAACACTCGAAAAAAAGCAGCGGCATAATCCGCGATTTTCGTTGCGTGCTCTCGCACGAATGGTGGACATCCCCGCCGGGCGGCTGAGCGAGTTAATGTCGGGCAAGCGGAAGCTGAGCCCGTTTTACGCTGATAAGCTCGTGACTAACCTAGCACTTTCAAAAGAGGAAAAAGCGGCCATCCTCGCATCGGTGGGAACCGAGTCGCGTCGTATTCCACAGGGGCGGAAGCTTAGCGAGGGAGAGCTCGCGCTGATCTCTTCATGGGAGTACTACGCCATATTGAACGTCATTAAACTTGACGCCTACGACGGCAGCGAGGCGTGGATCGCCGAGCGCTTGAACCTGCCGCGATTACACGTCTACAAATCGGTGCAGCTCCTCGTCAGGCTCGGTCTCCTTGCGAAAGTGGCTGAACGCATCGAACGCACGGAAAGCTCTCTCACCACAGAGAACAACATCCCATCATCTGCGATTAGGTCGGCGCATCGGAGTGACATAGGGAAAGCTCTTGATGCTCTCGACGGTGTCGAAACGAGCAAGCGCATCTTTTCTTCCGCCACTGTGGTATGTGATTCGACGTCACTCGAGCAAGCCGCGAAGATGATCGATCGCTTTAATGACAAATTTGCCAAGAAACTACCTGCGAAGAGAAAAACGGCCGTTTACAATCTCACCATCCAATTCTGCCCACTAACGAAGGTTGACTAATGAAATATTTCCTTCTCATTATGATGTTTTTCTCTGCTTTCTCCGCCACAAGCCACGCGATCGATCGAAAACGTAATGGCGGTCATGTGCTCGATTGTGGGCAGCACATAGAGGTGATGGATCTCTACGAGAGCCGCGCGCTCTATGGTAATTCGCTCGGGAAGCTTTCAGGAGTTAGCTATCCGCAAATCGCTCGTAGTGTCATCGAAAAGCTCAAGCGGCATTCTCCCCGGCGCTACCAGCAGTTAGTCGCAGGCCTTTCCTCTTTTCATGCGCAGGCACGCTTCATCGAGCACGGTCAGATCAGCGGAATATCAGACATCGGTGGAGGTGTGATTATCCCGCAAGGCTGTAAGCTCGTACCAGCCGTTTTTCATTTCTCACGTGGAGAGTGGAACAGTCTTCGCTACGTCATCGATAAGGGACTCTGGGATCGTCTCGATGAACTCAATCGGGCTGCGCTGGTGGTGCACGAACTCGTCTACCGCATTTTCCTAGCGGAGAACCCGCAGCTGGTTGACGCCTCGGGAGTGCGCTTTTTCGTCGCCTATCTTTTCTCCTCGGCCATCGAGAGCGCTGGCCCGCTTGATTTCTTGCGGGCACTTCGCTTCTCGGACTTGTCCTACTTCGAGCATCAAGGTGTGGCGCTACTGCTCTATAGCTTCGGCGAATCGTTAGTGCGCCGAAACTATGAACTCAAGTTAGACCGCGGAATGGTGCTCGGGGGAGTGCTCGGGGTCGGGACTGTCGACTTCTCTGCGGCGCCAGGACTCCAGCGTGCTTTTTGTTTCGATACGGGCGACGTCGACCAGACGATTCGTGTGAGTTTTGAGTTCGACGGGACCTACGTTGATGCGAGCTGCGGACTGGTCTTCGATTTTAAAACACCGGCCGATGGGACTGGGATGGCCATGGTGAAGGAGCTCAAGTTGCACTCCAACGGTCGAGTTGCTTCGTTTCGCACTCAGACGAAGATGCTCTCGGGTGAGGCGAGCAAGCACGCCTTCATGTTTGATGGCGCAGACCTTATCGTCTTGGCGGCGCACTCCACCGAGGTCGCCGCGGGGCTTTCGACGATCGGACATCTCTCAGATCTTCAGCTCGACTTCTCACATCCGCTCTCGCAACAAGGAAGTAGTATGATTTTTCAACATGAAGACATTGACCTCCGTTGGTTCAAGAAGCTCCACCTCTTCATCAACCAGAGCGATCAGGTCGAAGCCGTACTCACGCTTTAGTATTCCTTCTTGGTGCTCCCTAGGGTGGTCAGGGAGCACCAAGCAATTCATCACACTAAAAAATATTCTTAAGCTGAGTCGAAGCCTCTCTAAGAGTGCTAGCTTCATAAATGAAAACTTCAATCCATGTGAGGTCCGTTTATGAAAGCAATTTTCTTCCTTTTGTTGGCCACTACTGCGGTTGGCGCTTCGGCCCAGTCCTATAAGTGTTCGATATATGCGACCACCACTTCTTCCCATCAAGCTGAAGAAATTGTGCTCACTGCCGGCGGTGCTGAGGTTCCCTTCGGAAGTAGGGTGCGGGGCCGTGGGCAGTGGTCCTTGGCACTTTCAAAGGAGAACGTGGACGGCCTAAGTCTGCTGCAACTTTCCCTCTCCACGGGTTCCCAATCAGCGGCCGTGCTTTCCGCACGTGCTGGTTTAAACGCAGATGTCCTCGGACTTGCCCACAATACAAGTCAGTTTGCTGATGTCGTTTGCAAGCGAATCACGATAAATTAACTGGCGGCGCCGCTGGAAGTGCCTGTAATCACTGGGGCGGGTGCTTCCAGTTGGTCATAGGGAGCAATACCCGAGCTTTTAAAGGAGTTTTAACTCTTAAGATTTCTTGCGGGGTCGATAATTTCTTTAAGCGAGGTGCGTTATGCTTAAAGCAGATTGTCATGTTTTGGTAAAGTTTTGCTTTCTTATGCTGATTCTACTTGGGCTGGGTTGCGAAAAAATCGTCATCACAAAAAATCCTGATGGCACATTTAATGTTGACCCAGGTCCTGCGGGAGGTCCAGGAGGTGGAGGCGATAATGG
>DAIPJL010000019.1:0-26295 GCA_036770305.1 Bacteriovoracaceae bacterium | reverse complement strand
TAGTCGATGTTGTATTCCCCGGCCTGGATCTGGGCGCGGAGGCGGGCGATCTTGTCGCTGTTGTCGATCTCCGGGGCGTTCGCGGCGGCTTTCTTGATGCGCGAGAAGTCACGCACGCCGTCCGGGATGCTCACCTTGGCGTCTTGCGAAGTACGGGCGCTGAGTTCCCCCGCACGGTCAGGAGTGTTTCTTTCGAGTTCGCCCGTCTTCGCTCCTGCGCTCTTCTCGAGCTGCGCCGACCGGTTGCGAGGAAAGAAGGGAGAGCGGGTGTCGATGCTGTTGCTCATTCGTCAACTCCTTTGACGTTCGCCTGGTAGGCGGCGCGTACGTTCTGCGGACGCGGCTGTTCTTTCAGGTGCTGCGGGAGAATCTGGTCGAGCACGACGCGCTTGATGCCGATGCCCGAGTCTGATTTTGCCATAGCTTTTGATCTTTCGTAATCCATCAGAGACTCGTAGTACTGCTGGGCCGAACTCGGCTCGGATTCGCGCGGAATGCTCTTGCGCATCTGCTCGACGAGGTGGTTCGTGAACTGCGTCTCGAGACCCTCGGCGACTTCCACGTACGGCTTCCTTTGTTCCTCGCGAGAAGGAAGCTTGATGCCCTTGTGGTTGTTGCCGGAGATCGGAGTCATGGTACCGTCCTAGCTTGCTCTGGAAGCGCCCCTCATGGACGCCTCTCTCAATCGTAGCATAGGGGCATGGTTCGGCGCCAGCCCCGCCCTTACTATGAAAAATTGACCGGTCAGATCAGCTCGATCTCCGCCACCAGTGCGCCGTTTTGCTTGAGCGCCTGGAAGATGGAGATCAGATCTTCCGGGGTCGCCCCGATGGCGTTGAGCGCCTTCACTAAGTCGTTGATAGTTGTAGCCTTTTCCAGCACGTGCACCGCCTGGGGCTTGCCCGACGGATTGTCTCCGCCTTTCACCTCTAGAACGAGGTCTCCGTGGCTGATGGCCACTTTCCGGAGTGTGATCTCGCCGCCCGCCACGAGGGTTCCGGTGCGCTCGTTGATCACGATCCGCGCGGCTGCGTCCGCCACCACTTTGAAGTTCTCGACGAGCGCGATGAGCTCGACGACGCGTTTTTCGTATTGCGTGGGGATGATGAGGTCGATGGTGGTCGCATCAGCGGCCGTTGCGTACTTGCCGCCCAGCTCCTGGTTCAGGATTTTTTCGATGCGCGCCGAAGTCGTGAAGTCCGGCGTGTTCAGCGCGAGGCGCAGCGACTTCTTGTCGTTGAAGGCGAGCTCGAGCTCGCGCTCGACGACGGCGCCCTCGGGGATGCGTCCGGTCGTCGCGAACTTCGCGCCTTTCTTGAGCCCACCAATGGACAGGGGTCCGGAGGCAACAGCGTAGATGTTCCCATCGCCGCCTTTCATGGGGGTTACGAGGAGTGTTCCTCCGGCCAGCGAGGAAGCATCGCCGATCGAAGAAACCGTGACATCCATTTTTTGACCAACTCGCCCGAAGGCCGGAAGCTTCGCTGTCACAATGACCGCAGCGACGTTCTTCGAAGTGATCTCCTTCTGAGTGTTGAGGCCCAGGGTTTGGAACATTTTCTTCAGCGAGGTGTTGGTGATCTCCCCACCGCCGTCGCCGGTGCCGTTGAGGCCAATCACGAGTCCGTAGCCGATCAGGGGATTGTCACGAACACCTTTTACGGTGACGAGGTCCTTGAGCCGGCTCGCGTTCGCGAAGCAGGTGACAGAAACGGAGGAGAGAAGCAGGGCGAGGAAAATACGCATGGCCGATTACCTCAGAATGATAACTCGGGACTCTACGAGCTTGTCCGAGTTGATTGTGTCATTATCCGCGATGTCCTTGCGGGCCACAAGAGCCTGCACTTCGATGTACCTTTTTTCCTTTCGGAAGATCACTTCCTTCTTCCCGCGCAGCAGGAAGTAATCCTTGTTGATCTCCTCGGCCACGACACCGGAGATCTTATCGTAGACCTTGGTCTCGAGCTCGTCGGTACCGCCGGTGGCGGCGGGAGCAGCAGGAGCCGGTGTCGCGGCGGCGCCTTTCCCGGCGTCTTCTTTTTTCTTGGGCTGCGGCGCCGGGAAAGCGCGCTTGAGCTCGCTAGAGATCTGGCCCCGGAGACTGTCGAGCACGTTGACGATGACGATGTCTCCGACCTTCTTGGTGACCTCGGTCGTGAAGAGCGAGCCGCCGGGGGCGTTCACCCACAGAGATCCACTCGAGCCGTCGTCGCGGAAGTCGTCGGCCTTAGCTCTTCGGTTCGCTGGCCGGTACTCGCGCCGCTGCGCCGGCTCGACGTCGTTTGTCGGGTTGAGAGCGCTGAGCGAGTTCGGATTCGCGATGGGTCTGCGATCAGCGCGCGCGCGCTTGAAGCCCTGGTCGCGGTACGAAGCGTAAGGATCGGAAGACTGGTGCCGTGGGTCGCTGCGCGCCTCTTCGCGGTCGATCTGCTTGTGGATCCCGTCGACGTAAGAAGCGCAGCCCGTGATTCCGAGAACAAGAGTAAGAGCGATGAGGAGTTTCATAGTTCGACAACCACCCGATTATGATCGATGACTTGGCCCCGGTGCTTCCGGCCCGTGGCCTGGTTCCAGATTTCGATATGATCACCGAAGCCGCCGTTCTGCCGCGAGAGCGCGGACGACTTGAGCCGGATCGACTCGCCCTCGAAGACCACTTCCACGCGGCTTCCGGCGCGCACGAGGTTGATCGGCGACACGTCGGTGGCGCGGATCACCTCTCCCGCCCGGAGAGGCTTGTTGGTCTTGTAGTAGCCGATGCGGCTGATGTCACTGAGGTAGGGCGCGTAGAGCGTCGCCGCGGCCTGGACCTTTTCGAAGTCTGCTTCCGATAGCCCTTGGCTAAAGGCGGGGACATTTCGCCGCAGGCGCCAGGCCTGTACGAGGCGCGTGAACCGCGCCTGAACGTTGATTTCTTTTTTCGCGCTACCCTCGTAGAGAGCGACCTTAAGGAGCTCGTCCCCGAGGAACTGGCACGGGTGGCAGCTCAGTTGAAGGTCTTGGTTTTCGCCGATTGGGATCAGTGCGCCCTGGAAGGGCGTCTGGACTTCGATCGTCGCCTGTGTGGCCTCCGCGAAAGACCTCCGAGAGAGACTAGCGAGCGCCTCGACTCGCACGTCCCCGGTCGCGCGGATCCGGATGCCGTCGCCGACCGCAGCCTGGAGGCGAGGAACCGGTACCACCCCGTCTTGGTCCTTGAGGACTGCGAAGACCGCGCGGAGATCGGCGTCGGTGCAGTTGCTGTGCGGGTAGGGCCAAGTGCTAAGCTCGGCGCCGGCAATGAGCACGCGTTTTCCGAGCGCGAGCTCGCAGGCCCCAGCGGCGCCGGCGCAGAGAATGAAGAAGACGAAAAATGGCGTCAGGCGGAGCATAGTTTCCTAGCGGACGTTGTTAACGGTTTGGAGCATCTGGTCGGCGATGCCCATGACTTTCGAGTTCATCTCGTAGGCGCGCTGGGCCTTGATGAGGTCGGTCATCTCGTTCATCACGTTGACGTTCGACGACTCGATCGCGCCCTGCATGACGATGCCGGCGTTGTCCTGGCCCGGCACACTCTGGATCGCCTGGCCCGAAGCCTGCGTCGCCGCCAGGAGGTTACCGCCCTCGGAGCGCATGCCCGTCGGATTGGCGAAGGTGAACACCGGAATCTGGCCAAGGTTGATCGGCTCCGGGGAGTTGCGCAGGAAGGCTTCGACGACGCCGTTCTCGGCGATGTTGATGCTCATGATGTTCGGCGGGACGACGATGCCCGGAAAGACCCGCTGGCCGGCGCGGGTCACGAGGTTCCCCTGCGCGTCGACGTTGAAGCTGCCGTCCCGGGTGAACTTCATCTCGCCGTTGTTGCCGATGACGCCGAAGAAGCCTTCGCCGTTGACCATCAGGTCGTAGGGATTGTTCGTCATCTGCGGGGAGCCCTGCGTGTGCATCTTCCGCGTAGCGGAGACCTTCGAGCCGGAGCCGACCTGGATTCCGACGTTGTACTCGCTGTCGCCGCTCGAGCGTGCACCGGCTTCCTGCACGGTTTCGTAGAGGAGGTCGTCGAACTCCGTGCGCGCCTTCTTGAACCCTGTGGTGTTCACGTTGGCGAGGTTGTTCGAGATGGTGTTCACGTTGGCCTCCTGCGAGGCCATCCCAGTTGCGGCTGTGTGAAGGGCTCTAATCATCTCCGGTCTCCTTAGAACTTCGCCAGATCATTGACGGCTTTGCCGTTGATGCTGTCGTAGGCGTTGATGGCTTTCTGGATCGATTCGAAGTGACGGTGGGCCTTGATGAGCTCCGACATCTCCTCGACAGCGTTGACGTTCG
This sequence comes from Bacteriovoracaceae bacterium, assembly GCA_036770305.1. Lineage (GTDB taxonomy): Bacteria > Bdellovibrionota > Bacteriovoracia > Bacteriovoracales > Bacteriovoracaceae > UBA6144. Next base: position 21,990 of record DAIPJL010000019.1, on the reverse strand, counting down.
AGCCCTCGAGGAAGCCCTGGTTCACGCTGGTCTTCACGTCCGTGCGGCGGGCGTTCGCCTCGTCGGGGTTGATGAAGAGAGCACTCCCTTCTTTGCGCAGGGCTTGGATGTCTGCGAACTCGACCACGGAGAGCTTACTCACCAGGCCTTCCCGAGTGAGCACGTCGCCCTCGCGGCTGATGGTGAGGGGTTGGTTGATCGGCACCCGCACCACGCGCTCTTCCGGCCTCGGAACCGCCGCGGCTGGCGCTCGGAGTTCGTCGGGTGTCGCCGCGAGCGGCTGGAGCACTTTGAATCCTTGGTCCGTGACCAATTCGCCATCGCGAGAAAGCGAGAGGTTCCCGCGGCGAGTGTAGCGCACACCTTGCGGAGTAAGGACTTCTAGAAATCCGGTTCCGCTCAAGGCCACATCCAGCGGATTATTAGTTGGAACAAGCTGGCCCTGCTCGTGATTGGTGTAACTGCCAGCGACTTCGACGAAAGCGTTCTCTCCCCCGTGGGTGTGGTAGAAGTCCTCCGGAGCAAATTCCTTGTTGGGGATGTGAATGTCGTCGCTGCCCTTCGAGAGAGCAGTCAGGTGTTCCTTGAACGCCAACTGGTCTTTCTTGAAGCCCGTGGTGTTGGCGTTGGCGACGTTATTGGCGATGGTCTCGACCTTGCGCTGCTGAGCAACCTGGCCTGAGATGGGAACCCATAGACCCTTCATGTTCCTCCGTGAACTTCGTGGGACCATCCTAGTCCCTAGGCAAAATTGTACGTCACTCCGTGGGTTTATCGACACCCCCAGGCGTTTTTTTCCTCCCCCGCGTCTTTCCAAGGGACTGAAATCTTGAGAGCCTTAGGAACAGGCAGTGTAAAAGCTACTGCGCTCCGTCAACGCACCGACAGGGAAGGACTGCTGACATGAAGAAAACCACCGAGACCGGCAAAGAAAAAGGCTTGGAAGAGACCTTGGCGGAGCTCGAGAAGATCGTCGCCGAGCTCGAGAAGGGCCAGCTGCCCCTCGACGCGAGCCTTGAGAAATTCGAGAACGGTGTAAAGCTCTACCAAAGCTGTCGGAAATCCCTCCTCGCGGCAGAGAAGAAGATCAAAGTGCTCACTGAAAGTTTGAAAGAGGAAACTTGGGAAGAATAGGGTTCGCGCCGCCAGAGAAGTATCTATAATAGTTTAGCATCTTCTCAAAAGGTACCGCGTGAAGCGCTTGCTCAAAGTCATCTTCGTTCTCATCGCCCTCGCCCTCATCGGCGTTGGGGCGCTCTTCGGCGCCATGCTGTGGATCAAGTCCGATCTCCCCGAAATCAACTCCCTCGCCGACTATCGGCCGCCGATGAACTCCCGCATCCTCGCGAAGGACGGTACGCTCCTGCTCGACATCGGCAAAGAGACCCGCGACGTCGTGCCCTACAAAGACATTCCGCCTCGCGTGGTCGGTGCCTTCCTCGCCGCGGAGGACGATAACTTCTGGAACCACAAGGGCGTCGACTACCTGGGCATCGCCCGCGCCTTCCTCGTGAACTTGCGCGAAGGGCGACTGGTCCAGGGCGGTTCGACCATCACGCAGCAGGTGGCGAAAACTCTCTTGCTTTCAAAAGAACGAACACTCTCGCGCAAGATCAAAGACCTCTTGCTCGCGCAGAAGATGGAAGAAAAGTTTTCGAAGGAGGACATCCTCTTTCTCTACCTGAACCAGGTCTACCTCGGTGGCGGATACTACGGCGTCAAGGCCGCCGTCGCCGGCTACTTCGACAAGGACCTCGCCGAGGCGACCGTGGCGGAGAGTGCGCTCATCGCCGGTCTGCTCGTGGCTCCGGGCCGCTACTCGCCCTACGTGAACCCCACGTACGCGAAGCGCCGCCAGCTCTACGTGTTGCGGCGGATGTACGAAACGGGGAAGATCACGGAGGAGGAGTACGAAGCCGCGAAGGCCGAAGACATCAAGATGCGTCTGCGGTTTGCCACGCCGATGCGGGGTGGCCACTTCACTGACTGGGTTCGCCAGAAAATGACGAAGCTAGTGGGCGACGAGGAGTTTCTCACCGAGGGCTTCGAAGTCGTCACGACCCTGGACTGGTCACTGCAGGAAAAAGCCGAGGCGGCGGTCCTGAAGAGCGTCAAAGAGTTAGACAAGCGGCAGGGGTTCAAGGGGGCGCAGGCGCACTTCGACGGCGCCGAAGCGATCGAGCAGGAACTACAGCGGCAGCGCCAGAAGATCTACCGCGACAGCTCGAGCTACTTCTACTTCACCACCGACGGAAAACAGCGCTTCCAGAACTTCGCGGAAGAGGGCGAGTGGGAGAAGCTTCGGACCTACTACAGGGAGACGGAAGAATCGATCGACACTCGATTCCGCGCCGACGTCACGGTCGGGAGCAAACCCGACGATCGCCTCATCCCGCTGCTGCAAAAGAACCAGAGCTACTCGGCCATCGTTCTGAAAGTGAACGACGTCCAGCGTGCCATCTTCGCCTCCGTTGGTGGCGCCCGAGTGGTCATTCCGGAAAGCGGCTTCGCCTGGGCTCACGAGCGCGTCCTCAACGAAGAACCGAAGTGGTTCGCACCAGTGACGAAGCCCTCCAAGATCGTCAAGCCGGGGGACCAGATCCTCGTGCGAATCACCGGCGAGCTCCAGTCGCTCTGGCCCAAGCTCGGCGAAGACTACAAGAAGACGAAGAAAGACGTGGCGCTCGTCAAGGAACTCCAGGGCCAGAAGTTCCTCGTCGGGGAACTCGACCAGAAGCCGGATGCGGAGGGAGCCTTCGTTTCGATGGACGCGCGCACCGGTAACGTGCTGGCGATGGTCGGCGGCGTCGACTTCACGCGCTCGCAGTTCAACCGCGCCCTCCAGGCGGCGCGCCAGCCGGGCTCCGCGTTCAAACCATTCATCTACGCCGCGGCTCTCGAAGAGGGCTACACGCCGAGTTCGATCATCCTCGACACCCCTCAGGCGCTGGGCGGGGTGAGCGACAACCTGAGCTGGAAGCCGCGCAACTACGACGGTGAGTTCATGGGACAGATGACCTTTCGCCGTGCCCTCGAGGTGAGTCGGAACATCCCCACGATCCGCATCCTCCAGGACGTGGGAGTACCGCGAGTCACGTCTTTCGTCGAGCGCCTGGGTCTCAAGACCCAGCTGCCGAAGGACATGAGTCTTGCGCTCGGATCCTTCGGGATCAGTCTCACGGAGCTCGTCAAAGGCTACGCGATTTTCGCCAACGGTGGCCGCCGTCTGGGCCTGACCGCCATCGTCTCAGTTAAAGACCGGCACGGGAAGAAGTATACCTTCGACGGCGAGATGAAGAGCGACATCGTTGCGGCACCAACGGACGTGGTGACAACGGAGCCCACCGCCGAGGAAAACCCCCTCGTGGAAAACCCCTGGCGACAGGGGCTCACCGAGCGGCAGGTCTACGACCCGCGTCTCGCCTATGTGATGACACGCTTGCTGGAGGGCGTGGTGATCTACGGAACCGCCGCTGCCGCCCGAGAAGTATCTCCGAACATCGCAGGTAAGACGGGTACCACGAACAACTACGTCGACGCGCTCTTCGTGGGCTACTCGGGTACCGTCGTCGCGGGCGCCTGGGTAGGCTTCGACAACAACACCCCGTTGGGTTACGGCGAGACCGGTGGTAAGACGGCTCTTCCCGTCTGGATCGACTTCATGCACGAGGCGATCAAGCGCTACGGTGCTCCCGAGTTCGTGGCGCCCGAGGGCATCACGAACATCCTCATCAACAAAGAGAGTGGCCGTCAGCTTCGCTCGGGTGAGAGCGGAGGGTTCATGGAGAGTTTTGCTCAGGGAATGGACCTGACGGGCGAAGTAAATCGTCCGGTTATCCCGTCGGCGACGGGCGAAGAACCGAAGGACACGCCCAAGGTTCTCGACGACGACGATTACTACAGTAACCAGTAGCCGCGTCGCTAAAATTTCCCCTTCCGGACGCCGAAAAGTCTTTCGTGGAGCTTCTCTCCAACGAAGGACTGTCGGATGTCTCATTTCCTGCGCTTTGATCGTCGACTCCTAGGACTCGCGGGCCTGATGCTCGCGCTGCACCTAGCGAGTTTCTGGACTCAGATTCGTAGTGGCCTGAGCCTGGACTTCCAGAAGACCCAAGAAACTGAGATCGCTGTGCTGCCGATGACCAACGAGGAGTGGGAGCAGTTCAAAAAGAAGCAGCAGATCGTCCAGACGGAAAACACTGGAAAGCAGGAGACGCCCAAGGACGAGGCTTTCCTCGGCGAAAAGGACAACGCCGTCGAGCGCCAGACCGTCGCTCGCAACGTCGATACCTTCAACCGCGCAGCCAAGGGGAACGCTCAGGCCGACGCGCGCCCCGCGCCCCAGGCCAAGGCGACTCAGCCGAAGAAGGCGCTCAAGGATCTTAAGCTCTCCGACGTAGGCTTCCAGCAAATGGGCGCACCGGCCATCGAGCGAGCACCGGCCTCGCTGCAAAAAAAGGGCATCGAGAACGGCGACGAGCAATCTCAGGGCCTCTCGAGCACTAATGATTACATCCAAGACGTGAAGCTCGGCGACTTCACCCAGCTCAACACCGTGGAGTACAAGTACTACGGCTTCTTCCACCGCATCCGCGGAAAGCTCGAGCAGTTCTGGGGCAAAAGTCTTAAGGAGAAGGCCGACAATCTCTACAAGTCGGGCCGCCGCTTACCGGCCAGCGACCAGTACACCACGGCGCTGGTGATCACCATGAACGAGCAGGGCGAGATCACTAAGGTGCACGTGAAGAGCTCCAGCGGAGTCCGTGAACTTGATGAGGCTGCCATCGAATCTTTCAATCAAGCCGGCCCATTTCCGAATCCCCCGAAAGGTCTTCTGGTGAATGGCCAGGCGACCATCGAGTGGGGATTTGTCGTAAAAAGCTAGTAGAACGCTACTGGGCAGTGGTTGAGCGCAGAATGCTTTTGAGGCGATCGATGCCTTCCATCAAGACGTAGTCAGACCAGATAGCGTCGAGCTCGCGAATTGATTCGACGATCAAGAGCGCGGCTTGATCTTTCGAGATTTTCTGAGATTCCGCGAGCTGGGCGATAGAGCGGTTGAGATGCTCGACGGCCGGAGAGCTGGAGAGTTTCATCAAACGTTCTTCGAACGAGTGACTGATCTTCAGTTCTTTGCTTTTGATGATCGCAGTATTGAGGAGCTGAATCGATTCCATGGAGATGGCGTTTCCTTATCTCTACAGGCAGATAAAAACAGAGGTGAAGTATCTTCATCCGGTAGGCCTTCGTAAAGAGAACTTCTCCCCACGGGAAAAATTTTGTTACACGAAAAATTTAAACGGGATTAATTGGAGGTGAGGTAAACAAAAAGAAGAAGAACTCGGCGCACAGAGTGCGCCGAGGCAAAATTACGCGGAGGTCTGACAGAACTTGTCGTAGGCTTCGGCGGAGAGCAGGGCACTAATTTCTGATGGGTTACTGACCTTGATTTTGATCAGCCAAGCCTCATAAGCGCCGCTATTAATTGATTCAGGGGATCCTTCGACATTATCGTTCCGGGCCACGACCTGACCAGAAACCGGGGCGTAGAGATCGCTCACCGACTTAATGGATTCCACCACACCAAAGGTCGCACCTTGCTTGAGCTCAGTTCCGACGGCGGGGACTTCGACGAAGACGATGTCTCCCAGGGCCGACTGAGCGAAGTCCGTGATTCCGATGGTCACGACGTCGCCTTCGACCAGCGCCCACTCGTGTTCTTTAGTGTATTTCAGATTGCTCGGAATTGAAGAAGCCATTATTTATGTCCCCCTTGAACGAAAGGTTTTGTCGTCAATGTTGCTGGATAGTGCTTACCGCGAATCTCAACGGTTAAGCTAGCGGCGGAAGCCTTCGAGGCTTCGATTCGTGCCAGTGCTACCCCTTGATTAAGCGTCACGGAGAGTGTTCCGGAAGTGACCTTGCCGATGGCCTCGCCGTCCTGATTGCACACCGGATAGCCCTCGCGCGGTATCCCTTTTTCTACCAATAGCTTCACCGTTTTGAATTTCGGCTGATAATTCTGCAGCGCCTCTTTGCCGATGAACGACGGTTTGGCCTTTTTCACCGTCCAGCCCAGGGCGGCATCGAGCGGGGTGATTTCGTCGTTGAGTTCGTGGCCGTAGAGTGGATAGCACACCTCGAGGCGCAGCACGTCGCGTGACGCCAGACCACAGGGTGCAACGCCCGCCGTGATGAACTTATCCCACATGGTTGAAATCGCTTGATGGGAGCCGAAAATCTCAAAGCCGTCCTCGCCGGTGTAGCCGGTGCGCGCGACGATGAACCCGGCGCCCTCCCAGACCGAGTAGTACTCGATGTCGGGCAGCGCTGGGATGACCTTCTTGAGCTCGGCGAAGGCCTGCGGGCCCTGCAGCGCTAGCAGCGAAAACTCGTGAGAGTGGTTGGTGAGCTTCGCCTTGAAGCTTCCAAGCTTGCTCTGCATCCACGCGAAGTCTTTTTCGATGTTGGAGGCGTTCACGCAAATCAAAAGTCGTTCGGGGGCGAGCTTATAAACGATCAAGTCATCGATCACCGTGCCATTCTCCCGGCACAGGGGTGAGTAGATCGCCTTGCCGAGAGCGGCACCGGCAATGTCGTTGGTCACGAGGTGGTCGACGAAGGCCAGCGCGTCTGGCCCTTCGACGAAGAACTCCCCCATGTGCGAGACGTCGAAGACTCCGACCTTCTGGCGCACGGAGAGGGTTTCTTCTTTCACGGAGGTGTACTGTACCGGCATGTCCCAGCCGGCGAAGTCCACGATCTTCGCTTTGAGCTGTACGTGCTTGTCGTAGAGAGCAGTCCGTTGAGCGGTCATGGCGCGTCCTTTGAGTTTTGTGCTGCGATCAGGAGGTTTTCGATGAGAGAGAGGACCGTGAGGGGTCCGATACCACCGGGGACCGGTGTGATGGCCTTCACCAGGGGGGCGACTTCGGCAAACTTAACGTCTCCCACCAGCTTGCCGGCGGCGTTGCGGCTCACGCCCACGTCGATCACCACGCTCTGCTTGGTGGGGTCGATGTGGCGCGCCCGTAGCAGGTCGATGACGCCGGCCGCGCAGACGATGAGGTCAGCGCGTTTGGTGTGCTCCGCCAAGTCACGCGTACCCGAGTGGCAGATTGTGACAGTAGCACCTGCTAAGCTAAGCAGCAGAGCGAGTGGTTTTCCGACGATCTGGGAGCGACCGATCACGACGGCGTTCATGCCACCGGGATCGATGCCGTAGTGCTTGAGCACGCTCATCACGCCCTTCGGCGTGCAGGGGAGCAGCGAGTGCTCGGTGAGCTTGCCGAGATAGAGCGCGGAGGTGTTCTGCGGGTGAAAGCCGTCGACGTCTTTTTTTGGCGCCACGAGACTTTCGAGTGGCAGAGATTTCGCTGGGCCCTGGACCGGGAGCTGAATGATGCAGCCGTGGACGCTCGCATCGCGGTTGATGCTCTCGACCACTGCCTTGAGCTCTTCCGCCGTGGAGGTGGCGGCTAAGTGCCGCAGCTCGAAGCTCGCACCGACGCGCTCGCACAGCTCTCGCTTCTTCGTGATGTAGCTCAGAGAGGCGGGGTGATCTCCCACCAGGACGACGACCAGCTTGGGACGGATGCCCTGCCGGATTAAGAGCTGGCAGCGGTTCTGCAGCTCAGGGAGCCGCGCATCGACCAAAGGCTGGGCCTTGAGGAGCACTGTCATAATTGCCCTCATCCTAGTCTTTGGGGGCGACTTTTGCTAGAACTGTCGGCATGAAGTCACTGTTTTATATCGCCGTTGGGATGCAACTTTTTGGCATGGCTGCTGTGGGTCTATGTTTTGTCTCGGGCGTCCAGCAGGGTGATTACGGACGCATCGAATTGGCCCAGCTGGTGATCGGCTCCTTCGTTTTCTACGTCGGCAACTACCTCAAGGCGAAGAGCGCCTCCTAATCCGGTAGACGATAGGGCCGGCCTCTTGCTTAAATCAAAGCATGAAAGTCCTCGCCATCGACCCAGGCTCTGTGAACGCCGGCTATGCTCTGTGCATGCAGGATGGTCGCAAGTTGCGCTACCTCGCTTCTGGAGTGCTGCGTTTCAACAGCAAAGAAGACTTTCTCTCAAGAATAAAATTTATTTACGAAGAGGCTCTGCGCCTGATTGAGGAATTTCAACCTGATGAGATCGCCCTCGAGGGCCTGATCTTCGTGAAGTCTCCTACCGCACTCATCAAGCTCGCCCAGGCCCGCGGCGCCATGCTCGCGGCGCTCACGCAGACCGGTAAGCCGATCTTCGAGTACGCTCCTTCGGCGGTGAAAGCGACGGTCTCGGGCCACGGCGCTGCGGACAAGGAAGCTCTGCAGAAGTTCCTGCGACTGCACCTCGGGCCGGTGGAGTTCAAAACTCACGACGAATCTGACGCCATTGCCATTGCCTTCTGCCACCTCATGCAGCGAAGCTCTCCCATCGCTCAGCGAGCTCTGCAGATCAGCGGGAAGAAGAAGCGCTCCGGCGGCAAGGGGCTGGCGGCGTCGCTCGCTCACAAGACCAAGGAGATCTCCGCATGATCGGCTACATCGAAGGCAAAATCATCTCGGCGGAACCCCAGCGTGTCATCGTGTTAACCACCCAGGGCTTGGGTTATGAGGTGCATGTTCCCACGGCACTCTTGCCCGGCCGTGCCGTCGCGCTCTTCACCACGCACATCGTGCGCGAAGACGCCCAGTCGCTCTTCGGCTTCGAGTCACTCGACGAGAAGCGCCTCTTCGAGCTCCTAGTGGACGTCAACGGCATCGGCCCGAAGACGGCCTTCGGGCTGATCGCCCACCTCGGTCACCAGGGTGTCATCCAGGCGATCACGCTGGAGAACTCGGCGATGCTCAAGGAGGCCCCGGGGATCGGCAAGAAGAGCGCCGAGCAGATCGTGCTCTCGCTGAAGGACCGCATCGTAAAGCTGACCGGTGGCGTGACTCTTCCTGTAGGGAAAACGGAGAGTAAGCGCCTCGCACCGGACACCGCTTCGGCGCGCCTGATGGGCGAGACGCTGCAGGCCTGCCAAGAGTTGGGGTTCAAGGAGCAGCAGGTGCTTCCGGTGATGAACCGCCTGATCAGCGAAGGAAGTTTCACGAGCTCCGAGGAGCTCCTCAAGGGCCTGCTGCGAGAGTTGAGGTAACCCATGGAACGAATCATGACAGCGTCCTCGGCGCCGGAAGAGCGCGACCAGGAGAAGGCCCTGCGGCCGAAGAGCTTCAAGGAGTACATCGGCCAGGAGAAAGTCGTCGCCAACATCTCCGTGATGGTGGAGTCGGCCAAGCTGCGCTCGGCGGCGATGGACCACGTCCTGCTCTCCGGCCCTCCGGGCCTCGGTAAGACCTCGCTCGCCATGCTCATCGCCGATAGCCTCGGCAGCGAGATGCACGTGGTCTCCGGGCCGGCCATCGAGAAGAAGGGCGACCTCGCGGCGGTGCTGACAAACCTCAAGCCGCGCGACGTGCTTTTCATCGACGAGATCCACCGCATGCACATCACCGTCGAGGAGATCCTCTACTCGGCGATGGAGGACTTCCGGCTCGACATCCTCATCGGCCAGGGCGCCAGCGCACGCACCATGCAGATCGACCTCGTACCCTTCACGCTCATCGGCGCCACCACTCGTTCAGGTTTGCTCTCCAATCCGCTGCGCGACCGCTTCATGGCGCACCTGAGCTTTGATTATTACAGCGCCGAGACGCTCGGGAAGATCATCGACGCCAACGCGCTGAAGCTGCAGATGAAACTGGACGCTGCCTCGAAGCACGAGATCGCTCGCCGGGCGCGCGGCACGCCTCGCATCGCCAACCGTATTTTGCGCCGGGTGCGCGACTGGGCGCTGGTGGCCGGGAAGAAGACCATCGAACTGCCCGAGGTGCAGAAGGCCCTCCAGCTGATGGACATCGACGAGCTCGGGCTGGACTCGATGGATCGCAAGATCCTGAATGTTATGAAGTCTTATTACTCCGGGGGCCCGGTGGGCATCGACGCCCTCAGCGCCACCCTCGGCGAGGACAAGCAGACCATCGAAGAGGTCTACGAACCCTTCCTTTTAAAACAGGGCCTTATTCTTCGTACCCCAAGGGGTCGACAGCTCTCAGAAGAGGCGATCCGGCACATAGAAAGCCGTTGACTAGCCTAGTCAAGAATCCTACAACCTGCACATATTTCTGGGTTTTATTGCGCCGAACTGGGCGTATACTGTTCAGAGTGTCTCAACTTTGTCGGGTTAAGTGATGATTTATCAGAGAACGTTGGCGAAAGAAGTAAAGGTAACTGGAATCGGTTTACATTCGGGCCGTAAGGTCACGATGAGGCTGTGTCCTGCCGACGCTGACTTTGGCATTCAGTTCATCCGCACCGACATTCCCGGCAGCGTCGCGGTTCGTGCTGATGCCAAGAGCGTTGGTGCCACCGAGAATGCGACAACCATCGGCGAAGGCCGCGCTGCGATTCACACGGTCGAACATCTCCTCGCTGTGCTCTACGGCGTGGGCATTAACAACGCGCTCATCGAGATCGACGGCCCGGAGGTTCCCATCATGGACGGCTCCGGTGCGTCCTTCGTTTTCCTGCTCAAGGAAACCGGCCTGCGCAACCTCAACAAGTCGAAGAAGTTCCTCGTCATCCTCGACACCGTCCGCGTCGAGAAGGACGGCAAGTGGGCGCAGTTCGAACCGCACCACAACCTCGTCATCGACTCCACCATCGTCTTCGCGCACCCGGTGATCAAGACCCAGCAGGAGGTCTTCGAGTTCTCCTGCGAGAACTTCATCGACCACATCGCGCGCGCGCGCACCTTCGGCTTCGCCCGCGACGTCGACATGCTCAAGCGCAAGGGCCTGATCAAAGGCGGCTCGCTCGACAACGCCGTCGTGATGGACGACTTCAAGGTCATCAACCCCGAGGGCCTGCGCTTCGCCAAAGAGTTCGTGCGCCACAAGATCCTCGACACCATCGGCGACGTGAGCCTCCTGGGCCATGAGATCGCCGGCAAGATCACCACCTTCAAGTCGGGCCACAACCTGCACAACCTGCTCTGCCGCAAGCTCCTCGACACGCCCTCGGCCTACGAGATCGTCTCCGCGTCGCACCTCAAGGCCGAAGCGCGCGAGAGCCTGCGCCTTCCGCAGAGTATCGCCGTCGCGCACTGAGCTAGGGCAGTCGTTCGAGGAAATTGAGGATCCGCGCGCGCTTCTCCTCGAACTGGAAGTTGAAGCGGTCTTCCCAGCCGACGAAGACGTCCTGCGGTGCCTTCGTGATGTTGCCGTGGAGGATGTCGTCCGCCGCACGGTAGCGGATGCGTTCCTTCGGGCCTGCGTAGCTAGTGAAGAACTCGTCGAGCGCCCTCGGATCGGCCGTGTCGTCGACGTCGCTCATGACGAGGAAAAGCGGCAGATTTAACTTCTTCCCGACGCTTCGCCGGCGAGCCGCGGCGCTCAGGCCCGCGCCGTGGGTGCGGAAAGTGTCGCGGATCAGTTCGATGACCTCGTGGCCGAGCTTCGGAGAGTAATCGGCGACGTCGAACCCGTCGGCCGGCAGCCGGAGGCGATCGTTCAGCGTGAGGCCGGTGGCCTGGCCATAGCGCACGCTCCAGTAGGTGAGCTGCGTGAGGTGCAGCGCCGGCGCCCACAGTAAGAGGCCCGCGACGTCGTCGTGCTCGAGTGCGGCTCGGAGGGCGAGGAGACCCCCGGTGGAGAAGCCGGCCACGAGGATCTTGTCACCGAGCTTGCGCGTCAGCTCGAGAGCGTCGCGGAGGTCTCGCAGCCAGTCGGCGTGGGAGAGTTCGAAGCTCTGCCTCCGGTCTCTGCGCCAGTGCCCCGCGAGCAGGGGAGCGTACACGTTCATGCCCGCCGCGTGGAAGGTCTCGAGGATCCCGGAGTTGTAGTGCGGCGACTCGAAGAGCCCGTGGAGGTAGAGCACGGCGTATCGGGTTTTGACCGAGTGGTGCAGCAGACGACTTCCGTGGCGCGCGTGACTTATGAGCTGCGATTCAGCAGCGAGCTTCATGTGATGCCGCTCAAGGCCTTCGCCGAGTGAAGCGTGTGCTGCGATCGGGAGCAGTAAAATCAGACCTAAGAAAAGGCGCATGCTAAGAGTTTAAAGAGGCATGCGCCCCGATTGGGTGAGAGAGAAAAAATTACACAACTCGGCGGGAGCCTAGAGCTTAATCCCTTCGTAGACATCCGGAAGTTCCATGCCCGAGCCAAGAGTGAGGTTCAGGTCCCGCAGTTTCCCGTCGTCTAGGCGGTAGACCAGGCCATGGATGAAGGGCCCTTTCCCTTCTTTCCAGGCGTTCTGGATGATCGAGGTCTGAGAGAGGTTGCGCACCTGGCGGAGCACGTTGAGCTCGACGAGGCGGTCGGTGCGCTCTTCGATGCTCATGGCCGGCGTGAAGCAGTGCTGGTTATCGCGGTAGGTGATGCGGATGGGGTTGATCCAGTTGCTGACGAGGCCCAGATTTCCGGCGCCCTCGATGGCAGCACGCACGCCGCCGCAGCCGGAGTGCCCCACGATCATGATGTCTTTCACCTTCAGCACCTCGACCGAGTACTGCAGCACGCTGAGGAGGTTGATGTCGGAGTGGAAGACCATGTTCGCGATGTTGCGGTGGACGAAGATCTCACCGGACTCGGTGCCGGTGATTTCGTTCGCTGGAACGCGGCTGTCCGAGCAGCCGATCCACAGGAACTGGGGCGTCTGACCGCGGGCGATCTTTTTGAAGTAGTCGGGGTCGAGGCGGTTCTTGTTTGCTACCCACTCGCGGTTACCTTCAATGAGTTTTTGGTACGTTCTTTCCATAAAAATTCTCCCGGCTAAAAACAATAAAAATGTAGATGAGGATCGAGACCGAAAGCAGCGCTGGCACGACGAAACCATGGTACTCCACGATTGGAAAAACCAAGGTCGCGCTCATCGAGCCGAACGTAAAAATGACAAAAGTCGCGATCCGCAGGTAGTTCTGATGAACGACGAAGGATTTCTCTTCCCCCGTGAGGTGCTTCTGTCGTACGAGGTTGATCCCGATGTCGGTGGCGATCCCCGTGAGGTGGGTGGTGCGGATCGCGCCGGTCGAAAGCGAGACGAAGAGCGCGTTCTGGAAACCACACAAGAAACACAGGCTGAAGAGGAGGATGAAATCTCGCTGAAAGAGCAGCGGTTCGCCGAAGACGCCGAAGAGACCAAGTTCTCCCGCTACCCACACGAGGCTCGCGATGGCCGACATGATGAAGAGCGCTAGACGAACGTGTGGCTCCCGGCCATGGATGAGTTCCCGGTCGATGAGCATGGCGACGCAGGCCGCACCGCCGATGAAGCTCAGAGGTGCCATCGCGAGTTCGACGGTGAAAAGCCAGTCCTTGCGCGTGAGGGAGTAGCCGAGTTGTGTGCCGAAGCCGGTTACGTGCGACACGAAGCGGTGGCAAGCCAGGAATCCACCGGCGTTAACGTAGCCAGCCTGGAAGGCCATCGCGAGCCAGATCGGGAGGCATTGAGGGTTGAGGTAATCACGCAGTCGTTCGAAATGAATCACAAGTTCTCCAGAGAATGAGCGCTCGAGGTGGCCTGCTATCTCAGGGAACTGGGAGGAACCGCGGGGGGGGAGACCTGGTGCTGGATCACACTAAAAAAATGCGTGAAAAGGTGGAAGGCAGCGACGCTGAAGGTTTTCTCGGTGAGCGTCATCAGCTGGACACCGTGTCCGATCTCTTCGTAGAGCCGGAGGAAAAAAGAGCTTAAGAGCTTAGTGACCGGTTGTGGCAAGCTCTGATTGAACTGGTCATCCTGATCAGTGGTGGGGGTCACTTCGATCGCTTCGTAGTTGGCCTGCAAGAATCCCGCGCTCGGAACACCGATGACGATGAGAAGTAGAGAGGTGATGAGAATGAGTGAGATGTTCTTCACCGTCCCAACATAGCATAGATTAATTGTTTTAAACCTCAGAAATTATTATGTTTTGGAAGTCTTAAGGTCATCTGCTCTTCGGGCGTTCACAAAAGAGCGCCACAGACACCGGACAATCTAAAGAATTTCGAGTACTTTAAACGCTCAATCAGCAGCAGAGGACACATGCGCTTATCTCAAGGCTTTTGGCAGACCTACAAAGAAACTCCCAACGACGCGGAAATTCCCTCGCACCAGCTCATGCTGCGCGCGGGGCTCATCCACAAAACGGCCGGTGGCCTCTACACGTACCTACCGATGGCCTTCCGTTCTCTGAAAAAGATCGAAAAGATCATCCGCGAGGAGCACGACCGCATCGGCTGCTTCGAGATCCAGATGAGCGTCGTGACGCCCGCCGAACTCTGGAAGGAGACCGGCCGCTGGGACGTGATGGGCCCGCAGATGTTGCGCATCAAAGACCGCGCCGAGCGCGAGCTCTGCGTGAGTCCGACGAACGAAGAAACCGTCACCGACGTCTTCCGCAAGACGATCAACTCCTACAAGCAGCTGCCGGTCTGTCTCTACCAGATCAACACGAAGTTCCGCGACGAGATTCGCCCGCGCTTCGGTCTGCTGCGCGGCCGCGAGTTCACCATGAAAGACGGCTACTCCTTGCACATGGACAAGGCCTGCCTCGACACCTTCTACGAGAAGATCTACGGCGCCTACATCGCCATCTTCAAGCGCATGGGGCTGGACTTCATCTCGGTGGAAGCCGACGGCGGCGCGATGGCCAGCGGCGGAGCGAAGACCCACGAGTTCCAGCTCATCGCTGACAACGGCGAGGACACGCTCGTGACGGTTCCGGCGACCGGCTACGCCGCCAACATCGAGAAGGCACCGACCACTCGGCCGCACCTGAAGCCCAGGCCCGCCGAAGCGCTGACCAAGTTCGCTACTCCTGATCAGAAGACCTGCGAGGAGGTCGCCGCCGCCCACGGCTTCCACATCACGCACACGCTCAAGGCCCTCGTCATGCACGTGCTCCGTGGGGAGAAAGAGCATTTTTACATGGTCATGCTCCTCGGCGACGACCAGCTCAATGAAGTGAAGTTCAAAAACGCCATGAACGCCGACCACGTCCGGCCCGCGCAGGCCTCCGAGCTCGAGCGCCTTGGTTTGATCAAAGGCTTCATGGGCCCGACCGCGCAGGCGGAGAAGCTCTCGGTGCTCTACGACGCCTGCGTGGACCTGAGCGCCGCCTACGTCGTGGGCGCCAATGAGCCGGACCACCACCTGAAGGGCTTCGTCCCGGCGCGCGACACCAAGCTGGGCCACAAGCAGCTCGACCTGCGACTGGCCAAAGAGGGCGACGTCATGGGCGGCAACCCGATCGTCCTCAAGAAAGGCATCGAAGTGGGCCACGTCTTCCAGCTCGGCGACAAGTACACCAAGAGCATGAAGGTCACGGTGCTCAACGACCAGGGCAAGGCGGTCACACCGCTGATGGGCTGCTACGGTATTGGCGTCACACGGACCCTCGCGGCCGCCATCGAGCAGAACCACGATAAAGACGGCATCGTCTGGCCCGCGGCCATCGCCCCTTACGACATTTACTTCGGCGTCATCGCCAAGGGGGAGGACACCAAGAAGATCGCCGACGAGCTCTACCAGAGCTTCCTCGCCGCGGGCCTTGAGGTGCTCTACGACGACCGCGGTATGGGCCCCGGCGGCATGTTCAAGGACGCCGACCTGATTGGCCTGCCTGTGCGCGTGGTGCTCGGCGAGCGCGACTTCAGCGCCACTGGCGAGATCGAGGTCAAAATCCGTAAAACCGGTGAGACCCTCAAGGTGAAGCGCGACGCCCTGGTCGGAACGATCAAAGAGAAACTCCAGACGCTCGGGAAGTGGGCGTGAACGATTTTATCGTCGGTGCCCATTCCATCGTCGCGGCTCTGCTGAATCCCCGCCGGCGCCACGTCGAGCTCCTCGCGAGCGAGGAAGGCTGGCAGGATCTGTTGAAGCGCACCAAGCTGGACCCGCGCACGCTCAAGCTCAAGCCCCAGCTGCTCGCGCCCCACGCGGTTCAGGAACGGGCGCGCGTGCTCTTCCGCGAACGCGAGCTCGAGTACCAGCGCGTTCCTGGTAGCACCTTGCTTCTCAGTGAGCCTCTCGAGACTCATGACCCGGGCTGGCTGCGCGAGCGCATCACGGCGCCCGGTAAGCTTCGCATTCTCGCTCTCGATCAGGTTAGCGACGTGAACAACGGAGCAGCGATCCTGCGCACCGCCTGCTTCTTTGGGGTGGATATTGTTATTCTTCCCCAGGAGCGATCTTTTGGAATGACTCCGGGTTTTTTTCGAATTGCATCTGGAGCCACCGAGCATCTTCAGTTCGTGCGTTCATCTCACCTGGCCCGTACCCTTACAATGATGGCGGAGCAGGGGGTTGCCGTTTGGGGCCTCTCGGAACACTCGAGTCAGCCCCTAACGGGTGAAGATTTGGCTCGAGATAAAATTTGTTTGGTCCTCGGATCAGAAGATGAGGGGCTGTCTAATAGCGTTATGCGCTCTGTGTCCAAGACCCTTTCGCTAACTTCCCAGGGGGAAATCAAGTCACTCAATGTATCCGCGGCTGCCACCCTCGCCCTGCAGCTTTGTTTTCCGCCATCAGGCCTTTAGTTTGTCCTTGCAAAGCTAAAGGCTCACCATTATAAATTTGGTTCTCATTTGGCTAATAACTGTTTGAGATGTGCTGCTCTAGCTCAGTTGGTAGAGCAACTGATTTGTAATCAGTAGGTCGCAGGTTCGACTCCTGTGAGCAGCTCCATTGTGGCGTGATTCCCGAGTGGCTAAAGGGAGCAGACTGTAAATCTGCCGGCGTCAGCCTTCGGTGGTTCGAATCCACCTCGCGCCACCATTTTTTTTTGTATGCGGGTGTAGCTCAGTTGGTAGAGCGCCAGCCTTCCAAGCTGGAAGTCGAGAGTTCGAGCCTCTTCGCCCGCTCCATTAAACAAATGGTTTTGAACTGGTTCTGAAAGTTTGGCTCGCGTGGCTCAGTGGTAGAGCACTTCCTTGGTAAGGAAGAGGTCGCGGGTTCGATTCCCGCTGCGAGCTCCATCTTTCAGGGTTTGGTTGATGAAATTTTATTGTCAGTAAAAGGGTTTCAGAGCATACTCTGGACGCTTGAACGATTATTAATAACGCTTTTTCTGGACACTTCTTGAAGGAGACCATTCATGGCTAAGGAAAAATTCGACCGCAGTAAGCCGCACGTCAACATCGGCACAATCGGTCACGTTGACCACGGTAAAACCACTCTCACTGCTGCTATCACAATGACGATGGCAAAAAAGTACGGTGGCGCTGCCAAGTCATACGCTGACATTGATTCTGCTCCTGAAGAGAAGGCGCGTGGTATTACCATCAACACTGCGCACGTTGAGTACACAACTGCCAACCGTCACTACGCTCACGTTGACTGTCCAGGACACGCCGACTACGTGAAGAACATGATCACTGGTGCAGCTCAGATGGACGGAGCAATCCTCGTTGTTGCTGCGACCGACGGCCCAATGCCACAAACTCGTGAGCACATCCTTCTTGCTCGCCAGGTAGGTGTTCCAGCTCTCGTCGTTTTCATGAACAAGATCGACATCGCTGATGCCGAGCTGGCTGATCTCGTTGAGATGGAAATCCGCGAGCTCCTTTCTAAGTACAGCTTCCCCGGTGACGATATTCCAATCGTCAAGGGTTCAGCTCTCGCAGCTGTTGAAGGCACAAACGCCGAACTCGGCGAAAACGCGATTGTTAAGCTCATGGAAGAAGTTGACCGCTACATCCCAACTCCGACCCGTGACGTTGATAAGCACTTCCTCATGCCTGTAGAAGACGTATTCTCGATCTCTGGTCGTGGTACTGTTGTTACAGGTCGTATCGAGCGCGGTATCATCAAGGTTGGCGAAGAAATCGAAATCATCGGTATCCGCGACACTCAGAAGACGACTGTTACTGGTATCGAAATGTTCCGCAAGCTCCTCGACGAAGGTCAGGCTGGTGACAACGCTGGTATCCTTCTCCGCGGTACCAAGCGCGAAGAA
The DNA here is from genome assembly GCA_036770305.1 of Bacteriovoracaceae bacterium. Classification (GTDB taxonomy): domain Bacteria; phylum Bdellovibrionota; class Bacteriovoracia; order Bacteriovoracales; family Bacteriovoracaceae; genus UBA6144. Next base: position 4,020 of record DAIPJL010000019.1, on the reverse strand, counting down.
GTTGAGCGCGGCCAGTGTCTCGTTAAGCCAGGCACAGTTAAGCCTCACAAGAAGTTCCGCTGTGAAGTGTACATCCTCACTAAAGACGAGGGTGGCCGTCACACTCCAATCTTCAAGGGTTACCGTCCCCAGTTCTACTTCCGCACAACGGACGTGACTGGCGCGATCACCCTCAACGATGGCGTTGAGATGATCATGCCCGGCGACAACACTTCTTTCGGTGTCGAGCTGATCACTCCAGTAGCGATGGAAAAAGGTCTTCGCTTCGCTATCCGCGAAGGCGGCCGTACCATCGGTGCCGGTACTGTTTCCGACATCCTCGAGTAAGCCGATCTAGTCAGGGCCAACCGGGCGTAAAATCCTGGTTGGCCCTTTTTTTTGTCCGGGTGTATAGCTCTAATGGTTAGAGCGAGTGATTCCAAATCACTAGGTTGGGGGTTCGAGTCCCTCTGCACCCGCCACTCAAAATAACGGAAAGCAAGATCAAATCATTTATAGACAAAATTGTCTTTTTTTCATATTTCTTGTCCACTTTGCACTAATTGAGGAATTTTTCATGTCGGCTACATCGAGTAACGATGGCAAGAAGTGGATTCAGGCCAGTCTCGCGATCGCGTGCATTTTTTTGGGTTATGTCGTTATCGCATTCTTTGAAAAGATGGGAGAAAAGCTTCTTCTAGAGTCAAAGATTCCCTACTACTTTGGCATTTCGCAAGTGATCGGAGTCGTCGCAGGGCTTGCAACTTACATTACAATTCTTCGCAACCCCAAAACATCTGAGTTCCTTGCGGATGTTTACCAAGAGTTAATCAAAGTCGTTTGGCCTGATCGCAATCAGACTTGGAAATACACAGTCCTCATTATGATCGGTGTGACCATCATGGGTTTTGTCTTCGGATTCTTTGATTTCGGAGCGAACTACCTTCTCGGACTCATTAATAAGTAAGGATAGCTTTCATGACTGAGCAAGTTCAAAGCGAAGAAAAAAAACTCGCAGCTGGCGATACGCCAGATTTCAAGTGGTATGTCGCTCATGTTTTGAGTGGTTTTGAGAACCGAGTGACGAAGACGCTCAAGGAGCGCATCGTCAATCACAACATGACGGAGTACTTTGCTGACATTCTGGTTCCAGAAGAAAGTGTGGTCGCTAACGTAAACGGCAAAAAGCGTAGCATGAAGAAGAAATTCTTCCCGGGCTACATCATCATCAAGATGATCATGAATGATCGTACCTGGCACCTCGTCAAGGACACGGATAAGATCACTGGCTTTATTGGCGGTACTAAAGATAAGCCCATGCCAATTACTGACGAGGAAGCCGCTTCACTGACAAATAGTATGGCCGATGGCTTTAAGCGGACTCGCTCTGTTGCCAACTTTTCTGAAGGCGATAGTGTCAAAGTTATCGAGGGGCCCTTTGCATCCTTCATCGGCGTCGTGGAAGCCATCAGTGATAAGGGCAAGGTCAAGGTCCAGGTTTCAATCTTTGGCCGCCCAACCCCGGTTGAGCTCGAGTTCTCACAAGTAGAAAAAGTTAACTAATTAACAAACGGGAGACACCGCTTATGGTGTCGCTAGGACCGAGGAGAAACTATGGCCAAGAAAGTAGTTGGTTTCATCAAGTTGCAGATTCCGGGCGGAAAAGCCAACCCGTCCCCACCAATCGGCCCAGCGTTGGGTCAGAAGGGTGTGAACATCATGGAATTCTGTAAGGCGTTCAACGCACGTACTCAGAAAGATAACGGTGTGACTCTTCCGACGATCATCACTGTCTACTCTGATCGTACCTTCACCTTCATCACCAAGACCCCACCGGTCACTTACCTGGTGAAGGATAAGATCAAACTCGAGTCCGGCTCTAAGAAGCCCGGCCACGAGGTTGCAGGTACTGTTCAGGAGAAGGTTGTGGAAGAAGTGGCAAAAGTAAAAATGCCCGATATCACAGCAGCATCTATGGACGCGGCGAAACGTACCGTTGAGGGGTCTATCCGCTCAATGGGTCTGAACCTCGCTTACAAAGAACACACTAAGAAATAACGGGAGACTCCCCGCGGAGTCGTTTGCACCGAAAGGATTAAAAAATGAAAAAACCATCTCGCAAATACGTAGATGCATCCAAGAAAGTAGAGCGCACCAAGCTCTACACCGTGGCTGAAGCAGTGAAACTTCTCAAGGAAGTCACTTACGCAAAATTCGACGAGACCGTCGATCTCGCCTTCCGCCTTGGTGTCGATCCTCGCCATGCTGACCAGATGGTCCGTGGTGCTATCGTCATGCCCGCCGGAACCGGCAAGAAGACCACCGTCGTGGTTATCACCGCTGGTGAGAAGCTCACTGAAGCCGAAAAAGCGGGCGCTGACGTGGTTGGTGGTGAAGACATCATCAACAAGATCGCCGGCGGCTGGATGGAATTCGACCGTGTTATCGCGACTCCGGACATGATGGGCAAGATCGGTAAGATCGCCCGTATCCTCGGGCCTCGCGGTCTCATGCCAAACCCCAAGCTCGGCACTGTGACCAACGAGATCGAGAAGGCTGTTCGTGAGCAGAAAGCAGGTAAGGTTGAGTACCGTACGGACAAGAACGGCATCGTTCACGTTCCAGTAGGAAAAAAGTCGTTCACTGATGAGCAGCTCACGGAGAACCTGAAGGCTGTTTGCAGCGCGATCTTCCGCGCAAAGCCGGCATCTTCTAAGGGTACGTACGTGAAGTCACTTGTGATGAGCGCGACCATGAGCCCCGGCATTCGCATCGACGCGAACGACGCGGCATCATTCGCAGGATAAGAAGTTTAACACCGTAGGGGTTGAAGATAGCCGGTTTCTTCACAGTGAAGTGTAAAGCCTGCCGAAACTCCCCTCCGTAATTTTTAGGAGGATTACATATGTTGACACGTGCAGAAAAAGACGTCGTCGTTGCCTCCTTGAGAGAGAAGATCGTTAAGTCTAACGCGATCTTTTTGACTAACCTCGTCGGGATTCCTTCTAACGATGCTGTGCGCATTCGTAAGAACGTCCGCGATGCGAAAGGGTATATGGCTGTGACCAAGAATACCCTCTTCGCTCGTGCGGCTCAGGGTACCTACGCGGAAGGCCTGCTCAAGGACCTCAAGGGCACGAACGCCATCGCACTCTCGTATGACGATGCTGCCGCGGTGGCAAAAATCGTTAACGATGCGACCGGTGAGTTCGAGAACGTCGTCGAAATTAAGGGTGGCATGCTGGGCACCCAAACTCTCTCGAAGGCAGAAGTGGTCGCACTTGCGAAGCTTCCAACTCGCGATCAGATGTTGGCAACATTGCTTGCAACATTCAACGCACCCGTTGGGGCTTTTGTTCGTGTTCTCGACGCCATCGGGAAGCAGAAAGAAACTCAGCAAGCTTAATAAAACAAAACGATTTAAGGAGATTTTATGTCTATCACTAACGAACAACTCATCGAGCACGTTTCAAAAATGTCTGTTCTTGACCTCGCCAACCTGGTCAAAGAACTCGAAACAAAATTCGGCGTATCTGCAGCTCCAGTTGCAGTCGCTGGCGCAGCGGCAGCTGGCCCAGCCGTTGAAGAAAAGACAGAGTTCACTGTTGTCCTCGCTGACAAGGGTGCAAGCCCAATCAACGTCATCAAAGAAGTCCGCGCGATCACTGGTCTCGGCCTGAAAGAAGCTAAGGACCTCGTTGAAGGTGCTCCAAAGACTGTGAAGGAAGGCGTTGCCAAGGCTGAAGCTGACGAGATGAAGAAGAAGCTCGAAGCCGCTGGTGCGAAGGTTGAAATCAAGTAAGCCATCGTTAGTACTGGGGAAATTTTCATGGAAGTGTGCCTAAAAAGCACACTTCCATTTTGTATTTTTAAAAAGCGTCGTCTTTAGAAGATATCGAGGAGTCAGCAATGACAAAAGTGTTCGCCCCCAATGCCTGGACGCGGAGAAGTTTCAGTAAGAACGACTACGTCATCTCCCCCCCAAGCCTCATGAAGCTGCAGATCAGCTCATATGAGGATTTCCTTCAGAAGGATATCCCC
>DAIPJL010000219.1:0-4303 GCA_036770305.1 Bacteriovoracaceae bacterium | reverse complement strand
GCCGAAGCGTCGCTGCGAAACTCCATGGGCTTCCCGAGCCGCGGCGCGGACGTGGTGGCGCAACGCCTCGCGAAGCGTCCCCCGGCGCTTCCCCTCTTGGTGAACATCGGCAAATCGAAAAACGCCACGCCCGCGGAAGCGATCGACGAGTACGCCGCGCTCTACGAGAAGCTCGCCCCGCTGGCCGAGGGCGTGGTGGTGAACATTTCTTCGCCCAACACCCAGGGCCTGCGAGACCTGCAGCAGAGCGCCTGGCTCCAGGAGCTCTTCGCGGCCCTCGCGCCACTGCGCGCGAGGCTCAAAAAACCACTCGCCGTAAAGCTCGCTCCAGACCTGGAAGACGAGGCCCTGCGCGAGCTCTGTCGCACGCTCGCCGAGCTCGGCGCTGACGCGCTGGTCGCGACGAACACCACCCACATCCCCGAGCGCGGGGTCGGCGGCGTCTCGGGTCGCCTCCTGCGGGTGAAGGCCCACCAGAAACGAAAAGTGGTCCTCGACGTCTCCCAGGAGACGAAACTTCCGGTCATCGGCGTGGGCGGCATCGAAAGCATGAGCGACGTGTGGGCGCTCTGGGCCCAGGGCGGCAGTGCCTTCCAGGTGTACACCTCCTTCGTCTACCAGGGCCCACCGCTGCTGCTCAAGCTAGAAGGCGAGATGCTCGCCTTCTTAGAGCGCGCCAAGCTGCCGGACCTCGCGAGCTTCTTCGCCCTTTCACCGAGCGAGCGCCAGAAGCTGATCGCGGCCTTCGCCACTCACCGATGAGCTGGTGGCAGCGCTGGCCACGCGTGGCCCTGGGCCTCTTCACCGTGACCTTCGTCACCGTGGCCTGTGCCCATGCGCTGGCGAAGGGCCCCTCGGAGAAATCGCTCCTGGTCGCGCTGGTGGCGGCCACGCTGATGGCCGGCTTGATGTCTTTCTACCTCACCCGCGAACTTGCGCGTGAAACACTGGAGATCACCGCCGCGAACAAGGATCGCCAGAAGCCGCTAAGCTGGTACCAACAGGAGATTTTAAGTTTCCTTCACTCCCAGCGCTACCAACGGCTGGATGATCTGGAAGGTGAGCAGGTCTACTCTCCTCGAGGCCTCCAGCACATGCGTGGAAACGTGCACCTCAAGATCGACGCGTACTCGATTACCCTGTCCGGGCCCAAGGGAGTGGTGCGCATCCTCGCCTCGCTCCTCGACCTGAAGAAAAACTTTCTTTAGCCGCGGTACTCTTCGCGGTGGCGTTCGTGTTCTTCGATGAACTCGATGACCTGGCCGGCGATGTCAAGGCCCGTGGTCTGCTCGATTCCTTGGAGCCCGGGCGACGAATTCACTTCGATGATCAACGGGCCCCGGTCCGAGCGCAAGAGATCCACCCCGGCAAAGGACAGACCGAGCGCCTGGGCGGCCTTCACCGCCATCTCCTCTTCCGCCGCCGTGAGCTCCACCGGCACGGCCGTACCGCCGCGGTGAAGGTTCGCGCGAAACTCTCCTTCGCGCGCCACGCGCATCATGCTGGCGACGACTTTCTTTCCCACTACCAGTGCCCGGATGTCCTGGCCATTGGCCTCGCGGATGAACTCCTGCACCAAAAAGTGCGCGTTCATCTGGCGCAGGCCATCGATGACGGACTCGGCGGCCTTCGCGGTGTCGGCGAGGATCACGCCCTTGCCCTGTGTGCCTTCGATGAGCTTGATCACGCAGGGTGCACCGCCGACGAGCTCGACGAGCTTAGCGCTCATCTTCGTCGAGTGCGCGTAGCTCGTCACCGGCAGGCCGATGCCCGAACGTGAGAGGATTTGAAGACAGCGGAGCTTGTCGCGCGAGCGCGTGATGGCCGTGGACTCGTTGATGGTGTAGACGCCCATCATCTCGAACTGGCGCAGGATCGCCGTGCCGTAGAGTGTGACGCTGGCGCCGATGCGCGGGATCACTACGTCGCAGTCGCTGAGCACTTCGTCGCGGAAGTGGACCCGCGGGCGGTCCGAGGTGATGTTCATGAAGCAGCGGAGCGGGTTCACGACCCGCACGTCGTGGCCACGGTCCCGCGCGGCCTGGGCCAGGCGGTGGGTGGAGTAGATGCGCCGGTTGCGCGAGAGGATGACGAGTTTCATCCTCCCATCATACACGATGCGAAGTTAAGAGCGCGTGATCTTTGTGGCCTTGTAACCGGCCTCTTCGATGGCCTTGCTGATCTCGCCGTCGCTGATCTCACCCTTGGTCTCGAAACTGGCCTTTTTCGTTTCGGTATCCACTTTCACTCCTTCGCACTTGCCGGTCTTGTTGAGGGCTTCGGTGATTTTCATGGCGCAGCTTCCGCAGCTCATGCCGGAGATGGCGACCTCAACCTTCGCGGCAAAGACCAGTGAACTCAGGGTCATCAGCAGGGCAGACGTAAACAATTTCCACATATTTAGCTCCTTGTTTGGGGCGCTAGTTGTGAATCATTTGCATTTAGCTAGACACAAAGCGCCCTTCCTCCATATATACTGGCCATCCATGAATCTCGTCCATGCCGTGCCTATGAAAAAAATGTGGGACAAATTTGGGATCGCTCTCTCCGGTGCCTGTCTCCTGCACTGCATCCTGATTGGTCTACTGCCTTTGCTGATGCCGGCCGTGGAGCTCTTCATCCACACGCCCTGGATTCATCGTGCCTTCGCCTTCTTCATCCTCATCACCACTCCTCTGGCCTTCATCCCCGGTTTTCGCAGCCACCGCTCCACTCTCGTCCTGCTGGCCGCGGCGCTGGGCCTCATGGCGATTATGATCGGCGTTTTTCAAGATGGCCTGTGGGAAGAAAACCTGGTGCACGCCATCAGCATCGGAGGCTCGCTGCTCTTGGTCTGGGGCCACTGGCAGAATCTTCGTCTGCGTCGCAGCTGCTAAAAATAAAAAACCCACCGTGAAGGTGGGTTCTTTTTTTGTATCTGTGAGCGGCGGCTTACTTTTTGCCGTACTTCTTCTTGAAGCGATCGACGCGGCCTTCGGTGTCCATGATCTTCTGGGTACCGGTGTAGAAAGGGTGAGAAGCCGAAGAGATATCGACTTTGAAAAGCGGATACTCTTTGCCTTGGTAAGTTGTCTTGTCAGTGGTCTTCACGGTTGAACGCGTGAGAACTTCAAAGTCACTGGAAACGTCTTTGAAGACGACTTCGCGGTAGTTAGGGTGAATGTCTTTTTTCATAGTCTGATCCTTATTACAGAAAATGGAGTCTGACGAAATTACGGCCCTCGATAGCGCTTGTCAATTAAGTCTTCAAGGCTTTGCGAAGCGTCATTTCTTCTGAGCGGCCAGTACAATAGAGGCCAGATCTGCCTCCGTCATGTCCTTGATCACCTTGAGATCACGCTTGTCTTCCGGCAGGGTGATGTTTTTGGTGCCGACTTTGACGTAGAGACCGTACTTCCCCTCGTAGATCGCCGCTTTCTTCTTGAGCTTCGCCACCAGGCCGAAGTCGCGCACCAGCTTCGAGCCGCGCGGGCCTTTTTTCTCCTCGGCGAGGATCTCCAGGGCGCGCTTCAGGTCGACGGTGTAGAGGTCGTCGTCTTTTTTCAGTGAGCGGAAGTTGCCGTCGTGCATGACGTAGGGCCCGAAGCGGCCATTGTTCGCCATCACCGGCTTCTTGGTTTCGGGGTGAACGCCGAGCTCGCGCGGCAGGGACAGGAGCTTGAGGGCCTCCTCCATGGTGATGGTCTTCGGGTCCATGCCTTTGGGGAGCGAGGCCCGCCGCGGCGTCGGGTTGGCGTCGGTCTTCTCGCCCTGCTGAAGGTAGGCGCCGTAGCGGCCCACCAGGCAGTAAATATTCTCTTTGGTCTTCGGGTGCGTCCCGATGGGCGTGGGCCCGTTCTTCGACTGCTTGAGGAGGTCCTTCACCTGCTCCGGCCGCAGGTCCGCCGGCGCGATGTCTTCCGGGATCGAGGCGTGGACCTCGTCCTTACCGGTCTTCTGCACGACGTAGGGGCCGAAGCGGCCCACCTTGATGTCGAGGACCTCGCCGTCGCGCTCGATGTGGATGGTGCGTGACTCCTCGGGCTTGATCTTCTTGTCTTGCTCCTCGACCTTCTTCAACAGGCCCGCTTTGCCGTTGTAGAACTTGTCGAGGTACTTGATCCAGTCCTGCTGGCCGTAGGCGATCTTGTCGAGGCTCTCCTCCATCTCGGAGGTGAAGCCGTAGTCGAGGAGCTGGTCGAAGTGCTTCTCGAGGAGCTGGATGACGGCCATGCCGGTGAAGGACGGGATGAGGGCGTTGGCCTCCTTGCGCACGTACCCGCGGTCGAGGATCGTGCCGATGATCGAGGCGTAGGTCGAGGGA
>DAIPJL010000018.1:0-26737 GCA_036770305.1 Bacteriovoracaceae bacterium | reverse complement strand
CACGATGATCTTCGGGCTCGCGCCGGCGATCGCGCCGGTGGTCGGCGGCTGGCTCTCCGGCAGCCGCGACGCCTACCGCTACCTCGACGCCTCGTCGAAGGAGTTCCCCTACGGCGCGAAGCTCGTCGCACTCCTGAAGAGCGCCGGTGGTTTCAGGTCGGTCAAGGCCCATGCGCTGATGGGTGGCGTGAGCTACATCTACACCTGTCACAAATAAGAACCTTCTTATTAGGACCGAAGTTCTTTGAGTTCCCGCCGGATCATCTCGGCGTAGGACACTTTTTCGGGGTAGAGGAGATGGAAGTACTCGACGTCCTCCTCGGCGCGGCGGAGCTGTTCTTTGTCGAACTCAGGCTCGGCGAGGATGAGCTGTAGGCAGTCGCGGTACTCCTGAATCAGGTACTGCTCCCGCTCAGAGAGCGTTGCGAAGAAGGCGTTGAAGTCGGTGACAATTTTTTGGCGGACCTCGAGGGCGAGGTAGCCCATGGCGATGAAGCTGGCGCGGAAGGAAACCATGCAGAGCCGACCACGCAGCTTCAGGCCATGCGACAGGGCGTATCTGGCGAGCTCGAGCGAGCGCAGGACGCTCAGGGAGGTGAGGGTGGCATCGAAGACTAGGCGGAATTTCTTCTGGTCGTGGGGCTTGAGGATGGCGAGGTTTTCTTCGAAGCGCTGAAGGTCGATGCCGTAGCGCTGGTAGGCGCCGACCTCGCCGACGCCGTCGATCGAGCAGAAGAGGTCGACGACTTCGAAGCGCTGGAGCCGCTCTTTCCAGGCGCGGACGAACTCCGGCGTCTGCATCAAGTTGGTGTTGTAGGAGATGTGCACGCGAGGGGAGTTCTTCTCGAGGATGCGATCGAGCAGGCCGAGGTGGTCCTTCGTCAGGGTGGGCTCGCCGCCGGCGAAGTAGGCGTACATGAGGTCTCCGCCGTCGATGAGGCCCTCGAGGGCGTCGAAGGTGCGCGCGGATTTCTCGAGGAGGTTCTCGTGGTAGCAGGTGTCTTCGGCACCGAACTTCTCGCTCAGCACCTCAGCGCGGAGCTTGTACTGCGAGTTGATGGAGGTGCTCGAGCCGCTGCCACACATGACGCACTTCAGGTTGCAGATCGCGGTCCGGTAGTCGAGGGAGTAGGGCCGGTTGATCACGCTCAGGTCCGGGGCGATCTTGTACTTGAGATCGTGGAGGACGTGAGCGAAGTTGCGCTCGTAGACGACCTTGTTCGGTTCGCTCGTGTTGGGGTGCCGGCAGTAGTGGCACTCCGGCGGCGACTCGTTGTTGAGCATCATGCCGCGCCGGCTCTTCATGTAGGCCGAGTTCCAGAAATCCTTCGGGGAAGAGGTGAGGTCGCTCTTCCACTTGGCTTCGACGAGGTCGTTGTTGGCCACGCAGCACAGGCGGTTTTCACCCTGGCTGTCCACGTGGCTGTGGAAGAAAGGGGCGTAGCAGTAGATGTCTTTTTTCGCGGGGTTCTCGCTCACGACTTCCTCTCATAAAAAATACGTTTGACCGCATCGATGAGTGTACTATTATCTCAGAGGATAATGTTGCCACGGAGCAGTGCGAAGATGAAGTACCTTGTCACCGGCGCGGCCGGGTTTATCGGAGCGAAAACCGCTCAGTTTTTGCTCGAAGCCGGACACCAGGTGGTCGGCATCGACAACCTGAATGACTACTACGATCCGCGCCTCAAGCTCCACCGCGTAGAACAGCTCAAGGGACATCCCGCCTTCGAGTTCCAGGCGATCGACATCGAAGACCGCGTGGCCCTCGAGCACCTCTTCCGGGCGCACCGCTTCGAAGCGGTGCTCAACCTCGCCGCGCGCGCCGGCGTGCGCTACTCCATGGCGCACCCGGAAGTCTACCTCTCCACCAACGCCCTGGGGAGCCTGCACCTCTTGAACCTCATGCGCGACCACGGCGTGAAGAAGTTCGTGCTCGCCAGCACGAGCTCGCTCTACGCGGGCCAGCCGATGCCCTTCGTGGAGACGCTGCCGGTGAACACGCCGATCTCGCCCTACGCGGCGTCGAAGAAGGCCGCCGAGGTGATGGCCTACACCTACCACCAGCTCTACCAGATCGACGTGAGCGTGGTGCGCTACTTCACTGTCTATGGCCCGGCCGGGAGGCCCGACATGAGCGTCTACCGCTTCATCCAGTGGATCGACGCCGGCCAGCCGCTCGAGGTCTTCGGCGACGGCTCGCAGGCGCGCGACTTCACCTACGTCGACGACATCGCCCGCGGCACCATCGCGGCGCTGAGGCCCGTGGGCTACGAGATCATCAACCTCGGCGGTGGCAACAACCCTGTGGACCTGCACGCGCTGATCGCGCTGATGGAGAAGTACCTCGGGAAGAAAGCGAAGATCGAAAACAAGGCCTTCCACGTGGCCGACGTCAAAACCACCTGGGCCGACATCAGTAAGGCGAAGACCCTGCTGGGGTGGTCACCCGACGTGTCCCTCGAAGAGGGCGTGCGCCGCAGCTGCGAGTGGTACCTGGCGCACAAGCACCTCGGCTTCCGGCTGCCCTAGCGGCGAAAGCGCTCGAGCCACCCGGCGTGGGTCCACAGGGGCCCGATCAGCAGGAACTGCAGGTCGCGCAGGAAACTCGGCCGCTTGCCTTCGATCGAGTGGCCCACGAACTGGCCGACCCAGGCGAGGGCGAAGATCACCGCGCACACCGGCACCAGCGGGCCCTTCGCCGCGAGGCCCGCGATCCCCGTGAGCATCAGCGTGCTCTGGACGAGCATCACGAAGAAACTCAGGCGGTCGACGAAGAAGTAGTAGTAGAGGGCGAGGGCCACCACCAGCGTGGCCCAGTTGAGGCCCGCGACCCGCCGGAAGAGCTCCGGACTGGGCAGCGCCCACAACAGTCCCAGGAGCGAAAACATGATCAGCGGCACGCACACCTTGTGCAGGCGCTGGTTCGTCGGGTTCTGGTGGTCCGCGGCGTAGGCGGCGATGAGCTCGTCGTAGGTCCTCATTCGTTCTCCTCGGGCGCGGGCCCGTCGAGCACGCGCTCCACCGCGCGCAGGTGGCGGCCGGCGCGCTCGTGGCAGATGTGGAAGTTCTGCGTGTGTCCCAGTTCGCGGCGCGCTTCCATGCAGCCGAGCTTGTAGGACTGGAAAATATGCTCGAGAGTGGTCCCGAGGCTGATCTGCTCGATTTTTTCTTCCCCATCCGTCGAGGTCGCAGTAGTTTGGGGAGCAAGCGCGGAGCAGGCAGCCAGATGGATCAGCACACACAGCAAAAAGATGAGTCGCATGGGTCTAATTCTAGCATAGAATTCCGTGCCTCGGTGCGGGCACTCTCGCACAAAGGCCACGGCGTGGTAGATCACCCAGATGGCCGGGTTTTCTTCGTCAAAGAAACCTGGCCCGGGGACGCGGGGATCTTCGCCGCTGCTTCGGAGCTCAAGAGCTACGACTACGCCGAGGTCGTGGGCCTCGAGGTCCTCTCTCCCGAGCGCACGGCGATCCCCTGTCCGCACAAGGGGGCCGGGGAAAACAAGTGCGGGGGCTGCCCGTGGATGATGGTGAACTACCCCGCTCAGGTAGCGGCGAAAGAGCAGCGCGTGGAGTTCCTCCTTTCGAAGAACGGCATCCAGGTGAGAGAGCGCTTCCCGCTGCTGCCGGCGCCTCAGAGCTTCGGCTACCGTAACCGGGCGCAGTTCAAAACCGACGGCGTGCGCCTGGGCTACGTCGTCGAGGGTACCAATAACCTGGCGCCGATCGATGACTGCCTCATCCTCAACGACAAGATGCGTGGCCTGTTCCGGGAGCTGCGCGCACAGCTCCCCAAGGTCGAGTGGCGCCCGACGCCGCCGCATCCGTGGAACTACCTCGACGTCGACGACCTCCAGTCGGCGGGTGAGGTGCAGCTGAACCGGCGCCGGCCCTTCCGTCAGGGCAACAGCGCGCAGAACCTCGCGATGCGCACCTGGATCGTCGACGCGCTCAGAGATCTGCGCCGAGATTTTCCCGTGCTGGAAGCCTTCTGCGGCTCGGGGAACTTCACCGAGGCGCTTTCGCAGGCGGGCTTCAGCAACATCGTCGCCGCCGAGGTGCGCGGCGCCGCCGTCGAAGAGCTTGAGCGCAAGCAGCTTCCGGGAGTTCGGATCCTGGAGCTCGACATGAACCAGAAGGGCGTCTGGCAGCAACTGGCGCGCCGCCAGCCCCATGCGAAGATCCTCTTGGTTGACCCGCCCCGCGAAGGCATCGAGAAGCGCCGCGGTCTCTTCAAGTACCTCGACAACCTTGAACGCATTCTCTACGTTTCCTGTGAGCCCACCACCTGGGCCCGCGACGTCAAAGACTTCCAGGCCCAGGGCTGGGAGGTGGCTTCGCTCACGCCGCTGGACATGTTCCCGCACACGCCCCACGTCGAGCTGCTGAGCGTGCTCGTGCGCCGAGGGTAAAGTCTTTCTGGAATTGTCGGCCATGGCTTTCGGATGCTGCTTTTTTCGTCGCGTGCTACACTGGGGAGATGAAAATCATCTTCCTCCACGGCTTTCCGGATAACTCCCTCAGCTGGAGCCAGCAGCTGGCGTACTTCGGGGGGACCCACCAGTGCCACGCGCCGACGATCCACTCGCTGAAGAACCAGCAGCAGCTCGAGAAGATCATGGAGCTCGTGGGAACGGAGCAGGCGGTGCTGGTGGGCCACGACATGGGCGGCGTGGCCGCGGTGGACTTCGCGCTGACCTTCCCGGACAAGGTCAAGCACCTCGTGCTGATCAACACCATGAGCCTGGCGATGTTCGCGCACCGGCTGAAGGGCTTCGACCAGCTGCTGCGCTCGAGCTACATGAGCGTCTTCGCGAACCCGCTGGTGAACCGGAAGTTTTTCGGCCGCTTCACCAAGACCTTCCTGAAGTACGCCTACGACCTCGGTGGGCTTCCGAGCCACGATCCTCTGCGCGAGAGCGGCGCGGAGGTGCTGGACGGCCTCGCGCAGTACAAGGAACTCGCGCTGCGCTTGCCGCGGGAGCTTTTCGAACTTCGCAGCAAGGTGCCGGTCCCCACGACGGTCATCTTCGGTAAGAAGGACCCCTTCCTCGCGGCTCCGACGGAGAGAGAGCTCCAGCGCTTCTTCGGCCGCTTCACCTTGCACGCCGTGAACGCAGGCCACTGGCCTCACCGCACGGACGCGGATGAGGTCAATGGCATCATCGCCGCGGCGATCGCTGACTAGGCGAGGTCGAAGAAGAGGAACTCGCTCTGGGCGCTCGCCTCGAGCACCGGGTTCTCTTCGCCGCTGATGGCGGCGGCGTCGCCGGGCCCGAGCACCTGGTCGCCGATGGCGATTTCGCCCCGGACCACCTGGAGCCACCCGTGCCGGTCTTTCTTCAGTGGCAGCATGATGCTGCTTTTTTCTTTTGGCCAGGCGATGTGCAGCCGCGCGTCCTGGTGAATCTCCAGGGAGCCCGCGGCGCCGTCCGGCGAAAGCACCTGCACGAGGCCGCCCCCTTCGAACTCCTTCAGGAATGATCGCTGGGCGTAGCGGGGCTTGAGGCCCAGCTGCTGCGGTTCGATCCAGATCTGCAGCAGGTGCGCGCGCTCGTCGAGCGAGGGGTTGTACTCGGAGTGGGCGACACCGGTCCCCGCGCTCATGTACTGCACCTCTCCGCGCGTGATGACCTCGGTGTGTCCCATGGAGTCGCGGTGTGCGAGCTGGCCTTCGACGAGGTAGCTGATGATCTCCATGTCCCGGTGGGGGTGCGTGGGAAAGCCACTGCTCGGCGCGATCAGGTCTTGGTTGATGACCCGCAGACGCCGGAAGCCCATGTGGCGTGGGTCGTAGTAGCCGGCGAAGGAGAAGCTGTGGAAGCTCTCCAGCCAGCCGTGGCGGGCGTGGCCGCGGTCGTGGGAACGTCGGATCTTCATCATAAATACCTCCTTGTGCCTATGATAGGCCGCTTGGAGGTGTTGCGACAGGAGACAGCAACGTGTTTGATTGTTGCGATTAGTGCAACAGCTTGATAACTGAATGAATCGGGTACTTTTTAAGAAAAACTGATTTCACGCAGGAAAAGAAATCATCACTCGGAGAGTAGAATATGACGATAGGATACTCATAACCACTGACCCGAGGGCATCCGCATGAGTAGCTTGAGCGCGCTGATTATCGACGACGAGGATGGCCTGCGGGACATCTACCGCGAGTACTTCCAGATCGCGGGCTACGCCGACGTGCAGACGGCGCCCGATGGCCTCGAAGCCTTCGCTCTCTGCGCACAAAAAAAATACGACGTGATCACTCTCGACCACCGCATGCCGATGGTGAAGGGCGCCGACTTCCTGCGGGCCCTGCGCAAGAAGGCCGGGCCTAACCAGCAGACGCCGGTTCTCATGATCTCGGGCTTCATCCCGGAGTTCAGGGAGACGGTCGAGATGCTCGAGCACACCTTCTTCCTCGACAAGCCCATCGACCTCGAGAAGTTCACGAAGTACGTCAACCTGATCAAGGCGACGAAGCGCTAGGGAGCGATGTACCGGAGCACGGTCCCGGCTTCGAGGTTGTTCGGGTCGGGGAGCGTGTCGCGGTTCCAGTCGCGCAGCTTGCGCCACGCCTTGCGGTCGCCGAGCAAGCGTTCGGCGATGGAGCCGAGGTTCTGGTTCGGTTTCACGGTGTAGGATTTGAAGTTCTGCGCGGAGGCCGGAGCTCGCCGAGCGGGCGTGGCGGCAGGTGCTTGCTGCGCCACTGTGGCCTTCGTTTCGGGGACGAGTTCGTAGGCGTTCGGGAGGTACTTCAGGCGCATGCCTTTCTTCACCCGGTTCGGCGCGAGCAGCTGGTCCTGGTTCCAGGCGAAGAGCTGCTTCCACAGCGTCGTCGTGCCGTAGAGCCGCTGCGAGACGTTGCCGAGGTTCTCGCCGGGATGCACCGTCGTGAATTCGTAGTTCCCGGACATCTTCTCCAGCAGATCGTTGGTGAACTTGTCCTTCGCGCCGGCGATCTTCGTCTCCGAATCGTAGACGGTGTGCGCGCCGAGCTTCTGGTAGTCCTTGAGCTCCTTGTCGATGGCGTCCTGGTAGGGGTTCACGAGGACGATGACGTTGGGGTCCTCGCCCTCGGCCGGTGCCTTGACGTACCGATCGTGGGCGCTGGAACAGGCGCCGAGCGCGAGCAGGAGAGCGAGGGGAAGTGCGGTCACGGGGACTCCCTTTCTTTGACCTATCGGCGAGAGCGTGGAAAACTTGAGTGAACTAGATGAGGGCTACCTGATGCGTCGTCTTTCGCTCCTTTACCTCGTGGTCTTCGGCCTGGTCCTCCTTCTGTGGATCCTTTCGGCGTCGCCCTGGCCCCAGCCAGGCGACTCGGCCGAGTTCGTCGCGCAGGGTGCCCTCGGTGGTGTCGTGCACCCTCCGGGTTATCCCCTCGCGACGCTACTCTTCTGGCTGACCGCGCGGCTACCGGGCATGACCCCGGCGTGGTGGGCCGCCGCTGCGAACGCGCTCGTGATGCTCGGTGCGCTCGTTCTCTTGCGCCGCACCTGGGGCCAGCGGCGCGCACTCCACCTTCTGCTAGTGGCGTGGGTCGCGAGCACGCCGCTCGTGTGGCAGTACGCCCTCACTCCCGAGGCCTTCTCCGGGCTTCTCTGTTTCGCCTCGCTCTTCGTGCTCGTGTTTCACCGGCCGGAGCTCTACCGTCGCGGAAGCGTCGTGCTCCTCCTCGCGCTCTCGATGCTCCACCATCATACGATCGTCTTCCTGCTACCCTTGCTCGGCTCAGCGGCCTGGGCCCAGCGCCGGGACGGCGGAGCGCACGCGCGGGCGCTGGTGGCGGGCGCCAGCGCACTCTTACTCTACGGGGTACTCTATCTCTTCATCTTCGATGGCACGGTGCCCGGCGCCTGGCGCTCACTGGCTGACGTCGGAGACGTCGCCGCGCACTTCCTGCGCGCGGACTACGGGAGCTTCGTTCTCCAGCGCGCCGGCGCGGGGGCTCCGCTCAGCGAAAAACTTCTCTTCGTCACCCAGGCCCTCGCGCCGAGCCTCCTCGGTGTTGGGCTCGTCGTCGGGAGCGGGTGGGGGAACATCGACGGGCTTCTCCGGCGACGCGTGTTGGCGCTCGTCGGCCTAGCACTTCTTATCGCGGTGGGGTTCACGGCGCTCGCGAATCTTTCCTTGCTCGACGCAGGCCAACGGATCCTCGCGCGCTTCCTGCTGCTTCCGCTGTGGCTGGCCTTCGCCGGCGCGGGCGTCGCTCTCGCGGGAGTCACGGGAACCCGCGCCCGGCTCGTCGCCGGCGTGCTATCCGTGCTCGTGGTCAGCAACGTCGTCGCGGGCCGGCACCGTTTCACCGGAGAACAGGCCTCCCTCGTCGCCCGCGTCGTGAAGCAGACGCTGCACGACGCTCCCCCCGATAGCGAGCTCGTGCTGACCACCGACTCGGCCTTCTTCATCGCGCGCTACTTCCAGGCGATCGAAGGAACGCGCCCGGATCTCCGGCTCGTGTCTCTGCCGAAGTTCGTCCCGCGCGAAGAGGGGCCTGCCGTCTTCGATCAGCTCCTCGCAGTCGCACCGGGGAGGGGGCTCGAGCGCCGGGGCTTCGTCTGGGTGCTGACCCCGCAGGCGGGCGAGCTGCGCTTCGACTGCTCGCCCGCGTCGCAAGAGCTACGTCTGGGCCAGAACCCCTTCACGGAGTTCGACGAGACCGGCGTCTTCGCCCTGCGCGTCGGGAGCTGTCAGCTCCTCGAGGGCCAGTGGTACTTTTCCCGGGGCGACGTCGCGCGAGCGCTCTCGAGCTGGGAGGCGGGTCTGGCGCTCAACCCCTGGCACCCGCACTTGCGCGAGCGCCGCTGCCAGGCGCTCCAGCGCCTTGCGCCGGCGCAGCTCGGTGCCTGCGAGGGGCACCTCGACGAGCTCCTCGCGACCCTCGCGCCGGAGTACCTCGGCTTCAAGTTCGCGCTCCCGGGCCTAGAATAAGATGTAGCCGAAGCCGACGCCGAGGCGCAAAGTCGTGAGCTCCGAGGGGCCATCCATCCAGTGGTACTTGAAGAGCGAGTGGAGGTAGAGGCGGTCGGTGAACTTTTTGTTCACGTACCAGAGGACCTTGTAGCCGTCGTAGCCCTCGTCGTTCTTGATGCCGCTCGAGTTGGGGGAGATCGAGCTGACCACGCTCTTCGAGAGCGAGAGCTTAGTGAAGAACGCGGAGTCGAAGAGGTGGACGAGGCGCGAGAAGCCGACCGTCGCGTAGAGCACCGTGTTCTCGTCGAGGAGGATCCGGCGCTCCTGCTGGATGCCGCCCATGTTGAAGGTGGAGAAGCGCTCCCAGTCGAGGCCGAAGTAGCCCGTGAAGTTGTGCTTCACGAAGCGGTACTCGTTGTAGAAGGTCGCGCCGAGCTCGGGGGCGACGGAGACGTTCGAGCTGTCGAGGTTATTCCCGGTCGCGAGGAGGTAGGAGAAGTAGAGGCTCGAGGCGAAGGACCAGTTGCTCGCCGCGGGGTAGTAGGAGAAGGAGAGGCCAAAGGTCACCGGGGAGTTCTGGTAGAACTCGACGTTCGCGACGTCCGGATCGTTCTGGGTGAACTTCCCGTAGGAGGCCATGTAGAAGAGCGAGCCCTTGAAGCCCTGCGGGAGAAAGTCGGTGCGGTTGTTCTCGGTCTCGTTCTGCGCCTTCAGGCGCTCGAGGGCTTCGCGGGCCTGCTGCACGTAGAGCTCGTACTTGCTCATGTCGAGGTACTCTTCGGCGATGAAGAGGTTCAGGCGCGTGCCCGGCCTCAGGACGCGCCAGTCCTGCACGTGCGGATTCTCCTTGAAGGTCCGCTGGGTCATCGGCGTCGTCTTCGTGATGATGCTGTTCGGGTACACGAAGCGCTTGAAGATCCGCGCGAGCGTGTCGTTCTGCTCGACGATGTAGCCGATCTTGTACATGCGCTTGCCGGGACTCCCGGAGCTCGGGACGGCAGCTGGCTGCGCGAGGGCGGCGCCGCTGGCGACGAGGAGGGCGATCAGCAGGGCCCTCAAAGTTCGACCAGAGGGGAGATCGGAAAGATGAGTTCTCCGATCGGAGAGTATTGACTTGTGCGACCCCAGATATCCTCCACGCGGACACGATAGAAATACTTTCCAGTGCGACTACTCATCCAGTTTACAACAGGAACGCGCGAGGACTCGCGGAAAACTAAGTTTTTTGCTGCGGCGTCGGCGAATACCTCGAGGTGGTATCTCTGAGCGTTCTCGTAGGGGAAGATCTGGATCTTGTGGCTCGGGACTCCGTCGCTTTCCTCGTAGTGGATGATCTGCTGCGGGATGATCTGTGGGACTCGCAGCGGCGGCGGCAGGGTCACTTCGAGGGAGGCGACCTTCGACGAGGTGATGAACTCCGGCGCCTCCTCCGTCGGGAGCACGCGCCAGTAGTAGGTTCCCAGCGCGGGGACGAGGACCTCCGCGGAGGTCTTGGTGGTCTCGAGCTCGTGGAAAACCTCGCTGAACCCGGGGTCTTTCGCGAGCTGGAGTTTCACGCGACCGACGCCGGCCTCGTTGGTCCAGGAGAGCTTCGCCTTCTTGGAGTTTTTCTGGATCGGCTGCTGCGCCGGGTAGTTCTTCGCGACCTTGGCTACGGGCGTCTTCACCACCAGCTTCGCCGGCTTCGAGTAAAGCGGTGGCTGGCCAAGTGTCCGGGCGCGCACGTAGTACACGCCCGGAGCCGTCATGACGATGGCGTTCTTGAGCTGCTCCGACTCGACGGTCTTGGTGATCGACGCGAAGTCGGCGGCGCGACTGACCTCGAAGAGCATCGGCTCTTTCCGGTGGTTGTTCTGCACGTCGAACTGCGCCGCTTCGCTCACGCTCACCGTCTGGTGGAGCTGCTCCACCGGGAACATGAGGCCATCGACGAGGGTGATCGCGGCGACGGCTTCCTCGCCCCTCAGCTCCTGGGCGCCTTCCGCCACGGACACCTGAAAGCGGTGCGTGCCGGAGGACTTGAGGGGGTAGGCGAACTCCGGAGACTTTGTGAGAAAGGACTCCCCGCCCTGGGGCCCGTCAACGCGAACGCGGTAGGTGATCCCCGCCGGGCCACCCCAGCGCAGGGGGAGACTCTCGCCGCGCGTGTAAGTTTTTGCGCTGGAGATCGCGGCGAGCGTCGGCGCCGTGTAGGGGAGCACGCGGAACGCGGCGGTGGAGACGACCCGTCCCGCGGAGTCTTTCAGGAGTAAAGAGTAGCGGCCGGGCGCCGGCGTGCTCAGCGACGCCGGGCCTCGATCGAGGGCGGTGGCGGAGAGCTCTCGGCCTGAGCCGTCTACCACGACGGCCTGCCGGACGCCGGCGGGGAGCTCGGCGAGGTCGAGGGTCTGGTGGCGCATGGGATCGATGAGGTTTCCTTGCCGGAAGAAACTTTTGCTGGGGTCGACGCGCTGGAGTCCTTGCGCCGAGGTGACGAGGTCGCCCCCGGCCTGGAGTTTGAGTCTCTCTCCGGAGTTGCCGTCGATCACCTCGAGGCCATCACCGGCCTTGAGCGACAGAGCGCCCTTGACGAGTTCGACCGAGTATCCGTCGGCGCCGCGGCGGATGCGCACGAGCGACTGCGGGCCGATGGAGAGTTTAGGGCCATCGTCGAAGCTCACTTCGACGCTCGAGACCTCGGTGGTGAGGATCTGGTCTCCCTCGAAGAGGCGGTCGGCGCTACGCGCGTCGATCCAGCCGAGCGTGCCGCTGATCTTTCGCTGGGAACTTTCGGAGAGGGAGTCTATGCGCGCGATCTCTGTGAGGCCCCGCAGCTGGGGCTGTCGAAAAGGCGGGAAGAGGAAGAGGTAGCTGCCCGCGCACACCAGCAGCGTGGCCAGGAGTAAAACCCCCGCGTCGAGCGCTCCGGTGAGTTTCCCCTGTTGCGGAGGGGCGATTTCAGTATAATGAGAACTGATCATTAGACTCATGGTAGCAGGCGCCACAGCGGCGCCTAGAGCGAAAAACTTGCAGGGGCACGGATGCTTAAGCGACTCGGACTAAAGGCGAAGATCCTACTCGGGCTCTCGGTGCTCCTGATCGTCGTAGTGGCCACGAACCTGGCCTTCACCAATGGCCTGATGGTGGGCGACAAGAAGGCCTACATCTTCGAGAGCGTCTTGGGCCAGTCTGAAGAGCTGCGAGAAAACCTCGACGGCACCGTGAGAAACGCGCTCTTCCAGGTGGAGAGTGTGCTGCGCTCGACCGGAAGCCAGGCCGCGAGCGATCTGCTCGGGAAACAAGACATCGTCGAAGCCTTCCGGCTCAGCCGCGCGGGTGAGATCCTGCGGGCCGAGCGAAAGCCGAGCTTTCCTCTCAAGGCCGAGACCTTCGGGGGCTTCGTCGCGCAGTGGCTCACCGAAGTCCCCGCTTCCCGGGAAGGCGTGAGCGTGCGCAAGCTCGCTCGCTACGATTCGCTCGAGATCACGCAGGCGACCCCAGAGCAGGTGCTCACGGTGCTGATCTCCATGGAAGGCCTGCTCGCGAAGCTCCAGAGCGACGTCGTCTTCTCGCACGAGATCCTTGACGCCGCCGGAGCGACTCTCTGGCAGAGTCGTGCCGCCACGAGTAGTCCGGCGCTCGCCCTTCGCGAGGGCGTGAGCGTAGCGACCGCTCGTGAAGTGGAGCACGCCGGCGAGCGCTACCTCGGGGCGATCGCGCCGCTGCCGGGCCTCGGCCTCACGGTCGTGAGCTACATCCCCGCGAGCAAGGCCTACGCCGCCGTGAGCGAACTCGGAGCGAAGACCGTCGCCTTCGGCCTCGTGCTCCTCGGCTTCGCTCTCATGCTCGGTGTGCTCTTCAGCAACAAGCTCACGCAGCCGATCGCTCGCCTCATGGAGGGGGCGATGAAGATCGCCGACGGAAACTTTGGCCACCAGGTGGTGGTCGCGAGCCGCGACGAGCTCTTCGTCCTCGCCGACCGCTTCAACTTCATGAGCGGGAAGATCAGCGACCTCCTGGGTGAGAAAGAGGCGATCATCAGCGAGCTGCGCGTGGCCAAGGACAAGATCGAGGACTACAGCAAGAACCTTGAGAAGATGGTCGCCGAGCGCACCCGCGAGCTCAAGGAGGCCAACGACTTCATCCAGGCGATGATCAACAGCCTCGACCAGGGCCTCTTCGTCATCGACCGCGAGCTCACGTGTTCGGACATCTACACCCGTGCCTGCGAGCAGCTCTTCCGCGTCGCCCCTGCCGGCAGGAGCTTCGTCGAAGTCCTGGGCCTCGACGAGGCCAGCGCCGAGCGCACGCGCAAGTGGGCCGACATCGTTTTCTCGGAGAAGATCCCCTTCGAGTCCGCCGTCATGCTCGGTGTGAAGGAGAAGACCTTCGGCGCCGGCAGCGACGATCCGGAGTTCAGCGTGCTGAAGCTGAACTATCACCCGATGCGCGACGACGACGGCGCCATCACGAACCTCGTGGTTGTCGCCACCGACCGCACGGAAGAGGCGCGCGCCATCGAGGAGAGCCGGCGCAAGGAGCGCTACGTGGAGATGATCTTCAAGATCATCTCCAGCAAGCGCCAGTTCATCGACCTCGTCGCGGAGTGCGACGAATACGTCGCGGGGCTCGACGCGGTCTTCGACGACGAGGCGCCCCAGCTCGAGACGGCGATGATGATCTACCACTCGCTCACCGGCGGCATGGGCATGTACGCCGTCGAGGCGATCGTCGCCGAGTCCCGCGCCTGCGAGCAGAGCATCGTGGACATGAAGAAGGCCGGCGCCGTCGATCTGCCGCGCCTGCGCCTCGAAGCCGCGGCTTTCCAAGAGAAGTACCGCGGCTTCAAGCAAGAGATCTTCGGCCAGCTCGGCTTCAACACCTACATGGTGGAGGTCGACCAGTCGATCATCCTCTACCTCTTTGAACTCATCGAAAAGAACCCCGACCGCGAGCTGCGCCACGTCTTCACCGAGAAGATCATGAAGGTCGCCGTGGAAGACTTCTTCATCCCGTACCGGCACCTGCTGGTGTCGCTGGCGCCGAAGCTCGGTAAGGAGTACGCGCCGCTCGCCGTGAACGATCACGGCGTGCGCGTCGAGCCCGACAGGTTCAAGGAATTCTTCTCGCTGCTCGTGCACCTCTTCCGCAACTGCGCCGACCACGGCATCGAGGCTCCGGGCCTGCGCGAGGAGCGCGGCAAGCCGATCGAGGGACAGATCTCGGTCGAGTGCCGCCTCGTCGACGAGGGCCACCGCCTCGAACTCGTCGTCGCCGACGACGGGGGAGGCATCGACCCAGATCGCATCCGCGAGAAACTCCTCATGAAGCCCGAGACCTCGGCCCTGGCGCAGACCGAGAGCGACGAAGAGATCATCTACCACATCTTCGACCAGGACTTCAGCACCGCCGAACAGGTGACGGCGATCTCGGGCCGCGGCGTCGGCATGAGCGCCATCAAAGACGTGGTCGATCGTCTCGGCGGGACGCTCAAGCTCGACTCTACAGTCGGTGTGGGAACGAGATTTATTTTTGAGCTGCCGCTTTCTTCGTGAACACCTCGACGATCTTCTGCTCGATCATCTTCGGAGTGAAGGGCTTGAGCACGTAGCTGTTCGCACCGGCCTCGACGGCCTCGAGCACCGTGCTGAGCTCGTTCTCTGAGGTCACCATGATCACGGGGATCTTCTTCCCGTACTCGAGCGCGCGCAGCTTCTTGAGGAACTCGATGCCCGTGCACTTGGGCATCATGATGTCGGAGAAGATGAGCTCGAAGGGTTTCTCTGCTCCGAGCGCGGCGACCTTTTCGATGCCCTGTTGGCCGTCGATCGCCTGCGTGATGTTGGTGAAGCCAAGGCCCTTGAGGGCCATGATCATGGCGTCGCGGATGCTCGCCATGTCGTCCATGACGAGGACTCGTTTTGCTAAAATCGTTGCGTCAATCATGCCCATCTTTTCGGGTTGTGAATCGTTAATATTTAAGAGCACCTAGCTCGGGTAGTGCAAACAATCTCGGGCACTCAGAAGCGCTTAAGTCGGGCATGCGTGATTACAGAGATTTGAGCTTTATTAATGAAAGCAAAATTTTCCTTTCATTTTAGAGAGTTAGCTCTCGTGTTTAAATTAAACAAGAAAACAAAGGACTTTTCTAGAACTCCTTTAAAATTAACCGAATAGATAATTGTTAATCGGAGCTTAAGAAACCAGCGTGTCAGGTTTAACAACTCGGTTCTCCAGATCGGCCGCATTGCTGACCCTTTGGGGAGTCGTTTCCTGTAATCCGCTCGGCAACATTCAGGTCTCGAACATCGTCAATCCCGATAGCGTCCCCCCCACCGTCCAGTTTCTCACCACGGCGCCGGACACGATCAACGGTGCCCGCAACTACGACCTACAGTTCGAAGTGAACGACAACGTGGGCGGCTCAGGGATTCGCACCATCGAGCTCGCGTATTCTCCAAACGGGACTTCGGACTTCCGGGTCCTGCGCACGCTCACGGCCGGCGGTGTGCACACGGTCCCTTTCTGTCCGCCGAACAAGAACCACCCGCAGCCCACCTTCCGAGTCACCGCGACGGATAAGAACAAGAACGTCACGGTCGTGAACCTCGGCGACCAGCTGGGCGCGGCCTTCACCATGGCGCTGAGCGAACCGCCGAGCGTCACCGTGACATCGAGCGAAGGCACCTTCACCAACGCCGATAACACCACGCTCACCGTCGACGCCTGTCGGATGCATGCCTGTTCGAACGACGCCGCCATGTACGAACCCTTCCCAAGTAACAACGTGTGGATCTACGTCGGAACCGGTGGTGGTCAGCCGGCGGCAGGAGATCCGGGCTGGCTCTCGTGCCAGGACGTACTAGACAACGGCCACCAGTTGCCGGACTTCAGCGGCGACGGAGACACGACATATAATGTTTGGGTAAAAACGGAAGATACAGACGTCGATGGCGTTACGCCGATTGTTAGTATCGGTGGGACGGCCACCAACATCACGATTACAAGTGACGGTACGGCGCCTGCTGCCAGTTTCAACACTGCAGCTGCTGCCATGGGGTCTCATCAGGACTTCGCCGTCAGCCTGAATCTCTCCGATGCTACCGCTGGGCTCGACACCGCCACGACAAAAATCTTCTATACTCCCGACAGTGGAAACCTCGGAGACTTCCCCTTTGTTGAAATCGGCGACCTCGCTGGTGGCACACCCGAGATTGTTAACTTCTGCGTTCCGAACAAGACGCACCCCAACGGTACTTTCCGTATCCAAGCCGCGGACCTCGCCGGGAACACGGTGAGCGTGGACCGCTCCGGCTTCACGATCACGAAAACCGCTAATCCGCTCCTGCCGACGGTGCTCTCGCGCAGCCTCGCGACTCCGGCGTCGAACGGCTCGTCGAACATTCGCATCGACGCTTGCCGGCAGACCGTGTGTAGCGCGGGGAGCCTGCGCTACGAAACTCCGGACAACGACATCTACATCTCCGTGGCCACCGCGCAGCCCGCGGCTGGCGATGCTTCGTGGGTGAGCTGCGCGGACGTCCTGGCCAACGGCTACACCTTCAACTTCCCGACACAGGTGGGAAGCGGAAACTACGCCGCGGCCTCGCTGTGGGTGAAGTCCTCGGGCGTCGACATCGACGGCACCACGCCGGTCAACACCATCTCAACGAGCTCCGTACCGCTGAGCATTCCCTACGACTACACTCCGCCGGCGCTCACAGGCCTTGATCTCGGGAACCTCGGAAACAATCGAAACCTTGAGATCCTCGGGACGAGCATCCTGACCGGCTACTCCCAGGGCTCGTTCCGCCTTTCTCCCGTGTGCCTGGATCCGAGTGCAATACCAGCGGTTCAAACTTATATCGCTGGGACAGTGAGTGTCTCCGCAAATAACCGCACGGTGACCGGAACGGGAACGAGTTTCCTGACGGAGTTCCAGCCCTACGACTACACCGAGATCAACGGCATCTACACGCAGATCCTCAGCATCCAGTCTGACACCCAGCTGATCCTGAATGAGATCTCTGGCAACACTCCGGGCCTCGTCGGCTCCGGTTTGCAGGCCTCGAAAGCGATGGCCGCGTACGGCGGCATCAAAGTCACCAAGGGCGCCGGGGCTCCACCTGCGGCGACGGGCACCGACTGGCAGCCCTGCGACAGTGTGAACCTCAGCATAACCTACGGCAACCTCGTCAACGGCGTGAACAACCTGCAGTTCTGGATCAAGGACCGTGGAAACAACGTGGCCACGTCGTTCTTGCCTTTCGCGGTCACCTACAATGCGCCGGTCATCACCGTGGTGAACGGCCCAACCATTTCGACGGAAGTGGCGAGCATGACCATCAACGCCTGCGGCGGTGGTACGCGCATCACGCACGTCTTGTTCAATGAGACGGGAGTGCGTCCTGGTGCTGCGGACTCGGGTTGGCAGACGTGCTCAACCGCCATCGGTGCGCTTCAGTCTGAACCCTTGGCACCGGGGAATCACATCCTCAAGGCCTACTTCAAATACAACGACAACTTCGTGTCGGAGAATCCGGTCAACGTCCCGGTGAACTATCTCCCGCAGGTGGCCTGGGTCGAGACACCCCTGACGATACGTCCGCAGACGACCTACACCCTCGCGAGCTGCGTCGGCGTCGATGAGATCTTCATCAACCAAGGAGCTGCGCCGGCCGCGGGCGCCGCCGGCTGGCAGCCCTGTACCACAGCGACGGGGGGAGTGAGCTACGAACTCTCGGCGACCGGTTCGCAGACCGTCAACGTCTGGTATAAAACGGCAGGCACGGTGTCGCCGGACTTCTCCCAGGTGACCGTGAACTTCGTGCCGCCGGAGGCCTTCATCTTCGGCAGCAACATCGTCAGCACGACCCAGCCGCCCCTGAGCGTGAACACCTGCGAGGGGATCTCGCGTGTCCTCGTGCGCGTCGACGACGCCGCCCCCGCAACACCGGCGTCTCTCGACTTTATGGGGCCCGGAAGCATGGCGTGTACTACCGCCCTTAACGGTATCATTCCCCCGGCCGTGGTCGGGGAGGGACTGCACACCTACGACGTGTGGTTCCAGTTCAACGACAACTACGTGCTGCCGCACCCCTTCTACTCGCGGGTCACCGTGACATACGCGGCTCCGGACACGACGCCTCCGCGCATCACGGGCCCGGGCGGGGCCACGAATCCCGTGTCCCTGACTCTCGACAACGGGGACGGCGATGGCCTGGTCCCAGGAGTGACGGAAAACATCGAGAACTTCGCCTCGCGCGCCATCTTCACGCTCAACACCTGCCAGCCGATGAGCCCGGTGGCGCTCACCGGCACCGTCTCGATCACCGCGGGGACCCGCTTCGTCACGGGGGCCGGCACGAGCTTCACCAGCGAGATCGCTGCGGGAGACTTCATCCGCATCGGAACTCTCTCGCTCAAGGTGAAGCAGGTCGATAGCGACACGGCGCTGGAGCTCGTCCTCACGCACGGAACCGGAGCGGCGTCGGTGGCGGCGCAGAAGGTGTACCCCGAAGACACCATCGCCGGCATGATGCTCACCACGACGAACACCCCGCCCGCGGCGAACAACGCATTCTGGTTGGCCTGTGACGCCGGCCCCGGGGCGTTCCGCAGCGCCTCGCTTCCCGACGGCACGCACACCCTCTACGCCTGGTTCAAGGACGTCGCTGGCAACGTCACGACCGACGTGATCTCGAAGACGGTGGTCATCAACACGACCCCGGACACGACACCACCGGATCGCCCGCCAGTGATCGTCGAGGGGGCGCCAACCATCACCACCGCTCCGGCGCGTCTGACGATCACGACCTGCGACAGCATCAGCCAGGGCCTTTTCAACGACATCGACCAGATCTACGTCGAGCCCTCTCGCTATCCCGCTGCCCCAGTGATGCCGGATGCGGGCCTACCGGCGTGGCAGAACTGCACCACCGCCACCGGCGCGATCACCTACCACGTCGACCTTGCGGGTTCCTACACGCTGTCGGTGTGGTTCAAGGACGCCGCCGGTAACATCAACCCAGAACCGCGCGACGTCTCCTTCATCTTCGCCCCGGCGATCGGAAATCTTCCGCAGCCGGTCGCCTACTGGACGATGGATAACACCCATCGCATGAACAATCGGATCATCGACGCGAAGGGGAATAACCACCTCAACATCTGGGATCCGACGAACGTGACCTCGGTCACCGGTCGTCAGCGCGAGGCCCTGCAGTTCAGTGGCACCAATAGCTACGTCTTCGCCGAAAACACCGCGACGCTGAAGCCGGCGGTGTCGGTCACTCTTTCGCTGTGGGCACGCCTCACGCAAGGAGACGCCGGCACGAAAGGCCTGGCGGGGAACGGAAGCTACGGCCTCAAGCTCCAGGGAGGTAACGTCGTGTTCTACGCCAGCGGCGAGGCTAACGCCGTCACGCATCCGACGGCGTCCCTCACCACGGGCTGGCACCACCTCATCGGCACCAGCGATGGGCGTTACGTGAAACTCTACATCGATGGCCAGCAGGTCGGCGGCACGCTCGACCTCGGGACTCCCGCGAACCTCGTGTACGGTAGCTCGCAGCTCTTCGTCGTCGGTGGTGTCCCCAGCGGTGCTTCGGTGAACCCGTCAACCAGCAACCTCTTCAATGACCGTCTTGACGAAGTGGTGGTGTGGAACCAGTTCTTCACCGACCAGCAGGCCCTCGACCACTACATCGACGCCTTTAACAACTACAAAGTCCGCCAGGTCTCGACGCCGGCTCCGACCATCGCCAGTGCTTCCTTCTACGGCGAATTCATGCAGAACGCGCTCCTCACCATCCCGAGCTGCGCTGGCATCAAGTTCATCTACACGGACCCCACGACGCACCCGCCACTGGTGAACACGCCGCGCTGGCAGCTCTGCACCACCGTGCCCGGAGGCATCCACCACGCCAACCTCCCGCAGGGCGGCCACGAGCTCAAGATCTGGACCAAGGATGAGTACGATAACATCTCGGCGAGCTACCTCAAGCTCAACACGACGATCACCGGCATCGCCTACCAGGCGCCGGCGACGCTCTACTACACCTTCGATAACAACCAGCTGAACCTCGGCTCGGTCTTCGACATCTTCTCGGGCCACACGGCGCTCAACGTTGGCGCCAGTGCGAACCAGGTCGGGATCCAAAACGAGGGCTTCAACTTCGTGCGGGCCGAGTCGGACTTCGTCGAGCGCAAGTACGCCTTCAATGCGCAGCCGAAGACGGCGCTCACGCTTTCGGTGTGGGCGAACCTCGTCGTCAACAATAACATCCAGCAGGTGATCGCCGGCACGCGCCAGGCAGGCCACGGATACAACATCGAGATCGACCAGGCTGCCAATGAAGTGCGCTTCAAGGTCGAAACGGCGGACGGGACGCGCCACGTGGGAATTCCCACGAGCGCCTACGTCTCCGGGTTCCACAACCTGATCGGTACCTACGACGGGCGCCACATGCGCCTCTACCTCGACGGGAACGAGGCTGCCCACATCGACTACACCACGAACCGTCCGGTGGTCTACACCTGCCTCGGGGCCTTCACCATCGGCTCCGGCGCGACCTGCAATCAGGGAGGCGTGGCGGGCAGCTACTTCAACGGCGTCATCGACGAGGTGATTCTCTGGGACAGCGTCCTCACCGCCGGCACGATCTACGACTTCTTCAATGGCCAGGACACGGTTCCCCCGGAGCCCGTCGACATGACTCCGAAGAACAACGAGTTCACCATCGGCATCCCGATCGCCCGCTTCAACGCCGACAGCTGCGACGACATCTCCGCGGTGTACGTGACCATCAACGACCTCGTTCCGCCGGCCGACGTCGCTGGCTGGCAGGCCTGTAGCACCACCGGAGACCTGATCCGCTCGCCGCTCCTCGAGTCCGGCGTGAACAACGTCAAGTTCTGGTTCAAGGACGCTGCGGGCAACGTGTCTCTCACGAGCTCGTCGTTGAACATGACCTTTAACTTCGACTTCACCATCCCGAGGCCGAATTCTTACTGGACCCTCGACCGCGCCAACGTCGACGCCGAGGTGGCGTACGACGTCAGTAACGGGAAGAACGGCATCATCACCGGTGCGCTCGAAGAAGCCGGGAAGGTCGACGAGGCGCGCGTGTTCAACGGCACGAGCGACTACATCGAGGTGCCCTACGACGCTTCCTTCCAGCCCTCGCTCGACGTCACGCTCTCGGTCTGGTTCCGGCCCGATAGCTTCGCCGCCGGCGCTAAGTTCCTCGCGGGCAACCTCAACACCGGCGGCTACGCGCTGGTGCTCAACGGCAACAGCCTCGAGTTCCGTGTCACCGTCGACGGCAGCGTCGAGACCATCTCCCAAAGCATGATCGGAGCCCCCGACGGAGAGTGGTACCACGCCGTCGGCGTCTACGAGAATGGCACCCTGCGCCTCTTCCTCAACGGCGCCGAGACGCTCCCGTCGGTGACCGCCACCCCGCTCAACAAGAACATCACCTACGCCAACGCGAACTCGCTGGTGATCGGCGCTGCGGCGACAGCCACCACCGGCGCGGCCGGCAACTACTTCCCGGGGCGCCTCGACGAGGTCGCGTTCTGGGACGCCGCGCTCTCCGACACCGTCGTCGCGGAGATCTACGACCGGGGCCTCGAAGGCGACAAGGTCTGGTACAACGTCAATCCGCCGGAGATCCCGGTCTCGCTCAACATCACCTACTACAACTCCCTCGTCTCGCGCGCCAACCTCACGGTGAACAGCTGCGCGGGCCTCGACTACATCATCGTCACGAAAGACGAGTTTCCACCGGACAAGAACGACGAAGACTGGCAGCGCTGTAACACCCTCGTCGGTGGTCTTCTCTCCAAAGAACTTCGCACCACCGATTCCTTCGGTAAGCTGTGGACCAAAGACAATTTCGGTAACGTTTCGCGGAACTTCGAGTACGTGCCGATCACGACGAAGTACGATAAGCCGATCGCGCGTCCGGTGGTCCACTGGACCTTCGACAATTCGCACTACGTCGCCGGAACTCGCACGGCCTTCGATCGCCTGAGCCAGATCAACCTCCGTGCCGAGACGCTGAAGAACCACGCCGCCTACAACGGGACGACGAACTGCTCGTTCTCGCAGGTGCGCGACCCTGACACTTCCGTGCTGCAGACCAACCAGGCCGGGGTCCTGAGCCAGTCTTTCAACTTCCCCATGGTCTCCAACGGCGTGGCCCCGTTCGTCGCAAGTGTGCGGCCAGCGATCCTGCGGGCGAACCATCCGGAGAACGCCAAGACGAAGCCGGCGTCGAAGCTCTCGGTCTCCGCCTGGGTTTTCTACAGCAACCCTGCGGTGGAGTCGAGCTACAACCGCCACATCGTGAGCAACTTCTTCAACAACAAGGGCTGGGCGCTCTGGCACGGCCCGCGCGACGGCGGCGCCACCAACGCCGATAACCGCAGCTACATCTTCACGGTCGCGACCAACAACGGAACCTTCCGGTCTTACTTCGAAGATAAAAACCTCGCCGTCGGCTGGCACCTCATCACCGGGACCTTCGACGGCAACGAGGTGGCGCTCTTCATCGACGGGATCTTCGTGAAGTCCTTCGCGACTCCGCCGAACAGTCAAATCGTCTACGAAGCGGGGGTGAACACCTTCGTCGGGTCTCAGGCGTCGACCGGCCAGCTGCCCGATCGCTTCTCGGTCGCTTCGCAGGGGGCATCGTGCATCTCAGGAGTCCTGACGTACAACCCGGCGCACTCCCACTACCTCGGGCGCATCGACGAGATCCTCATCTGGGACAAGGCACTCTCGAAGCTCGAGGTGTCCTCGCTCTACCACAACGGCGCGGACATCCTCTACTCCACCGACCTCATCCCACCGGCGAACCCCACGCTGACTCTCGAGAACACGCGGCCAGACATGTTCACCAACAAGGCGTACTTCACGCTGAACTTCTTGCCCACCAACATCTGTTACCGTAACGTCCTCGCCGACGCGATCTCCGGTGTGCTGGTGAACGAAGGTACGCGGCCTGACAAGCAGGACGCGCGGTGGGAAGTCTGCCGCGACCGATTGGGCTCCTATGGCCTCGAGGACCTCAGCGACGGCGGCCACACCATCACGGTCTGGTTCAAAGACCTCGCGGGGAACGTGACCCCGGCGTCGTCGGACCTTGTGGTGAACTATATCAACGATCTTCTGCCGTCGGCGAACGCCGTCTGGCCCCTGGATTCCACGCACAACATCTCTAAGCACCAGCGCGACGTGATCGACGACAAGGTCCACGACCTGCAGCTGGTGAACTTCGAAACCCCGCTTAACCCCGCCGCGCAGCAGGTCGCCGGCAAGGTCAACGAAGGCGTCATGCTGGCGTCGACCTCTGCGACCAACGGCGCCTTCATGTCCGCAGCGTCCACCAAGCTCCTGCGCCCGGTGAACTACTTCTCCGTCGGTGGCTGGTTCGACCTGACGAGCGGCGACGCAAACACCAAGGTGCTGGTTGACCACCACTCCTACGCGTCCGTCACGAACCGCACCGGCTACAAGCTCCACATGAGCGGCGGCTTGCTGCGCTTCACGGTGGAGCTCGACATCGCCGGAACCCAGAACCTGACCTATCCGATGGCCAGCATCCCCACTGGCTGGCGCAACGTCGTTGGTATCTTCACCGGCTGGCGCTTGCACCTGTACGTCGACGGTGTCCAGGTGGCATCCTCGCCGCTGCTTCCCGAGCGCGACTACATCCGTTACGACAACCCGACGGATTTCCGCGTCGGCGCGGAGTCCGAGAACAACGCCAACCCGGTTTCGTTCCTGAACGCCGCCGTCGACGAGCTCGCGCTCTGGGGCTACGACATGACTCCGGCCCAGCTGACGCAGGTGGTGAACGCGGGGAACAGCAATACGCACATCTACACCGCGCTCCCGGCCCCCGCGAACGTGGATAACGCCTTCATTTATCCCTACGACGCCTTCGGCTCCCGGGCCCGCATGACGATCCTAAACTGCACGAACACCCCCTACATCTTCGTGCAGGAACAGGACGCCGCTCTTCCTTCGCCCGTCGACGCGGACTGGAGAAACTGCTCGACCATCCCCGGCGCGATCCTCTCCAGGAAGCTCCCGCTGGGAACTCGCTACGTGGACGTCTACGCGAAGAACTCTGACGGCGTGATCTCGAGCGTCGCGGGCCGCAAGGAAATCGACGAGATCCGCTACGACTACGACCTCGTGCTCCCCGTGACCTACTTCTCCTTCAACCAGAACCAGGCGACGACCGTCGAGAACGATTTCATGGCCCGCGGCACTGCGACCGTGAGCGGAGCCCCAACGCGCCAGGCGAACGACGACGGAAGCCACTTCCTCTTCAACGGAACCGCCGCGCAGTTCATCACAACGAACACGCAGAAGCTCTTCGACCTTCGCGAAGGTCTCAGCATCAGCGTCTGGGCCGATCTTACCAATGCGGACGCCACGACCCGGCGCCTGGTCGGTCGAAGTGGCTCGGGGGCGCTTGATGATACGTCGATCCTCATGAGTGGGGGAGTGCTTCGTTTCCGCGTGAACGTCCCCTCGGTCACGGGGTACATCCGGTCCACCGTGAGCGTCGAGGCTACCTATCCGATGTCGCTCATCAGCACCGGGCGCCACATGATCACCGGCGTCTTCGATGGCTTCGAGGTGCGACTCTACATCGACGCGGTCCTCGCGGCGAAGACGGACGTCGGGTACCGGAACTACACATCGAGCCTCAAGCGTACCATCGACATGGATGGCATCGGCGGCTTCCGCCTCGGCGGATCGACTCCCGACGTTGCGCTCAATGGCGCGATGGACGAACTCATGGTCTTCGACCGCGTGCTCACGGAAACCGAAATGGTGGCCTGGTACCGTCGCTACCTCTATCGCATCGTGCCGGAAGACCTCGTGCCACCAACGCAAGGGCGCCCGCTTAGCGTCTTCGGCGGCAGCTTCGCCGGCAGCTGGAACACCAACAATGCTAACCCGAACTTCACCATCGGAGACTGCAGCGACGTCGCCGCGGTCTTCGTCTCCCTCAGCGGAACGCCACCGGCGCTCGACGCTGCGGGCTGGCAGGTATGTCAGACCATGGACGGCTACTTAACCTCGCCGACGCTTTCGAGCGGAGCGAACACCGTCTACTTCTACTACAAGGATCGCTACGGGAACGTTTCGGCCGGCGAGAGCATCACCGTCAACTACAACGTTCCACCGCGGCCAGATCCGGTAGCGTACTGGAACATGGATGATAACACGAAGGTCGGAGAGCAGATCTACGAGCCCGTCAATCAGCTTCATGCGCACTTGATAGGCGTCCTGCCGGCCGATTTTGTGAATAGTCAGGTGGGTCGTGGTGTCGTCCTCGACGGAGTTCGCAAGTACATTCGCGTGAACCATGATCCAATCTTCAAGCCTACTGAGGAACTCTCGGTGTCCTTCTGGCTCAATGTCCCTGTGGCCGTGGCCGATCGCTCGAGCCGCACCGTGATCAGCACCCGCAGCGCCACCGGCGAAGGTTACATGTTCCGCTGGTCCTGTAACACCGGCTTCGTGCCCGACGGGCCAGTGACCGCGTGTTCGACCTCACCGGTAACCGGCACCCACGAGTTCTTCGAGTTCGTGCTGCGCTTGAACAACGGTGCCGACGCGGTGGTCGAGGTTCCGCAGGCGATCCTCGGCACCGGCACCATGCACATCGTCGGTACCTTCGACGGGCGCTACATGCGCCTGTACAAGAACGCGAGCCTTCTGCGCCAGGTCGATCTCCTGTCGAAGCGCACGATCTTCTACGAACCCAACCGCGAAACTCCGCTCATCATCGGTGGCCGACAGGGCAACTTCGCCAAGCCCGTCGACGGATACTTCCCCGGCCTCGTCGACGAGGTCGCGGTCTTCAACCGCTCTCTCTACCAAGCGCACGTGACGGACATCTACACGAACTTCATTCAGGCGAACCAGCGCCTCTTCGTCCCGGCGCTGGCGCTGGAAACGACGGTCCCGAGTAACCGCCTCGTGATCTACGAGCCGGGCATGAAGTCCTACGGCACGCGCTTGCGCCTCACGGCGCTGGACTGTGCCGGCATGAACATGGTGCTGGTGAATAACTCGATGACCGCACCGGCCGGGAACGACCCGGACTGGCAGCCTTGCACTACGCAGGAAGGCGCGATTCTCTCCGCTCCATTCCCGGCTTCGTCCACCGTCACGCCGCGCGTGTGGGCCAAGACTTTCACCGGCTCCGTCGCAACGACCTCGGGAACGGCCCACGGCGCGAGCTACGACCTGCCGGCCTTCGCCCGCGACGTCCCACGGCCGCATGTCATCTGGAGCTTGGACTCGACCTTCACGGGGTCGACGGTTTCCCAGGACATCAAAGAGCACCTTGGCTGGTCGCATGGCTTCATGGACCTTCTCGGCCAGCCGGATTCGACCATGCTCCAGCTCAGCGGCCTCGTCACCGTCGCCGTCAGCGGTACCGCTGTGACCGGCAGTGGCACGAGTTTCACGTCTCAGCTTTCAGTCGGGGATCGCATCCGCATCGCCGGCGAGACCGTGCAGATCAAAGCCATCACCAATGACACTTCACTCGAGATCGAGCTGCCTCACCTCGCTGGAGCGACGCTCTCGACGTCCTACCGCGTCGGTAAGATCTACGACGCGATCTCGGCGATCGAGGGCGGCTACGACTTTAACGGAATCAACGACGTGATCTTCGTGAAACCGACGGGCGCTACGAACCCCTTCTACAACGTGTCCATTTCGGCTTGGGTCGAGCTGAAGAAGGGCGAGACCTTGCACCGGCACATCGTCGGCAACAACCAGAACACGACCTCGGCGAGCGGCCGTGGCG
>DAIPJL010000017.1:0-26743 GCA_036770305.1 Bacteriovoracaceae bacterium | reverse complement strand
CCGCGCGCCTTCGCCGCTTTCTTCTTGGCGGCGCGCTCCTTCGCCTCCGGAGACGCGTAGTGGTCCTCCCCGAGGTCGTCGGTCTTTGCTTTCCCGCGCAGGGCCGCGGGCGCGTCTTCCTCGAAGCCGGGGCGCTCGCGCTCCGGACGCGGCTTTGGCCTCGTGGCCCGAGGGCCCCCTTGCTCGTCGTCCTCGTCTTCTTCGCCCTCGTCCCAGATGTCGTCGCTGCCGGCCGGTCGCTTCGCGGCGGCTTTCTTCTTCGTCGCGGCAGAGCCCCCAGCGTCGTCTACGTCCTCGGCGTCATCCTCGTCTCGCGTGGCCTTGCGCTTTGGCCTGAGGTCGAGCTCTTCTTCCTGCTGACGGCGCTTGGCGTCCAGTGGATGGACTTTCTTTCTACCGAGGTGATCCGAGTCGTCGAACTCGTCGTCCGCCTCGTCGCGGGCCTTCTTCTTCACGGCTTCGCCCTTCTTGAGGTTCGACCAGTGCGACTCTCCGAGGTCATCGGTGCCCGCTTCGCCGGCGAGCTGCGACTTGCGCTTCTGTTCGGCGTGCTCGAGGCGGCCCTTGTACTTGTCCAAGCCGACGTCGTCCGTGCCCGCGTTGCCATCTTCGTCACCGAAGGCGTCCGAAGCGGCACTGGCCTTCTTATCTTTCTTCCTTCCGTCCGCGCCGTGCTCGAGCTTGCCGTCGTAGTGCGAGGGCCCGAGGTCGTCGGTGCCACTTTCTCCGTCGTAGTTTCCGCCGAGCTCTTCCTCAGCGAAGGGGTCGCGCTTCTTCTTCGCCGGTTCGGCGTCCGCCAGCTGGTGCGCCGTCTTCCCCTTGTAGTGGGTCTCGACCTTGTCGGCGCCGTCAATGTCCTGCTCGAGGAGGCCTTCCGAGACCTCGTCTTTCTCGAGCTCGGTCTTGCTGTCCTCGATGAGCCCCTTCTTGATCAGGACTTCCTGGTCGAAGGTCTCGATGATCGCCTTCTCCCGGGACAGCGCGTAGCTCGAGTTCTTCGCGACCTCGATGGCCTGGGTCACGGCGCGGAAGCGCACGTGAGTCTCGCCCTCGTCTTGGTAGTAGAGCTGGAACTTCTGTCCGGTGATGAGCCAGAGGTTTTCCTTCCAGACGAACTCCGGCTTCTGTTCTCCGCTGAAGAACCAGTTACCATCCGCCATGTGGAAGTTTTCGCGCAGGCCTTCCTTGAAGACGAACTGCCAGAGGTTGCGCTTGCCGGGGACCTCGCTCCACTGAGCGACCAAGGGGCTCGGGCCCATGAGCTTGACCATCCAGCGGCTTAGGACCTTCTTCACGTCCTGCTGAGACTTGCTGATCCACATGTCGTCGACGTGCTTGAGGGCGTCGGTCCAGGTGATGGGCTTGACCTCGGCTTCCTGGGCGGCTTTCTCTTTCGCGGCGCGGGCCTCCTGGGCGGCTTTCTCCTTCGACGACTGCAGCTGGCTCTGCTCGAGGGCCTTGTTACTGCCGACGGAGAGGGCCTTCTTCCAGAAGTCCATCTTGAACTTGAGCGCCTTAGACTTCATGGACGGGTCCATGACCTCCTGGCACCCGAGCTTCATGAGCGCGGTCTCGACCTGCTTGTTGTTGAGGTAGTTCACCACAGCGATCTTCGCGTTCGCTTCCTTCACGAGGCGCCGCTGGCTCTTGAGGAAGCCGAGCACGCGCGCGAGGTCGTCCTTGTTCGTGACCGCTGCGATCACCAGCGTGGCCGAACTCGTCGACATGAGTTGCGAGACCTCTTGGTCGCTCCCCACGTCGTAGATATCCCCGAACTCCTTGGCGTGGCGGTCGATCACCTCTTCCAGGGGCGCCCAGTCTTTCTTGAAAAGATACTTTACGAGGACGATCTCACTCATTTTCATAGCTTTGTTGCTGGCCACATGATCTCTTTTCGAAATTTGTTAAATGCAACTTAACTTTTAATTTCGGGTAATTTACATATCGGTAGAAAGACGTTTCCAGTATTCTGAAGAAAAGCAAAAGAAAGCGCGCGATGGAAGAAAACGAAGTTCCCGAGGAAGACAATCAGGAAATTCTCCAGAACCTGGACGAGAGCGGCCAGACGGAGGAGCTCGTGGAGATGTTCGAAGAGCTTCCGACGCCGGACGTCGTCGAGTTCCTCGAGGAAAAATCCACGGAAGAGATCATCTCGTACCTCAACGAGCTCGAGGACGAAGACAAAGGGCGCATTTTCTCCGACTTCGCACCAGACCAGCGGCTCAAGCTCTTCCGCGCCCTCGACCGCCGGGTCATGGCCCGGATCTTCCGACACATGTACTCGGACATCCGCGCCGACCTCTACCAGCAGATCACGAAGGAAGAGCAGATCGCGCTGCTCCCCTACCTCGACAAGCGCGTCCGCGAAGACGTCATCATCCTCTCGGCCTATCCTCCGGACACCGCCGGCGGGATCATGAACACGGACTTCGCCACCGTCTTCGAAGACATGACCGTTGCGCAGGCGATGGCGAAGATCCGTCACGACGCCCCCTCGAAGAACATGGTGATCTACATCTACGTCGTCGACGAGGCGATGGTGATGAAGGGCGTCGTGACCCTCAAGGAACTCGTGCTGGCGGATCCGAACAGCAAGGTCAGCGAACTCCTCGATGAGTTCTTCGTCGCCGCCGAGGTGAACGAGGACCGCGAGTCCGTGGCACAGAAGATCGAGAAGTACGACCTCGCGGCGATCCCCGTGCTCAACTCCCTCCAGCAGCTCGTCGGCGTCGTGGGCCACGACGACGCGATCCAGGTCATCCGCGCCGAGCAGACCGAGGACCTCGAAAAGCTCGCCGGAGTCATGCCCTCGCAGGAGGGCGAAGACTACATCCAAACCTCCACTTTCAAGCACTTCCAGAAGCGCGTCGTCTGGCTCGTGGGCCTGGCGGCCATGGGAATCATCTCCGGGATGATCATCAACGAGTACCAGGGCATCCTCGAACAGTTCATCATTTTGGCGATGTACATGCCGATGATGGCGTCCACCGGTGGCAACACCGGCACGCAGGCCGCGACGGTGATCATCCGCGCCCTCTCCCTGGGCCACATCAGCGACGACGAATGGTTTAAGATCGTCTTCAAGGAGATCCGCATCTCCACCATGCTCTCGGTGTGCGTTGCCCTCCTCACCTACCTAAAAATTGTTTTCCTCAGTTTTCACGGGTTAATGCCTGACGGCTTCAGCATGTCCTTCATCGGCTTCACCATCTCGCTGGCCATCGCCGTGCAGGTCGTCTGCAGCGCCGTCATCGGGGCAGGCCTTCCTCTGGTGGTGCGCCGAATGGGTGGTGACCCGGCCGTGGTCGCGAGTCCAGCGATCAGCACGATTGTGGACATAACAGGTCTACTGATCTACTTCGCCATCGCCTCGGCCATGCTCGGCATCGCTTGATCGCCATCGGCCTTTAAGATAATGTTAACGGATGAAAACCGTAATCCTCTGCGGCGGCTCCGGCACGCGCCTCTGGCCCCTGTCTCGGACACTCTACCCGAAGCAATTCTACCCCCTCTTCGAGGGGCACTCGCTCTTCCAGCGCACGCTTCTGCGCAACAGTTCGCACACCAGTGAATTTCTCATCGTGGTCAACCACGAGCAGTTCTTCATGGCCGACGACCAGCTCCAGGCGCTCAAGCTCGGCATCCCGGCGCAGTTCATCCTCGAGCCCGAGGGCCGCAACACCGCACCGGCGATCGCCCTCGCCGCTCTCGCCGTAAAGGCCGAAGATGTCTTGTTGGTGGTTCCGTCGGATCATCTGATCCAGGACGTTGCCGGCTACGAAGCCGCGGTGAAAAAAGCCGCGCGCTTCGCAGAGCTCGGCTCGCTCGCCACCTTCGGCATCAAACCGACTCACCCCGAGACGGGCTTCGGCTACATCGAAGCCGACGGCGACACCGTGCTGAGCTTCCGCGAAAAACCCGATGCCCTCACCGCCGCGACCTACGTCAAAAGCGGTCGCCATTTCTGGAACTCCGGCATGTTCTGCTTCCGCGCCGATCAGTACCTGCAAGAGCTCAAGGCTCACGCGCCAGCGCTGTCAGCGGCGAGCGAACGGGCGTGGAAAGAAACGCCGAAGGCCCACCCCTACCGCATTCCCGCCGCGGCCATGACCGCCATCCCTTCCGACTCGATTGACTACGCCGTGATGGAGAAAGCGAAGGCCATCAAGGTGGTGCCCTCGGACTTCGGCTGGAGCGATCTAGGGTCTTTCGATGCGCTCTACGATTCACTGCCGCACGATGCCCACGGCAACACCACCGATCCCCAAGTGCTGGCCCTCAACTCGCAACGCAACCTCGTGGTGTCCGGCAAGCGCCTGATCGCCACAGTCGATGTCGAAGACTTGGTGGTGATCGACACCCCAGACGCATTACTGATTACGAAGCGAGGCTCGTCGCAGAAAGTGAAAGACGTCGTGACGGCGCTCAAGCAGAGCCACAAAGAGCTCACGCACGTCCACACCACGGCGCACCGGCCCTGGGGCTCCTACACCGTGCTAGAAGATTCGGCGAAGTTCAAAGTTAAACGTATCGTCGTGAAGCCGGGCGCTCGACTCTCGCTGCAAAAGCACGCTCACCGCAGTGAGCACTGGATCGTCGTGGAAGGTAAGGCGTGGGTAACGGTTGGAGAAAAAGTCTTTCCCCTCGAGCGCAATGAGTCGACCTACATCCCGAAAGGTGAAGTCCATCGCCTCGAGAATCGCGAGACGGAAGACTTGGTTTTGATCGAAGCGCAGGTCGGCAACTACCTCGGTGAAGACGACATCGTGCGCCTAGTCGACGACTACAAGCGAGTCTAAATTCTTGATTTCAAAGTCAGGCACCGAAGGGGCACGGAAGGCCCCTCGACAAGCTCGCATGGCCTAAGCTAAGTTCAAGAAAACCCCAAGGCTTTCCCAAGAACTTATGCTGAAGTCATTCATTATTCTGATCGTATTCTGCTACGTCCTCTCTACCGTGACACAGTTCTAAATGGCCGCGGCGAGTGAACTCAAGCTCATCCTCGCGCGCTACCGCAAACTCTTAGGTCTCAGAAAAGACACCGCCTCTCGTACCA
The DNA here is from genome assembly GCA_036770305.1 of Bacteriovoracaceae bacterium. Taxonomy (GTDB): domain Bacteria; phylum Bdellovibrionota; class Bacteriovoracia; order Bacteriovoracales; family Bacteriovoracaceae; genus UBA6144. Next base: position 21,687 of record DAIPJL010000017.1, on the reverse strand, counting down.
TTCGTCGCCGCTCCTCGCAGCAGACCGTGCTGCTCCTTTCGCCGCACCCGGATGACGAAGTGCTCATGGGAGGCCTCGCTCTCCGGCTCCAGCGAGAGAACAAGCTGAAGGTCATCAACGTCGCGGTGACCCTCGGGAGCCTTCCCGCGCGCAAGAAGGCGCGCCAGGCCGAGCTCGCGCAGGCGCTCAGGAAACTCAAGTGGCAGGGCCACACGCTCCCCGATGACTGGAGCGCGAAAGCCGCCGCGCTCGCGAAGCTCCTCAAGCGCTATCGGCCGGTGCTGGTGATCGCGCCCCACGCGGACGATCATCATCCGACCCACGTCCGTACGGCGCAGCTACTGCTCGACCAACTCAAAACCATGGATCTCACCGTCGCGTGGAGCGAGTACTGGAAAGCTCTCGCGGCGCCGAACCTGCTCCTCGAGCTCTCGGAGGAGCACTACCTCGAGCAGGTGAAGGCCCTCGCGTGCCATGCCGGCGAGATCGAACGAAATCCCTACCACCTGCGACTGATGGGTCAGCTGATCGACAACGTTCGCCGCGGCAGCGAAGTGCTCGCGGGCAGTGGAAGCGCCGCGGCTCCCATGCTGCTAGCTCAGCTCTACCGCCTCGAGCGCTGGGAGCGCGGGACACCACGCCCCATCGAGATGGGTGCGGTCTCTCTTGCTCACGACGTCAGCGACTGGCTGTGAGTTCGCCCGCGGCCGCCGCGTCCAGAAACACCTGCAGCCCCGGATGAGCTCGTAGAAGCGACGCCGGAACTTGAGTGCTCTCACGTCCCTCGAGCGCCTGCGCTACGATCTTTGCTTTGCGCTCGCCGACGGCGATGAGCCAGAGCTCCTTCGCTTCCAGGAGATTCGCGAGGCCCAGGGTCAGCGCCTGAGTCGGTACTAGCTCGAGTTCGCCGAACTCGTGCTGGTTGCTCACGCGTGTGCTCTCGGCGATGTCCACCACCCGCGTCCGCGACGCCGGGAGACTGCCGGGCTCGTTGAGTCCCACGTGGCCGTTCATGCCGATCCCGAGCAGCTGCACGCCGAGGCCTCCGGCGCTCGAGAGCCGCTCGTCGTAGTCCCGCGCCGCGGCCGCGGGCGCTAGTCGCTCCAGCGCGGGAAACTCAAGCTGGTTTTTTTCAAGCGGAAAGTGGGAGAGCAGGTGCCGGTGTAAGAAACTGCGGTAGCTCCGGGGGTCATCGACCGCGAGGCCCAGGTACTCGTCGAGCATCCAGAAGCTCGCAGCGGGCCTAAGCTCACCGTGGAGCTTCACCACCGCCTGGTAGAGCGGCGCCATGGTGGTCCCCGTCGCCAAGCCGAGCTGGAGCCCTGGCGTCCTCATGACGGTGCTCAGCCGGGAGGCCAGCTCGGCGTAGAGCAGGGGCGCAGTAGGCGCGACGATCAGTTCCATGGCGGTGTCCTGTAAAAAATTCGGAATCCGAATTCGGAATTTGATTTCCGAACGGATTCATCTTATTCCACCACCCATGAAATGGCGACTGCGCATCCTCATCGTCGAGGACGACAAGTACTACCTGCTGCATCTCCGGGAGGTTCTCGCCCCCTTCGGCGTCGTCGAGGGTGTCACGGATTTCACCGCTGCCTGCGCCCTGCTGCAGGCGAACCGCTACGACCTCGTAATCACGGATCTGCACCTCCCCGAAGGCCCCGAGGGGCTGAAAGTGCTCGATGCTGCTCGCGCTCAGGGCGCCCTTCGCCTCATGCTGACCTCGAGCCAAGACGAAGGCCTGATTTCCGAAGCCTACGCCCGTGGTGCCCAGCACGTCCTCGCCAAGTCTCAGGTCCGCGAGCACCTCCCGGCCTTCATCAAAAGTCTCGTGAGCTCCTCCGACGAGATCGCCCTCGAGAGCGTCTTCGAGCGCCGGTTCCCGACCCAAAACCTAGAACTCAAGGCCCGCATCAAGCGGCTCCTCACGGCCCCCTGGCACGGCCGCAGCCTGCTCATCACTGGGCCCACGGGCACCGGAAAAAGCGTCCTGGGGAAAGTCCTCGCCGAGCACCTCGTCGGCGAAGCCGCGCCCTTCGTGCACCTCAACTGCAGCGAGATCCCGGACAATCTCCTCGAGAGCGAACTCTTCGGCCACGAGAAGGGTGCGTTCACCGGCGCCGATCGCCAGAAACTCGGAAAGCTGAAAGCGGCGGACGGCGGTGTGCTCTTCCTCGATGAAGTCGGCACCATGTCTCCGCAGATGCAGCAGAAGCTCCTCAAGGCGCTCGAAGAAAAGACCTTCTACCCCGTCGGGTCGAACGCGCCCGTGAAGTCCTCCTTCATTCTCATCACGGCAACATGCGAAGACCTCCAGAGCAAGATCGCGCAGCAACTCTTCCGCGAAGACCTCTACTTCCGGATCGCGGGGCTGACGCTCCACCTCGCTGCTCTCCGCGATAGGCCCGAGGACATCCTCCCGTACTTCCGCTACTTCCAGGAGCTGCAGCCGCGGCGCTTTGTTGTCGCGCCCGAGGCCCTCGCGCAGCTCGCAACCCATAGCTGGCCCGGCAATCTGCGCGAGCTCAAGCAGTTCGTACTCGCCGTCGGTGACCTCTCGAAGGGCGTCGTTGGCGCTGAGGACGTGCGCTCGCTCTTGAGTGCGAAAGCCACGGGCAGCACCGGCCCGGGGGTAGGGACGATCAACGACGACATCCGCGCCTACGTCCTCGCGCATGGTCTGCGGTCGTACTTCCAGCTCGTCGAGCGCGAGATGGTCCGCGACAGCGTCCGGCGCCACAGTGGAAAAATTACCGCCTGCATCCGCGAGCTGCAGATCTCGAGCTCGGCCTTCTACCGCATTCTCCAGGAAGAGCAGCTCGGCCACTAGTTGGCACGGTCCTTGCTCTGAGGTGGTCACCAACACAAAGGAGACCACCCGATGAAGCTACAAGAAAAAATCCTCCGCGAGTTCCAGCAGACCTTCCCCAACGAAACCCTTCGCAACATCTCTGAGCTGACGGGCATCCAGCTCACGCGCGTCTTCCGCCTGATGAACGGATCGGCGATGAAGCTCGACGAGTACGAGTCCTTCCTCGCCGCCATCGAGTCGCAGCTGCCAGCGGCGGAGCTCCAGCAAGGATTCGACGGCGCTATCTACCAGGCGCGCCGCAAACTCCCGCTGCGTGAGCTCCAGCGCATCGCCGACTTCGTCGAGCGTCGCCTGCGCTGGAACGAACTCACGTCGAATGACAGTAAACACCTCACCGTCGCTACCCAAACAGCCTAAGGAGATCCCATGGCAAGCCTCACAAGCATCGAACGCATCGTCATCGAATCCATCGGCGCGAGCGAGAAGTCACTCCCCGAGATCATGAAGGATACCCAGCTCGAGCTCCGTCTGCTCGCGAACGTCTTGCACGCCCTCACCCTCCGGGGCTGGGTCGTCGTCAGCCCCCAAGGGTACCGGATTAACCGGAGCTCCCACCGGGACGTCATCGGATCACCCGAAGATCACCGCCAAGAGGCGCTCGAACTCGTCGAAGGCCTGGTCGCGAGCAAAGAGCGGCGACTCGGACTGCATAAGGTGTGGATGTCGGAGAAAGACCGCGTGATCCTCCGCGCTCTGTTCCGGAACATCGAAGAGTTTCTTCGCACGCTGCCACCGCCTCCCAGCGAAGCACAGCTCCACGACTACACCCTTCTCGTCTGGGGAGAAGATCAATACGGAAGCGTCGTCAGCCGTCTCGCAGGAGGAGTCGCATGAAACTTTTTATGCTCTTTATCGTCTCAGCAGTTCTCGTCAGCTGCGGCAAACCGTCTCAGGACGCATCGGTCCAGCGGCTGCGCTCGGGTGTCCTTGCCTCCGATAGCGACGGCGACGGCGTCAGTGACTTCGACGAGCTCCAGCGCGGAACCGACCCCTACGTCGCCGACCTCTCGGAAGAGCTCCCTGCGGCGCCGGAGGAAATCATGCTCGCGACCTCGAAGAGAGAGACACTCCATCTCGCGCCGCGCACGCACCGGGTACTACGGCGCACCCTTCTCAAGGCCGCGTTCACCCCGTCGCGCGTCGGCCAACTTCCGGCGGTCCCTCAGCTCGAGCTCGACTTCCGACACCTACCGAGTTTCTGGCGCGTCGTCGTCGCCGGTGAGCAGTTCACCGACATCGCGGTGCCCGGGGCGAGCAAGCGAGACGCTCTCGCGCTCGGCCTTGAACAGACCGCGCTCAGGCTGAACGCTCAGGTCCGCGGTGACCTCGCCAGCGTCGAGGCCCGCACCTACCGCTTGATCGTGTCGACCCCGGAGGGCGAGAAGACCTACCGCGTCTCCGTCAGTGTTCCCCTCCGCGACTTCCTGCGGATGCGGAGCCTGTTTCCGAAGGGCAAAGGGCTGAACGATCTGCGCGAAGAAGGCTTCGGCTGGCGCTTCGTCGGATTCACGGACACCTACGACCCAGAGGTGGTCGCCGGGAAAACCTTCGCCATCGTCTACGGCGAAGCTCGCCAGTTTCGGGCCGCGCGGAGCGACGGTGTCTACCTCTCGACGACTCTGAACGACCCCGCCGCCGTGACGGGAACAGAGAGCATGCACCTCACCGTCATCGTCCCTCCAGTGAAGGAGCTGAACCTGAGAACGAGCGAACGCGTCGTGAGCATTTCCACGGCGCACGACGGCCTCGTCTGCCGCGAGAGGGTGGCGAACGTCGCCGGTGTGCGAGCGTGGGTTCCGCAGAGCATCGCCGAGGCCCGTGAGGTGATCGACGTGAACGCACTCGGACGCAGCAACGTCGAATGGATCGAGTCGGGAAAGCTCGGGAGTGTCGTGCGGATCCGCCTGCTAGCTCCGATCACGGAGGTCAACCTTCAGGTGAACCGAGCCTTCTACGACGCGACAGTCACGACCGGAGTCGTCGGCGGCTCCTGCCGCGCTGGTCGAAACGCACGCGTGAAGCATCTCCCTCGCTTCTCTCTCACCCAGCTGCACGCGTACCTCGATTCTAGACTATAAAATTCTCCGAGGCGGCGTTAGACTTAAGTGGATGACGCCGCCTTTCATTCTTCTTACCAGTAACATCCGCTACGCGAATCCGGCCGACGGGGCTCACGCCTGGGAGCACCGGCGCGCCGTTCTTAGCACCATCCTCAAGGGGCACGGCCCCCAGCTGATCGCCACGCAAGAGGGCCGCGAACCACAACTCCGCGACCTCGAAGGCCTACTCGGTGACTACCGCCTGCTGGACCGACACCGCCGCTGGATCCCGGAGCGCATGTACCCCTGCCTTTTTCTGCGCCAAGGGGACGCCACGGCGGATGGGTCGGGAGACATCTGGCTCTCGACGACGCCGGAGGTGGCGGGGAGTTCCTCGTTCGGGAGCGCGTTCCCGCGTCTCTGCACCTGGGCGCGGCTCAGGCATCGAGGGAAGCTTCTTTTCGTCGTCAACTGCCACCTCGACCACAAGAGCGGAGCCGCGCGCGAAGCTCAGAGCAAAGTGCTCACGCAGGAGCTAGTAAAAATCTTGCGGCCGGTGGATCATTTGATCCTCATGGGAGACTTCAACGAAGGGCCCGCGGGGAATGTCCGCCGCCACATCGTCGCAGCTCTCCCGCAGCTGCGGGACCCCTGGACACTCCCCGAGGAGACCACCCATCACCCCTTCGCCGGAGACTACCAAGATGGGGCGCGCATCGACTGGATCCTCGTGGACCAGCGGCTTCACGTCACGGAGATGAACATCATCAAGGAGCAGCTCCACGGGACCTGGCCCTCGGATCACTACCCCGTGAAGGTGAGCATCGAGGTCTGAGCTCGTCCGCTAGCCTTTCAGCGCAACCTCGTCACCGAGGCGAACGTAGGTTTCGATCCCTTTCTGCGTGTTCGCCTCGATGTCCGCGCTAGGTTTCCAGCGACCGGGTTCACCGAGGAGCACCACCGTCGATCCTCCGAAGAGGAAGTACCCCTTCTGCTCGCCGCGCAGGAAGGGTTCCTTCCAGGCGTGAGTCTGCACGATCTTGCCGACGCAGATCGCCCCGACTTCAACGTACGCCAGTCGGCCGAAGTTCTCCGTATCGAGGATGCTCACCTGCCGCTCGTTCGCGATGAAGATGTCGCCCTTGAGTTTGAGCGCAAGCGGATTCACAGAGTCGAAGCGCCCGGGCACCATGAAGTGGTCCAGCACGCGGCCCGCGTCGGGGTAGTGGTAGCGGTGGTAGTCGACCGGACAGAGACGCGCCACGAGCAAGGGCCCTCCCTCGAAGGGCTTGGCGATCTCGCCGCTCCCGAGGATCCCAGCAGCGGTGAGGAACTTCCCCTTCACTGGAAACACTGTATCGCGCGTGACCCGGGAGTGACCAACGTAGCGGGCCTCGGCGAAGGCGGGCATGCGCGAGGCTCCGCTCACCACGGCCCTCGCGGTGGGCCTAAGCTTGCGGATGAAGAATTCGTTAAAGGTCGCGTAGGAATCGCGGATGTCATCGGCGGCAAGCGTCCCCGGCTCGTACTCGTCGATGGCGATGTCGAATTTTTCGATAAATGGTCGGACCTTCTTGCCGGACGCAGGCCGATCCTGCAGAGTTCCATAGAACTGGCTGAACTGGCGGTTCGCGAAGACTGCGCGGGCCACATCGCCGAGCGGACTCGAGTAGAGGGTCTTGATGAAGCGGTCGCCGTAGACTTTCTCCACTTCCATCCGACCGTGGGCACGGTGCCAAAATCTTATTTCGCTCTGCGAGTTGTGCGGCTTGTCCATATTCTTCCTAGTGGGAAATTTTATCTTTTCTACTATACTCAGAACCACTAGCAAAACAAGGAGCGCACCATGCTTCAGTCCCTCATTGCCGTCCTTCTCCTGTGCCTGTGTCCTCTGAGCTTTTCCGCCGACAAGTCTCTCTTGGAAGTCGAGCAAAAAACCATCGCGCTCTACCGCGACGTGCTTCCCTCCGTGGTGAACGTTTCGAATATCAAGATCGCGCGCAACCAGTTCTACGGCACCGTGGAGATTCCCCAAGGCGCCGGCTCCGGCTTCGTGTGGGACGAGAAGGGCCACATCGTCACCAACTACCACGTGGTGCACGGCGGGAACGAGTTCGTCGTGAGTTTCCAGAACGACCCGAAGCAGTACGCGGCGACTCTCGTCGGCTCGGAGCCGAAGAAGGACATCGCCGTGCTGAAGCTCAAGGAGCTCCCGGCGAAGCTCGTCCCCGTGAAGATCGGTAGCTCGCGCGAACTCCTCGTGGGGCAGATGACTTTTGCCATCGGCTCTCCCTTCGGCCTCGACCACACACTCACCACCGGGATCGTCAGCGCGCTGGGAAGAAAGATCGAAGGCTTCGGAGGCGTGAAGATCCACGACATGATTCAGACCGACGCCGCCATCAACATGGGGAACTCCGGAGGTCCCTTACTGAACTCGCGCGGCGAGCTCATCGGCATGAACACCATGATCTTCTCGACCTCGGGCTCGAGCGCGGGCCTCGGCTTCGCCGTACCCGTCGACACCGTGAAGCTCATCGCCCCCGAGCTCATCCAGCACGGCCGCATCATCCGTCCGGGCCTCGGGATCGGGATCCTTCCTGAGAACCTCAAGCAGCGGCTAGGAGTCTACGAAGAGGGCGTCATCATCTCGCACATCGACGAAACCGGTGCCGCAGCGAAAGCGGGCCTCGAGGGCATGAAGCAAGATCGCTTCGGCCGGGTCATCCTCGGCGACATCATCCTGTCCATCGACGGAAAAAAAGTTTCGAGCCTCGACGACATCTACCACGCCCTCGAGCAGTACAAGATCGGTGACGCCGTGGAGGTCACCTACTCGCGCCGCGGGAAAACGTCGAAGACGCGAGTGAAGCTACAGTCCCTCTAGCGCCGCAAGGGCCGCGTCGAGGGTCTCGCGCTTCTTCGCGAAGCAGAAGCGCAGATAGCGCTGGCCATCGCGGGACTTGAGGTAGAAGGCGGAGGGGGGAACGGTCGCCAGCTTGCAGCGCTCGACGAGTTCGAGGGCGAAGTCAACGTCTGTCTTCGGGGTCTTCTCGGCGATCGGCACCATCATGAAGTAGGTCCCGCGAGGCGTGGCGAAGTCGAAGCCGCGCTGGCGCAGGCCCTGGTAGAAGTAGTCGCGCTTTTCTTTGTAGGTGCGCTGGAACTCGGGGACGTAGGTGCGCAGGTGACCGAGACCCTCGGCCACCGCCTCTTGCAGCGGGGTCGCCACCGAGAAGGTGACGTACTGGTGCACCAGCCGAACCGCGTGGCTGAGTTCCCTCGGCGCACAGATCCAGCCCGTCTTCCAGCCGGTGAGGCCAAAGGTCTTCCCCGCGGAGCTGATGGTGAAGGTGCGCTCGTACATCCCCGGGAAGAGCGCCAGGGGGTGGTGGACGGCACCATCGAAGACCAGGAACTCGTAGACCTCGTCGCTGATGACGAGCAGGTCGTGCTCGACGGCGACGCGGGCGACGAGCGCGAGTTCCTCGCGCTCCCAGACTTTTCCGGTTGGATTGTGCGGATTGTTCACGATGAGGAGCTTGGTTTTCGGCGTGATCGCCGCGCGCAGCTCGGCTTCCGCGAGCGCGAACTCCGGGGCGTGGAGGGTCACCGGGACCGCCTTTCCTCCGGCCATCTCGATGGAGGCGACGTAGGAATCGTAGAAGGGTTCGAGGACGATGACTTCGTCACCCGGATCCACCACGGCAGTGATCGTCGTGAAGAGGCCCTCGGTGGCACCCACCGTGATCGTGATATCGCTCTCCGGATTGTACGGGAGCTTGTAGAAGCTCTCGTAGTAGGTGGCCACCGCCGATCGCAGCGCAGGAGTTCCCGGGAAGGGGGCGTACTGGCCATGGCCCTCGGCGATCATACGCTGAGCGATCGCCTTGAGGAACTCGGGGCCATCGAAGTCGGGGAAGCCCTGGCCCAGGTTCACGGCGCCGTGCTCGCGAGCGAGCCGGGACATGACCCCGAAGATGGAATCTTTAAAGTGCGCAATCCGGTGTGCTGTTTTTTTCATCCCCTACCCTTAGCACGACTAGAGCCGAGGGTCCATGGCATCCCGCGCCGCCTCACCAATGAGCGAGAACATGGTCAAGGTTAGGAAGAGCGCCAGCGAGGGGTACACGGCGAGCCACCAGCCGATGGTGAAGTTGCGCTGCGCTTGGTTCAGGAGCTCGCCCCAGCTCGGCGTCGGCGGCGTCAGTCCGAAGCCGAGGTAGTCGAGGCTCGCCAGCGCCACGATGTTGCCGGAGATCACGAAGGGCGTGAAGGTGATGATGGGGCCGAGAGAGTTCGGCAGGAGATGCCGGAAGAAGATGCGTCCGCTCCCGGCGCCGATGGCGCGCGCGCCTTCGATGAAGTCCATCTTCCGGTTCTTAAGGAACTCTCCGCGGATGTAGTAGCTGATGCTGATCCAGCCGAAGACGCAGGAGATGAAGACGAGCAGGATCAGGGTTGGCTTGAAGATCGCGATGAGGATGATCAGCAGGAAGAACTGCGGCACCGTGCTGAGGATCTCCACGATCCGCTGGCCCCAGAAGTCGAGTCGGCCGCCCTTCCAGCCCATCACGCCGCCGAAAATAGTTCCCATGAGGAAGGTGATCGCCCACACGAGCACGGCGTAGGTGATCGAGTAGCGCAAGCCGTAGAGCAGTCGCGCAAAGATGTCGCGGCCCCGGTCGTCGGTGCCAAACCAGTTCTCCCGGGTCGGCGCCGACGGGTACTGGTCCACGCGCTGGTTCGACTCGAAGGGGTCCCAGCGCACCACGGGCCAGAGCGCCCAGTCTCCCGCGCCCAGGCGGATGTTCCGGTAGTCCGGGATCACCCGGTTCGGTTGCGCGAACTCGCTGGCGGGGTAATCCTTGAGGATCGGGAAATAGGATTTCCCGGCCACCGAAAGGTAGATCGGCTTCGAGTTCGCCCACCATTCAGCGGTGAAGCTCAGGAAACAGAAAATCGTCAGCACGACGACGCTCAACACCGCGAGCTTGCGAGACTTGAAGCGACGCCAGCGCTTGAGAGAGACGTCGTTGGAGATGAAACCTTCGATCATGTGAAATCAATCCTTGGGTCGACGAGCACGTAGGCGACGTCGCTGATGATGTTACCGATCAGAAAGAGTACGCTCTGAGAAAACACGAGGCCCATGATGACGTTGTAGTCCCGCGAGAGCACCGACTTGTAGCTCAAGAGGCCCACGCCATCGAGCTGGAAGAGCGTCTCGAGGAGCAGCGAGCCGGCGAAGAAGACCGTGAGGAAACTGCCGAGGCCAGTGACGATGGGAATCAGCGCATTGCGGAGCGCGTGCTTGAGGTACACCGTACGCTCGTCGAGGCCCTTGGCACGCGCCGTGCGCACGTAGTCCTTCTTGATCTCCTCGAGGAGCGAGTTCTTCATGAGCAGCGTCAGCGAGGTGAAGGAGCCGATGGTGTAGCAGATGAGCGGCAGCACGAAGTGGTGCAGCCGGTCGAGGAGCTGACCCACGAAGGAGAGGTCCTCGTAGTAGTCCGAGTGGAGCCGGCCGATCGGAAAAAGATCGAGGAAACTTCCGCCCGCCAGGAACACGATGAGCAGGATGCCCAGCATGAAGGGCGGGATCGAGTAGGTGATGAAGAGCAGCAGGCTCGTCCCCGTGTCGAAGCTGCTCCCGTTGCGGATCGCCTTCGCGATCCCGAGCGGAATCGAGATCAAATAGCTCAGGATGAGCGAAGCGATCCCGAACTGTAGCGACACCGGAAACTTCGACACGATGACGTCGGTCACCGGCTCTTCGTAGGTGAAGCTCTGGCCGAGGTCGAGGGTCGCGATGTTCTTCAGCCAGAGCAGGTAGCGCTGGTGAAAGGGCTTGTCGAAGCCGTACTGCTTGTTGAGCGCGGCCAGGACCTCGTCGGAAACCGTGCTCGAGCCGCGGCCTCCGCCTTCGCCGCCGCCGCCCCCCATGCCGCCGCCGAAGCGCAGCTGCTGGAGCTTCTGCTCTACCGGCGATCCGGGGGCAAGGTTGATCACGGCGAAGACGATGAGCGTGATCCCGATGAGCGTCGGGACCATCACAAGGAGCCGCTTGAGAAGGTACTTCCCCATCTACGGCACCAGGGTCCAGTACTGCGAGCCGACGCCGTAGGTGTAGGTGTCGCGGGTCTTCTGGATCCGGTTGTTGTGGGCGTAGAGCGTCGTCTTCCCGGCGAAGATGAAGAGGTAGGGGGCGTCCGCGGCGATCGTCGAGTACACCTTCTGCAGCATCTTGATGCGCTTCGGGCGATCGTGCTCACGGCGGGCCTGGTCGATCAACCGATCGACCTCGGCGTTCGAGTAGCTGATGAAGTTGGATCCGTTGCCGGCGATCGAGGCCGAGTGCCAGATCTGCTTCGGATCCGGGTCACCCGAGGACGGGCCCCAGGCCAGGCGAGCGGCGTCGAACTTGCGCTCGTCGAGGAGCTTGAGGAACGAGTTCCACTCGATCTGCTGGATGTTGATCTCGACGCCGATCTTGCGCGCTTCCTCTTTGTAGATCGTGAGGTACTTCACGTAGTCCGGCAGCGGCTCGAGGATGGTGATCGAAAAAGGCGTTTTCTTCCCGCCGATCGACTTGTCGAGCAGGCCGTCGTTGTCCGTGTCCTTCCACCCCGCTTCCGTGAGGAGCTTCAGCGCACCCTCCGGGTCGAAGCCCAGTGGCTCCTGGCCCGGCGGGTGGAAGTCACTCGAGGGCTCGATCGGTCCCGTGGCGTGCGCCGCGAGGTCGAACTCGAACTTCTCCATCGCGAGTTTCCGGTCGTAGAGTTTCCCGAGCGCTAGCCGCACGCGCTTGTCCGAGAGGATCGGATGCTTCTGGTTCCAGCCGACGAAGGTGTAGCCCTTCGGAGCTTTGTTGGTGGTCTTGATCTTGAAGAGGCTCTGGCCCCACTCGGCGCCCTCGGTTTTTTTCATGTAGGTCTCGGGCCGCAGCGCCATGTAGTCGAGGTCACCCTTCTTGAAGGTCTCGATGATGATGTTCTCTTCCGTAAGGAAACGCATGACCAGGCGCGGGTAGTTCCAGGTCTTGCTCTCCGCCGCGTCCGCCCGGCCCCACCAGTCCGGGTTCTGCTCGAAGACGATGCGCTTGCCTTTCTCGTAGCTCGCGAGCTTGTAGGGCCCGGTGCCGATGAGGTGACGGGAGAACTCTTTCTTCCGGGTTTCGTCGCTGTAGAAGTGCTTCGGCAGCACCGTGAGGCCCGCGGCCACGTCGAAGTTCTTGAAGTAGTCGTCCTTCACATAGAAGCGGACCGTCTGGGCGTCGGCGATCTCCACCTTCTCGATGTTCTCGTAGTAGGGCCGCAGGTGCGCCGTCTCGAGCTTGGGATCGAAGATCGCGTCGAAGGAGTACTTCACGTCCTCGACCGTAAGCGGTGTCCCGTCGTGCCACTTGACCCCGTCGCGCAGGACGAAGGTGAATACCTTCTTGTCTTTCGAGAGCTCCCAGCTCTTCGCGAGGTTCGCCTTCCACTCGTAGGTATCGATGTCTCGCTTGAGGAGCGTTTCGAGGACGTACTCCTGGACGATGGTCCCCGCACCGTCGTTCGACGTCAGGGGGTTCAGCGACGAGGGCTCGCCCTGCGTGTTGTTGATGAAGAACGTTCCCTTAGATGCCTCGCGGTTTTTCTCCTGGCAGCTACTGGCGACGAGTAAGAGTGACAACGTGAACACTGAGAATCTCATGGCGACGAACTCCTTCGGTCTTGGCCTTGTTATTTTTGGATGTAGAGGTCGGGGTCGAGCGCCCAGCGATCCACGGTGAAGTTGTGTTCGTGGATGCGGTAGGCTTCGAGCTTACTTTCGACTTCGTTGAGGCGTGCTTCGGCTTGCTTGAAGGCGACGAGGGACACCGAACGGTCTTCCTCTTGCGCCGCGAGGTCTTTCGCCCACTCGGCTTCGAGCTTCTGCCGGAGGACCTCGTAGCGCTTGTTGATCGCCTCCACCTTCTCGACGTGGGCGTCGAGGTCGCGCTGGTGGTGGCGCTTGCGCGCGAGGAGGGCCATGCGCTTCTTCAGGAGGATCTCGATGAGCTCGTGAGCCGCGCGGAGGTTGTTCTCGAGGTCCTTGGACCAGAAATGCAGGTAGCTTCCGGTGGTGAAGTGGATGCGCTGAACGCAGGTGCCGTACTCGGGAATTCGTAGCAGCAGGTGGAGGTTCGAGCGCCCCTCGACGACGGAGACGCAGCGCTGTTCGGGGTGGCTCTCGTTCCAGAACTCGACCCGGTCGCCGCGGTTAAGGAACTTCGCGTTTTTGTACTCGAGCCGGATGCGCATCAGCCCCGCCGGTGAATTCAGCCGCGAGACCCGGCCGCTGAAAGTGGCCTGGACGGTGAGTGAGCTCGGATCGGTCTGTGCGGCCCAGAGGTTCGCCGACGCTAGCATGAGGAGGAGTAAAACTCGCATCCACTCATTATGCCACGCTCCCTCGGTGAGCCAAGCTAAACCGAATACCGCAGCGTTCTGCTCGGGTTAGGGTTTCTGCAAGATGATGCTCGCGCGGAACTCTTTCTCGTGGAGGGGCTCCTCGTACTTGAGCACGCGCATCCCCGAAAAGAGCTTGAGGAGCTCCTGTTCCCTGAGGAAGTTCTCCGGTGGATCGTGCCGGTGCGTCGGGTTCACGCGCTGGCGGACCGTGTGCGCTTCGTAGATGAGGATGCCGCCGGGTTTGAGCCAGCTCTTCATCTTCTCGTGCAAGCTGTGGTTAATGTAGTAGAAGCAGATGATGGCATCGAAGCTGCCCGGGGCGATCTCGTAGTCCGTCAGCGACGCCGTCACGCCCTTGATCTTGACCCCGTACTCCTTCGCGAGGAGATGCGCCTTCTTCACGGCGACCGAACTGATGTCGACGCCCGTGACCCGGAACCCTTTCTGTGCCAGGAAAACCGCGTTCCGCCCCTCGCCCATCCCCATGTCCAGCACCGTGCCCTCGTAGGGAAGGTACTGGTAGTTCTCCGCGAGGAAAGGCGCGGGTCTTTTGCCGAAGACGAAGTTCGGCCGATTGAACTTCGCGTCCCAGGCCGACTTCGACTCGGAGTTCATCTTGATCCCGGTGAGGTGCTCGTAGCGACTGGCCGGCAAGGGCTGCCGAGCGAAGCACGCGAAGGAAACGCCGACGAAGAAGAAAAGGAATCCGAACTTCTCAATCACGTTTATTCTCGTCTTCGGGGAGGGCCGGCGCGTCGCCCTCGCCGGAGAAGAGGCCTCCGGCTTCGGCGTCGAGGTTTTCCCCCGGGCCAGCCTCGTGGATCGCAGAATGAAACTCTGGCCGGGCGTCGTCGAGGGAGAGCTCCGCATCGATGTAGAGCCGGAGCGTGTCGTGGAGTTTCTCGAGGCGCTTCGTCATGCGGAAGACGCTTTCTTCGACGGTGCTCGGCATGTCTTCTGTCTGGTAGAGATACCACTTCATCTCGTCGACCAGTCCGTAGAACTGGTCGAGCGCCTGAATCGTCTCTACGCTGCAGTGGGCGAGGTCCTTGATCGTCGCGCGCTCGTAGCGCGACTGGAAAATCCAGGGGAAGTGTTCGCGCGTGCGGCGCATGGCGAAGACCTCAACGAATTCTTTGCGACGCTGGCGAACCCGCGCTACGAGGTTCTGCGCGTCTAGCTTAAAAAGCAGCAGGTACCGTTCGGTGAGTTCGTCCTTCGTCGACTTCATGGGTTCCCCTAGGATACGAGGCCAGGCACTCGAGCACGCCGGCCCCCGGGCCAGGCCTTGGCCCGAGAAGCTCGCAGCTCGTGGTACCGCTTTAGCTTAGCACAGAGGCGGTCGAGGCCCAGAGGGTAAGTCAGAAAAAAATAATTCCGGAAGCGATAGAGCTTCGCTCCGAGGTCGAGCTTCTTGTAGCTCGACAGGTGGAAAAAACTTAGCCGGTCCTGGCGCAGGATCCGCGCCAGATGGGGGGCGACCTCTTTGACGAAGCGATCGAACTGGAGCGCGTGCCGCGTGGAGCACAGCACGACCACGTGGCCGGAATTCGTCAGAGCAGAGAGCTTCGCCAGCTGGTCGATGCGAATCGGGAGGAGCTTGATCCCGTGCTGGTTCAGCTGCGCCGCGGTCGCGTAGTAGGTCTCGTCGAGCTTCGCCTCGAGAGTGATCCAGAAAAAAAATGTGTCGCTGCCGGTGAGTGTGTCCACGCTCGGCTTATCGGCTAGGCCAGGCGACTCCTGAAGCGACCCGTGAGGGCCAGCAGCGCGAGCAGAAGCCCAAGGCCGAGAGAAAGCATCGGACTTCCTCCGCCGCTGCCACCGTCTCCCAGGTCGACGGTGCCGCAGCCTAGCGCAGAGCTCGACGTCGTCTCCTCCTGCTGGGAGATCGGCGTCACGTAGCCGATCGACTGGCGTCGGCGAGTCTCCGTCGCCGTGAAACTCATCCCCTGCTCGTCGTCCCAGTGGAGGCCCTGGTAGTTGGTCTGCAGTGACGCCGCCATCACCGCGGAGGCGACGTCGGAGTGGTCGAGGCCCAGCGTGTGGCCGAGCTCGTGCACCAGTACGGTCTTGAGGTGCGTCGGGTAGGAGTTGATCGGGTGCGATCCGTTGATGATGATTTCTCCACGAGCAATGTAAGGGCCTCCGGTGTAGCGAATGGCGACGGCGAGCGTGGTGCTCTCGGAGAGGCCCGTTTCCGCGCCGAAGCGCGTGGACCAGCGAATGATGTTGCGCGCGGAGCTGGGGCGCGAGGCGGCGCCGCTGACGTTCCAGAGGTTGTCCACCAGAGCTTCTTCCCACTCGGTGACCGCCGCGTTCGCCAGCTGCGTGAGGAGCTGGAGGCGCTGCGGGTCGCTGTCGATCACCAGAAACTGCACCGGGAGCGAAGCCCAGTAGAACCCATCGGCGAACTCGCGCGTGAGACGGTAGGCGAGGGCGTCACGCCAGAAGAGGACGGTGAGTGCGAAGATCAAAAACCGCTTCATAGACTCCCTCCGCGATGGCTAGTGCGCCGATTCAATCCAGCACAGTTTCCCTTGGTTCAGTTGCACGACGTACTCCTGGCCAGCTTCCACTTTCACCGGCCCGTACTTGAGCAGCTCGACGGCGAGCTCCTCGCGCGCCTGTACTTTTCCCTTCAGCGCCTGCTCGACGGAGAAGACGATCGTCTGCTTGGCCAGCGGCCCGTCGCTGTCGAGGGGTTCGCGCACCTCGCTCGCGATGGCCCGGAACTGGGTCGGGCAGTCGACCTGCGGAACCACGCTCATCCCGAGCACCGGCCCCGTCCAAAGCAAACACGTGACTAACCAAGTCCATGGTTTTTCGGCCATCCTAGCCTCCCCGACTGTCGCGCCATCCGTGGCGCTGACTCTGCCTCCATCGTTGCACGTCTCGCGCCAAGGGCAAGGGCCCCCGGCAAGACACGAAAAAACGCACGATTGGCAATGGAAACGGGCAAAATGCGCCCATGGCAACAGGGGCCAACTAGGCACCGGGGGAAAAAAGGTACTAGCGCTTCGCCTCGTCTTCCAGCTCCAGGCGCGTGAGGCCAAGGATAAGAGCCTCCTGCGCGAGCAGACTCTCCGGATGGTCCTCCGCTAGCCGCACGAGGTTTTCCCATCGCGCGGAGATGCTCAACTCTTTGAGCTGGTTCAGCAGCGACACCTGTGCCGGATCGCGCTGGCTCAGCATGAGCTGGCCGAGTTCGCGGTTGAGCCGGCTCCCCCACTGTGACTCGAAGAGCGCCACGCGCTCCCGCAGCTTCGTGCGGATCGCTTCGCGGAGTGAGACGCCGTCGTGCTGGAAGTCGTAGCTCAGGAGTGCGCGCAGCAGGGCGCGCCGCTGGGACACGGGCCAGGGCGCCGCCGTTTCAAAGAGGAGGCCGAGTTCGTTGTCGATCCGCTGCTGAAAATCTACCCAGTGCTGAGCGAAGCCGCCGCCCTCCGCCTCGCGCAGCACTCCCAGTGCCCACGCCACTTGCGCGGGCCCCCCGAGGCCGAGGTAGCTCGTGGCTTCCTTGAGCACGCGCTGGCCGCTCGGAGCCACCAGCGCGAGGGTGACGAGGAGAGCAACGAAGAAGGTCCGCACCAGTTCGAAGCCGAGGCGCAGCAGCTGCTCCTGCCAACGAGCGACCGGTGCGTCGACGCGTTCGATGACCCGCTCCACCACCGGCGCTGGCTGTGGCACCGGCGCCGCCGCAGGTGACGCTGGCGGTGGGGGAGCTTCGCTGAGCGCCGTGAGCCGGTCGAGCTCGCGCAGCTCCGTGAGCCGGTCGAGAAGCTTCAGCTCATCCAAGCGGTCGAGCCGGTCGAGGTTGTCGAGCTTGTTGAGCAAGGGCAGGTTATCGAGCGCGTCGAGGTGGCGGAGCTGGTTGAGGCGCTCGGAGTTTTTCTCCAGCAGGTCCTTGAGGCCCGCGAGGTCTTCCAGCTTCGTGAGTGCCGTGAGCTCCTGGAGCCGATCCAGGCTCTCGAGGTACTTCAGGTGGTCGAGGCGCTCGAGGCCTCCGAGGTTGCTCAGCGAATCGAGCGCCCCGAGCTTCTGCAGCTCGAGCAACTTGTCCAGCTGCGAGAGCTGGTCGAGCTGGGAGAGGCGATCGAGCTCACTCAGACGATCGAGGCTCGTGAGCGAAGCGAGCTTACCGAGCTCCTCGAGCTGCCGGAGCTCGGTCAAGCGGTTCAGCCCCCGGAGTTCCTCAAGCTGGGTGAGGTTATCAAGCTTCTCGAGGCTGCGGAGTTCGTCGAGGGCCTTGAGCTTGTCGAGGCCTTCGATCTTATCGAGCCGAGTGAGGTGGCTAAGGAGGTGCAGGTTCACGAGGTGGTCGAGCGACGATAGCCGCGAGAGCTCGCGCAGGCGCTCGAGGCCACCGAGGGCCTTGACGAGATCGTCAATCTTCGCTTCGAGAGAACCGGGAGCTGTTGCCATGTACAGCTCTATCGGAATGTTAGCGAGAACTTAATAGGGGAGATCACTCTCCCCTTTTCGTCGGACATGTGGGTAACCGATCGCTCCGGTCTAGCGCTGACCCGCCGCGGACTGTTGCTGATACCGGTAGTGACTCCGGCGCGCGTTGTCTTTGAACGAACTCATGCCGCTGTCGTCGATGTGGGCAGCGACGAAGCGAGACATGCAGCTCGCGAGCCGGTTATAGGCGGCGCAGACGCCGAAGAGTGCGCCCTTCACGTCCGTTTCGCTCGTGAGCTTCGTGCTCCCACCCATGAGTTCGAGGCGCTCGAGCTGGGCGTCGGTGATCTTCGGAATATCGAGGCTGAGGTGCTTACCGGCTTCGTGGGCGGCGTCGTAGCAGTCGGTGCGCCGGCGCGTGGCCGTGTCGATCTGTTCCTTGATCACCAACTGGAGCGAGCGCTCCGCCGAAGTCAGGGAATTGAGGCGCGTCCGCTCGGAGATGTTCGCCGCAAGGTCGAAGGTGGCATTGTAGGAGTCAGAGTCGGCGCGAGCCTCCTCGCACTTGGCGGCGTCGCCGGCCAGGGTGCCCGCGGCCTGCCGCAGGGCCTCGACGGCTTTCTTCGGCTTGAACTTCATGTAGTACCAAGCCGACCCCGCGAGGATCGCACCTACGACCGCAGCGATGAGGAGGAGAATGGCGCCCGAGACGGGCTCGGCGTGGGCCTCTCCGATCGCGAACTGCCGCAGGAGTAGCGGAAGGATGGACGTGGTGCTCGCTGAAGACGCGAGCGCAGTCCGAAGCCGGGCTTCGAGCTCCTTCAGGCTGCCCGCGGAGAGGCTCACGAACTTACCATTCACGAAGACCTTCTTCTGATAGAGGTCGCTCAGGCCAAAGGCGAGGGTCTTTCCGGACACCGTCAGCGACCACTCACCCGGAGCCTTCTGGCTGAAGCCCGGTAAGCCTTCCCCGCGGAGCTCTTGAGCGAGCTTCTGCCAGTGCGCCTTGTCTTCCGCGCTCAGGTGCTCGGTGCTCTTCACGTAGTCTAGCGCGCCCAGGGATTTGAGCTTCGCCATCTCGGTGTCGACGATCTTGGAGAAGGCCTGTGCCTCGTGGAGCGCAAGCTGCTCGGCGAGCTGCGAGGTGGGGTTGAATTCTGCGACGTCTTTCTTCTCACCGAGCTGAGCGGCGACCGGGCCAACCGAAAGCTGCAAAGTGATGAACCAAGTCAAAAGCGCACGCATAAGATTCTCCTCCGGAAGTCTTATCGGTCGAATTGCTGTAAACTTGATTATTTTACTTCAACTTTGTCCCACAAATATAAAAGAGGGGCCCAATTGGGCCCCTCGCGATGACTTAAAGCTTTGAAAGTGCAGGGCTTACATCATTCCGCCCATGCCTCCCATTCCACCCATGCCGCCCATTCCGCCGCCCATGGCTGGAGCGTCGTCCTTCTTCGGAAGGTCAGC
This sequence comes from Bacteriovoracaceae bacterium, assembly GCA_036770305.1. Lineage (GTDB taxonomy): Bacteria > Bdellovibrionota > Bacteriovoracia > Bacteriovoracales > Bacteriovoracaceae > UBA6144. The sequence continues at coordinate 2,467 of DAIPJL010000017.1, read as the reverse complement.
GATCATGGTTTCAGTCGTAAGCATCAGGCCCGCAACGGAAGCGGCGTTCTGGAGCGCAGAACGGGTCACCTTGGTTGGGTCGATGATACCGGCCTTGACCAGGTCTTCGAACTTGTCGTCGCGCGCGTTGTAGCCGAAGGCGGCGTTCTTGCTCTCGAGGATCTTGTTCACGACCACGGCGCCGTCGACGCCGGCGTTGAACGCGATCTGACGGAGGGGCTCCTCGATGGCACGCTTGACGATCTTGATGCCCGCGGTCTGCTCTTCGTTGGCACCCTTGAGGCCTTCGAGGGCCGAACCAGCGTGCAGCAGAGCTGCGCCGCCGCCGACGATGATGCCTTCTTCAACGGCCGCGCGAGTGGCGTTGAGGGCGTCTTCGACGCGGTCTTTCTTCTCTTTCATCTCTGACTCGGTTGGGGCACCGACGCGGATGACCGCGACGCCGCCGGCGAGCTTCGCGAGGCGCTCCTGCAGCTTCTCTTTGTCGTAGTCAGAAGTCGTCTCGGCGATCTGGGCCTTGATGGCGCCGACGCGAGCGTCGACGTCTTTCTTGGCACCGGCACCGTCGACGATGATGGTGTTTTCTTTGTCGATGGTGATCTTCTTACAGGTACCGAGGTCCTTGAGGGTCGCAGTCTCGAGGCTCATGCCGAGCTCTTCGGAGATCACCTGGCCGCCGGTGAGGATCGCGATGTCTTTGAGCATCTCCTTGCGGCGGTCGCCGAAGCCCGGGGCCTTGACCGCTGCGACGTTCAGTGTGCCGCGCAGCTTGTTCACGACCAGAGTGGTGAGGGCTTCGCCTTCGACGTCTTCAGAGATGATGACCAGGGGCTTGCCGCTCTGGACGACCTTCTCGAGGGTCGGAAGGAGCTCTTTCATCGACGAGATCTTCTTGTCGGTGATGAGGAGGTAGGGGTTCTCGTAGGTGGCTTCCATCTTCTCGGCGTTGGTCACGAAGTACGGAGACACGTAGCCGCGGTCGAACTGCATGCCCTCGACGACGACGAGCTCGGTCATGCCGGTCTTCGACTCTTCGATGGTGATGACGCCTTCTTTGCCGACTTTTGCCATGGCATCAGAGATCAGCTGGCCGATGCTGCTGTCGTTGTTGGCAGAGATGGTACCGACGTTCTTGATCTCGTCGTTGGTCTCGACTTTCTTGCTCATGCCCTTGAGCTTCTCGATGACCTTCTCCGTCGCGAGGTCGATGCCGCGCTTGAGGTCCATCGGGTTGTGGCCAGCGGCGACGAGCTTCACGCCTTCGCGGTAAACCGCCTGGGCGAGCACGGTCGCTGTGGTGGTGCCGTCGCCGGCGTCTTCGTTGGTCTTCTGCGCGACTTCTTTCACGAGCTGGGCGCCCATGTTCTCGAAGGCGTTTTCAAGCTCGATCTCTTTCGCAACCGAAACACCGTCTTTCGTGATGTGAGGAGCTCCGAAGGACTTCTGGATCACGACGTTACGGCCCTTGGGGCCGAGGGTGACTTTCACCGCGTTGGCGAGAGCGTTCACGCCCGCGAGGATGCTGTTGCGTGCGTTTTCTGAGTACTTGAGTTCTTTGGCTGACATATGAGTTCTCCCTTAGAGAGTGAAAAGTTGAGTTACTGAAGGACGCCGAGGATTTCGTCTTCCTTCATGATGAGGAAGTTTTCGCCGGCGACTTTTACTTCCGTGCCCGAGTACTTGCCGAAGAGGACCTTGTCGCCCTTCTTGACGTCGAGGGCCTTGATGCTGCCGTCTTGCAGACGGTAGCCGGTGCCTACGGCGACGACTTCACCCTGCGCTGGTTTTTCTTTGTGGTTGTCCGGGATGATGATCCCGCCAGCAGTCTTGGTCTCTTCTTCGAGACGCTTGATCAGAACGCGGTCTTGCAAAGGTTTTACAGTCATGGATTACCTCCGGTTAAAATGCGCGAAGCATTAAGTTGACTAAATTATTCGTGAACTAAAAATTTGCTCTCACAATGTAATACCGTCTGGACGAGTGTCAAGGTTGGCTCCTGAAAGAAAAAAGAAAGTCCTAGGAAAAACTTGCTAACTATTTAAAAACACTCACCCCGGTTAAACTGACTACATAGTGCGCAAACCATCTCTCAATAACGAACAAAAGTTTCTCCTCAGTACTGTCGTGATTGGCTTCTCCGCGGGCCTCATCGCCGTAGCGATTGAACGGTGTGTCCATCTCCTCACCGGCCTGGCCGGCAGCCTCGGAACCTTCTCCTTAAAAAGCGTTCTCATCAGCACCCTCTACATCCTCACCGCTGCTTGGCTCGCCAAGCGTACGCCAGCGCTGATTGGCTCGGGCATCCCACGCACCAAAATACTTTTGGCCATGCACCACGGGATCATTAGCATCAAGGAATGGGTGCAGAAATTTTTTGTCACCGCCCTCACCCTCGGCGCCGGCATCCCACTCGGACTTGAAGCGCCGACCATCGCCATCTCTGCAGGAATAAGTTCTACCTTAGGAC
>DAIPJL010000016.1:0-26829 GCA_036770305.1 Bacteriovoracaceae bacterium | reverse complement strand
CTCCATGAGCTTCGGGAGCCGGGCGAACACCGAGGGCGAGTAGCCCTTCGGCCCCGGCGCTTCGCCGGCGGAGAGCGAGATCTCGCGGCCCGCCATCGCGAAGCGCGTGATCGAATCCATCATCAGGAGCACGTCCTTCGAGTCGTCGCGGAAGTACTCGGCGATGGTCGTCGCCGTGTAGGCCGCTTTCATCCGGATGAGCGCCGAGGTGTCCGAGGTGGCCACGACGATGACGGAGCGCTTGAGGCCCTCCTCGCCGAGGTCGCTCTGGATGAACTCGAGGACCTCGCGGCCACGCTCGCCGATGAGCGCGATGACGTTGATGTCGGCGGTGGTGTTGCGGGCGATCATGCCCATGAGCACGGACTTCCCCACCCCCGAGCCCGCCATGATGGCGAGGCGCTGGCCTTTGCCGGCGGTGATGAACGAATTGATGGACTTGACGCCGACGTCGAGGGCCTCCCGGATCGGCGGCCGGTCCAGTGGGTTCATCGGCTGGCCGTAGATCGAGCGCACCTCCGCGGCGCCGGCGACGGGCCCCTTGCCGTCCAGGGGCCGGCCCTGGAAATCGACGATGCGGCCGAGGAGCCCCGGGCCCACCTTGATCTCCGTGACGACGTCCTTGAGGTAGATCTTCGTCTCGGAGTTGATGCCGGAGATCTCGTGGTAGGGCATGACCATGCACCGGCCATTGCTGAGAGCGACCACCTCACCGAGAGACTGCTCCCCGGCTTCGGTGTGAAACTCCACGTGAGAGCCGAGCACCGCCCGCGGGATGCTCGCCTCGTAGACCATGCCGCGGGACGCGACGATCTTGCCGATGCGCTGCCAGGGCACGCGCGTCTCGGTCCACTTGATGAGCTCTTTGATCTTCAGGGGGTCATGCATGGCCCACCACGGCTTCGAAGAGCTTGTCGATGGTCTGGAAGAGCGCCTCGGGTGTGGCGTCGATGATGCCGTTTTCCGTTTCGAGGACGAGGCCCCGCGCGCTCATCTCCAGGCCCGGCTCGACGCGCACGTTCGTGAGCGCCCCCAGCCGTGCCTCGATCTTCTCGAGCAGGCCCGGCATGAGCGCGAGGTCATCCGGGTGGACGCGCAGGATGAGGTTCTGCTTCTGGTTCATCTCGAGGATGAGCTTCTCGACGAGCTTCGGGAGATAGGAGTCGTCCCCCACCTCCTTGAGGACGAGCCACTTCGAGAGGCGCTTGACGAGCTCGTAGACGTCCCGGCGCTGGGCCTCGAGGCGCTCCTCCGACTGGCGCTGGAGGTCGAGGAGCATCCCCTCCATCTGCTCGATCTGCGCTTCGTGCCGCTGCATCGCCTCGCGGAGGGCGGCGTCGGCGCCTTCCATCCGGCCCTTCTCGAGCCCTTCGCGGTGGGCCTCGTCGCGGAGCCGCACGATGCGGCGCTCGACCTCTTCGCTGATGCGCTGATCGAGGTCGTCCTGCTCCTGCGAGGACAGGCCCCGCATGTCGCGGACGATGGCGTCGATCTTAAAACTTGATTTCGCCTCCGCCTCGCGCTCGGCGCGGATCACTTTCGCACTCGGCACTTTCCCCACCGCGGCGCTGGCGCCGAGCTCCGGGAACTCGAACGAGCGGTGGGACGCAGCCCCGGCCTCGTTCTCGAAGGACTGGAAGCTGAAGGGCTTGACCTCTAGGCTGCGCGGGCGCTTTTCCATCTCTCAGTCTCCTTAGACGAACGAGTCGCCTTCTCCGCCGCGGGCGATGATCGCCTTGCCCTTGGCCTCCAGATCCTTGACCTGCTGGACGATCTCCTGCTGCGCCTTCTCGACGTCGGAGACCTTCGTGGGCCCGAGGCTCTCGAGGTCTTCCCGCAGCAGGGTCGCAGCGCGGTTCGACATGTTCTTGAAGAGCTTGGTTTTGACCTCTTCCGGCGCCGTCTTGAGGGCGACCGTGAGCTTCTGGTTGTCCACCGACTTGAGGAGTTCCTGGATGCCCTTGTCGTCGACGTAGATGAGATCTTCGAAGACGAACATGAGTTTGCGGATCTCCTCGGCGAGCTCGGGATCCTTCTCCTCGACGCGCGCCATGATGCTCTTCTCCGTGTTCTTGTCCATGAGGTTGAGCATGTCGGCGATGGGCTCGACGCCGCCCAGCTGCTGGGTGTCGATGGAGCCGAGGGTCGAGAGCTCGGTCTTGAGGACGTCGTCGAGCTGGGCGATGAGCTCCGGCGACACGAAGTCGAGGTTCGCCACGCGCAGGACCACCTCGGCCTGCAGGCCCTCGGGGAGCTTGCGGAGGACGTCGACCTTCTTCTCCACCGGGAGGTGGGCGACGATGAGGGCGATGGTCTGCGGGTGTTCGTTGATGAGGAAGTTCGCGAGCGTGCGCGTGTCGACGAGCTCGAGGGACTCGAGCGTGTTCGAGTTCCCGACGTCGACGACCTGGCCCAGGAGCTGCTTGGCGCGGTCCTCGCCGAGGGTCGAGAGGATGAAGTCGCGGCCCTTGTTCTCCGCGAAGAGGAGCTCGGCGTCCTCGTTGATCGAGCTGTAGAACTCTTCGAGCACGCGCTTCACCATCCAGATCGGCGACTTCGTGATGCTCGACATGGCGTTGATCATGCGCTTGACGTCGTTGTCCTTCATGTTCTTGAAGATCAGCTTCGTCGCCGTGGGGCCCAGGGCCGAAAGCAAGATCGCGGCCTTCTCCTGGCCGCTCAGTAGCTGGTACTCGACATCTGGGTCTAAGGTTTTTTCCTCTGCCATGCGCTCTCCCCGCGGTCCTTAGGCGATTTCTTTCTGGCCCTCGGCCGAGTGGATCATGTCGTGGACCACCTGCGCGGCCTTCGACGGATTCTGCTCGACGAGTGCGATGATCTTCTCTCGTAACATATTACCCTCAATCTTCTCCGGATTCAGCTTATCCTCGATCGAGGGCAGCACGTCTTCCAGTCCGGGCAGGCGCTGGCCCGCCTGGATCTTCTCGAGTTCCTCGAGCGTTTTAGGCAGGAAATCCTCGATGCTCTCGACGGTGTTCTCGGTGAGCCACTGGATGAAGGGACGCACCACCATGAAGAAGAAGAGCGTGATGAGCGCTCCGATCATGAGGTACTTCGTGACGTTCTTGAGGATCTCGCGGTTTTCCCGGGCGCGCATGATGGCCTCGATCTCGGCGAGGTCCTCGGTGGCGAACTCCATGTTCTTGATGACGAGCTTGTCGCCGCGGCTCTGGTTGATGCCGATGGCGCTCGCGACGATCTGCTGGAAGTTCGCCAGCTCGGCTTCGCTCCAGGCCTGGTACTGCGTCACCGGGAGGCCTTCGTCGTTCAGGACCACCGCGCCGTCCTTGTCCTTCACCGGCACGCGCTTGCCGTCGACCATGACGGCGACGCTCACCTGCTGGACCTCGGCGGTCGGCTTCTTGCTCTTGACGACCGTCGTGGGCACATTGAAGTTGCGCGTCACGAGGCTCTTGTCGACGTCGTTGCGAGTCTCGGGGATGCCGGGCTGGGGCTGCTCACCGGGCAGGTTCGAGCGCGCGCCGGGGATCCCCTGCGGCGAGGGACGCACGCCCTGGAGCTTCTGCTCGTTCTTGACTTCGGAGACCACCGCGGCGTTCTCCTGGTCGTACTGAGTCTGCGTCGACGTCGACTCGGTGAAGTCCATCTTCACGGTGACCTTGGCGATCACTTTGCCGTTCCCCACGACGCGCGCGAGGATGTCCTCGATCCGTTTTTCGTACTGATCGTTCATGCGCGTCTCGAGCGCGATGCGGTTGGCGGTCTGGGTGCTCATGCTGTCGCCGTCGTTCTCCGAGAGCTTCTTGCCCCGGCTGTCGATGACGACCACGTGGTGGCTGCGCATGCCGTCCACCGATGAGGCCACGAGGCTCTGGATCCCCTTGATCTCGTCGCTCGTCATGGTCACCGTGCGCTCGACGTCGAGGACAACCGAAGCGGAGGGTGGCTTGCGCTCGGTCACGAAGGGGCTGGAGTCGGGAATGGAAAGGTGCACCCGGGCACGGGCGACGCCGCGCAGGTGCATGATGGTTTTCACGAGCTCACCCTCGAGGGCGCGCTGCTTGTTGATCTTCTGCACGAAGGAGGTGGTGCCGAAGGACTGCTTGTCGAAGATCTCGTAGCCGACGGTGCCGGTGAAGTTCACACCGCGCTTGGCGATCTCGAGGCGCCAGATCTCCACCTGCTCCTCGGGCACGAGGATGGTCTTCCCCTCATCCTGGATCTGGTAGGTGATCTTTCCCTCCTCGAGGAGCCGTGCCACCTGCACCGAATCCTCTTTCGAGAGATCCGTGTAGAGGACCTTGTACTGGCTCTTGCCGGCCCACATGAGCACGGCGACGAAGAGCGCGGCGATGACCGCGGCGACCATGGCCATGCCGATCTTCCGAGTAGCGTCGAGGGCGCGGAAGAACTCCACAAAGTTCGAAAGCGTGTTCTGTAGGAAACCGTTCAATGGACCCTCCTGGTCACATCATTAACCGCGCGGAACATCCTGTTCCGTTAGATCTGCATTCTCATTATCTCTTTGTACGCGTCGATCACCTTCGAGCGCACCTGGTTCATGGCCTTGAAGGCGATCTCCGCCCGTTCGACCGCGAGCAGCGTTTCGTGGAGATCCTTGCTCTCGCCGCTGGCGAGCTTCTGCATGGCCACGTCGGCGTCGGTCTGGAGGGCGTTCACCTTCCCGATCGAATCCTGTAAAAACTCTCCGAAAGTCTTCCCCGTCTCCGACGCCGGCGTCGCACCCGGAACGTCCAATCCTTGGATGTGCTCCGCGATCTCGTTGCCGGCTTTCTTCGCCCAGCCGCGGGCGTCGTAGCTACCGAGTGTTTGATCGAGCTGATTAAGATTCTTAATCATGGCTCACTCTCCTAGTTTCGACCGATCTCAAGCGTTTTGATCGCCATCGATTTGGTCGTGTTGACCGCCGAGACGTTAGCCTCGTAGGCGCGCTGGGCTTCGATCATGTTCGCCATCTCCTGCATCACGTTGATGTCGGGGTAGGCCACGTACCCGTCTTTGTTCGCGTCCGGGTGGTTCGGCTCGTACTTCAGGATCGGCGGCTTGTCGCTGTTGACCACCTCGACCGCGTGCACCGTCTGAGCCTTTTCGTCCAGTTCGCCCTCGAGGATCTCGGCGAAGCTGTCGCGCGCCGGCTCGGCGCCGAAGACCACTTCCTTCTTGCGGTAGGGGCCACCTTCGGCGGTCCGCGTGGTCTGCGCGTTGGCGATGTTCGAGGACACGGCTTCCATCCGCTTGCGCTGGGCCGCGAGGCCCGAGGCGCTAATCTTCAGACTGGTCAACAGGTCCATGTGCTACCTCATTTCTCGTTGTTCAGCGTGTACTTCATGAGGCCCAGCTTCTTGTTGATGAGCTGGACCGTCGTGTCGTACATGATCTTGTTCTCGGCCATGCGGGCCATCTCGGCTTCGACGTCCACCGTGTTCCCGTTCTCGGCGACGACGCCGTTCGGGTCTTCGTAGACCTCGGGCTCCAGGTTGTCGAAGCCGCCGCCGCCGACGTTGAAGTGCCGGCCATCGGTGGCCTCCATGGAGAGGTTCCCGTCGACGTCGAGGGCCCGCGCGAGCGCCGCCTCGAAGTCGAGCTTCTGCGCCTTGTACTCCGGGGTGTTGGCGTTGGCCACGTTCCCGCTCATGAGCTCCTGGCGCATCTCGCGGAACTTCAGCGACGTCGCCAGAGCCCGCAGGGTCTTGTCGGTCACGTCCACGGTGTGCTCCCTAGCGAAGGTTCACGAAGTACTGCGAGCCTTCGCTGCGGTACTCGTTGATCTTGTTGCGCAGGGTTCGGATGCTGACGCCGAGGATCTTCGCCGCCTGCGTGCGGTTCTCGGACGTGAACACGAGGGCCTTCTTGATGAGGAGCTTCTCCGCGTCCTTGAGCGACATGAGCTTCACGCCGTCCTCGTCGGTCTCGCTGGTGAAGCCTTCGCTGCGCTTGACTTCCGTCTGGAACGCGGCGACGTCGATGACGCAGTCCTGCGCCTGTGCGGCGGCGCTGCGGACCGCGAGGCGCAGCTCGGTGACGTTGCCGTTCCAGGCCTGGTCGTTGAGGCGCGCGAGAGCCTCGGGAGAAATCGTAAACGCTTGCTGCTGGGTCTCCTCGCACCACTCCGCGGTGAAGGTCTTCGCGAGGAGCTCGACGTCGGTGCCGCGTTCGCGGAGGGCCATGAGGTTGATCTGGGCGCCACCGAAGTAGGTCAGGAGGGGCCGCGAGAACTTGCCCGCGCCGACGAGCTTCGAGAGGTTCTTGGTGGTCGTCGCGAGGATGCGCACGTCGAGTTCGTAGTCCGGCAGTTCCTGGAGGATCGTGAAGAGGCGCTTCTGGAAACTCTCGTCGAGAGCGTCGATGTGGGCGAAGATCACCGTGCCGCCGTTGGCCACCTCGAGGACGCCGCGCTGGAAGCGGCCATCCGCCTCGCGGTATCCGAGCACCCGGCGCTCGACCTCTTCGACCTCAGCGCTGCAGTCCACCACTTCGATCGCGGCGTTCTTGCGAACCGAGTTGAGGTGGATGTAGTGGCCCAGGGTCCTCTTCCCGCAGCCGGCTTCGCCGCAGATGAGCACCGGCGTCTTCGTCACGGCGACGTTTCGCGCTGTCTCGAGCGACTTGATGAACTTAGGGTGAGTACCGACAATGTGCTGCGCTGACTTTAACATTAGACCTCCTGTCCGTTGTCAAAGAGTGACTATAACCGCTTGTCCTTCAACTCGAGGGCCGACAGTTCCGTCCTGGCCATCTCCCTCACGTAAAGCGGGATTTCTTGTTTCTCGATCAGGGCCCGAAGGACCTGCTTGCCTTCGTCTAGTTTACCATTTCTGAGGAGCGCGCGACCTAACAAATACTCCATCCGCGCGGTGTAAGGAGATGTTACAAACTGCTTCTGAAATTCCCGCACCTGCGACTCCACCATTGGCCAGTTCGGTTTGTCCTCTCCCGCGAGCGTCTCGACGAGGAGGTAACTGACTCGCTCGCCAACATTCAAGATCGGTGCCGACTTCGAGCGCTGGATGTCTTTGGCGAGGGCCTCGACCACCGTCCGGAAGCGCGCCGGGTCCTTGAGGTTGTAGAGGCTCTCGACGTAACTCATCAGAAGGTCAGCCATTTGCCGAGGAGTGAGCCGGCCCGCCTGGGTCTTCGTGAGAAGAACTTTTTCGAAGTCCTCCGCCGCCTGGGACCACTTCCCGCGCTGGAAGGCCACGAGGCCCCGGTAAAAAGGATAGACGTGCGTGGCCCGTAATGACACCGGGTATGAAGCCAGTTTGGCCTCGGCCTGGTCCCATTCTTTCGCGGCGACGGAGCGGATGAGGTCGAGCTCCGCGACCATGTCCTGCACCGGAAGGCTGCGGCCGCGGTCGACCCACAGCGGGTACTCTCGTGGCTCCTGCTCCGCCATCGTCCGCAGTCCCTCGGCGGCGCGGTCGAAGCTCTGGTAGAGGCCGAGCTTGAGGTAGCTGTCGGCGGCGATGAAGTTCATGTACGGGTTGCCCGCGATGCGGCGGTCGTACCGGTCGCGGTAGACTTCCCAGGTCTTGGCGGCGCGGGTGTAGTCCTCCGCGAGGTAGCTCTGCTGAACGACACCGTAGACGATCTCCGCGCCGTCGGCCTCGAAGACCCGGCGGTCCGCCGGCTTCAGGCTGTCCACGGGGATCGTCGCGAGGTACGAGAGTGCCTTGTCGTAGTTCTTCTGCGCCAGGAAAGTCCGCAGGCGCACGAGCCAGAGGAGCTGCCGCAGCTCCGCCGTGAGCGCCGCCTTCTCGTCGTCGGCCTGCTCGAGGAAGACGATGGTCTCGAGGTCGGCGGGAGTCGGGTCGAGCTTGCGGCCCACGCGCAGGCCCACGTAGCGCAGCTTCGCCTCGAAGCGCACCCGCGGATCCGGGCTGCGGTCGATGGCGTTGCGGTAGAGGACGAGCGTTTCCTCCGCGCTCCGGTTGGTGATCTCGTAGGCCATGCCGATGCGCAGGCGCGCGGAGGGCGCCTCCCGGTAGTGGGCCCAGTCCGCGACGAACTGGTCGAAGAGCCGGATGGCGTCGGCGAAGCGCGCTTCGCGGAAGAACGCTTCCGCGACGTTGTAGAGGATGCTCGGGTGCACCGGCTTCACCAGACTCTTCTCGAGCGCCGCGTAGCGCTTGAGGATCTCTCCGGTCTTACCGGCGGCGAGCAGCGCGTAGGTGGCGTAGGCGAACTCGGTCTGCGGGGCGAGGAGCGCCGCGAGCTTCTTGTCGCTCAGGAACTCGGCGATCTTGTCGTCCTGCTTGAGCCGCGCGAGGGCGTTGAGGATGACGTTCGCGGCGAGGATGACCATGTCGTGGTCGTACTGCGCGCGGGATTCGACGAAGAGGCCCTTCGCGAGCTCGAGGGCCTTGAAGAAGTCGCCCTTGTCGACGTAGTACTGGATGAGGTAGCGCGCGGAGGCGCGCTTGATCTCGTAGTCGTTGGAGCGCTGGAGCAGCGACTGGAGCAGGTTCATCGCGGAAGCCTGCAGCGTGCGGTCTTTCTTCGTGAGGTTGCTGCGGAAGAGGGCGTTGATCTTCATCCACTCGTTGATGTCCGCGTTCGCGTCCGAGCCGTACTTCTTCTCGTAGAGCGTGAGGGACTTGTTCAACAGGCCCCACTTCTCATCACGGTAGAGGTTGATCGAGAGCTGGACGTGGGCTTCCTTCCGGTCGTCGAGCAGCTCCCGGTCCTTGATGGGATGCAGGTACTCCGGGATCTTACTCTCGAGGAGCACGTCGCGCTCGAGCGGCGGTAGGAGCGCCGGGTAATCCCACAGGAACGATGCGCCGTAGCGGTAGTCGCGGTACCCCGGGTTCACCTTGTCCCGCTTGGGCGCGTCCACCGGAATCACCTCGAGGATCGAGGGCACCGGAACCGCAGCCGCGGCGGCCTGCTTCGGCTTCGGCTTCGGCTTCGGCGCCTCGGCCTTCGCGGCGACGGGTTGCACCGGTGGCTTCTGGAATGAGGCGGCCTGGGTCGGCAGCGCGTCCGCGTTCACCCAGAAGTCCATGATCCATTTCCGATCGACGTCGCGGTAGAAGCTAAAGAGTTCAACGGACTGGGCCTTGAGGGTCACGGTGATGCGCGCGGGCTTCGCCGGAAAACCGTCTTGCTCGTAGGTCACCGCCTCGACGTAGCCTTCGGCGCGCTTCATCTTCGCCATCTCCCCGGCAAGCTTCTCGAAGAGCGCGAGGTCGAGGGTCTCGATGAGCACCTGGTTCTCGCGCTTGCTCACGGTGATCTGCTCGCGGGAAGTTTGGAGGTTCCACCGCAGGTGAGTCTTGAAGAGTTCCTGATTAAAGAGCTCGGCGTGGGCCGGCGCCCAGGCAATCGTGAGGAGGAGGGTTGTCAGCCATCGTGGCAGTGCTCTCGCTAGCGTCATCGCATCCCTTGGGTAAGGCTTCCGTCCTAGAAGTCTCTTCGACCCATGGGGAAATTTTAACCCAGATTCGCGAGGCGCAGTGGAAAATCTTACCTCCGGCAAAATCGTCCCATCAAAACTTTGACGTTGACCGCCGGACCTATCGTTTACAAAGGTTTGCGACTCCTTTCTAATATTCCTGTACCCGACTTCAGGATTCGCATGCTCCGCCAAGGCCGACTAATTCTCTTCACCGCACTCGCGCTCCTGATGGGGTGCTCAGCGCTCGTGCCCACGGCGCCGGGCCCGCAGAAAGACAAGCACCTGCGCATCACGTACAAGCACCCCGAGTGGGACGAGGTCGACCCGCGCCAGAGCGACCGCGCGTGGTCGCACCACCGGCGCGGCGACGTCATGCTGGCGAACTCCTTCTGCGGCGAATTCCAGAGCCTTCCCCTGGAAGCGCTCGCGCGCCAGACCTTCGAGAGCTACGGCGGCTACATCCCGCTCGGGAAGCGCACGCTGGAGTGGCAGGGCCGCGAGGCCTTCGAGATGGAGATCCAGGCCAACGTCGACGGGGTCGGCGTGCTGATCTACCTGCGTAACTACCGCCGCGACCACTGCTACTACGACTTCCTGCTCATCACTCCGCGCGAGCGCAACAGAGACTCGCTGGCGGCCTTCGAGGCGATGCTGAAGACCGTGAGGTTCCGATGATCGCCCTCGCGCGCTCGCAGCTCGAGTTCGTCGGCGAGGTCTTCGACCTCCTCCTGCGCACACTGCGCGCCATGCTGAGCCGTCCCTTCTACTGGCACCGGGTGAACGAGCAGATCATCGAGCTCGGCGCGCGGTCGCTCTCCATCACCCTCGTCATCGGCTTCGTCATGGGCCTCGTGATGACGCTGCAGTTCGGCTACGGACTGGCGAAGTTCGGCGGAACGCTCTACGTGCCGGCGATCGTTTCCCTCTCTCTCATCCGCGAGATGGCCCCGATCTTCACCTCGCTGCTCGTCGCCGGCCGCATCGGCTCGGGCATCGCCGCCGAGATCGGGGCCATGAACGTCACCCAGCAGATCGACGCCATCCGCGCCCTCGGCACCTCCCCGATCCGCGTGCTCGTCGTCCCGCGCGTCGTCGCGGGCCTCGTCACGCTTCCGCTCCTCGGGGTGCTCGCCACCTTCGTCGGGATCATCGGCGGCATGCTCATCGCCCGCAGCGAGTTCGACATGGCCTTCGGCTTCTACATCAACAAGGTCCTCGCGACGATCCGCCTGCACGACGTCTTCAGCTGCTACATCAAGTGCGCCTTCTTCTCCGTCATCATCACGCTGCTGGCCTGCTGGCGCGGCTTCCAGACGAAGGAAGGCACCCGCGGCGTCGGCGAGGCGGCTACCTGGGTCGTGGTGCGCTCGTCGATCGCCATCCTCGTGTCGGACTTCTTCCTCAGCAAGATCCTCATCTTGCTCTTCGACTAGGAGCGCACCGATGGCCAGCGGCGAAATCCTCCGCGTAGAAGAACTCCGGAAGAGCTTCGGCCCGAAGGTCGTCCACGCCGGCGTGAGCTTCTCCCTCAAGCGCTCCGAGACCATCGGCCTGCTCGGGAATTCGGGCACCGGCAAGAGCGTGCTCCTGCGCTGCCTCATTGGCCTCGAGACCATGGACGCGGGGGAGGTGTGGCTCGACCAGGAGCGCATCGACCTCTACGCCGAAGAGCAGCTCGTGCGGACGCGCACGCGCATGAGCTACGCCTTCCAGAGCGGCGCTCTCTTCGACTCGCTGACGGTCTACGACAACATCGCCTACCCGGTCCGCGAACACCTCCGGCTCAACGAGACGGAGGAATCTCACCGCGTCCACGAAGTGCTGCGCCTGGTGCGCCTCGACGAAGCCGCGCAGCTCTACCCCTCGGACCTCTCCGGCGGCATGCAGAAGCGCGCGGGCCTGGCGCGGGCGATGGTGCTGAAACCCGACGTGATCCTCTACGACGAGCCCACCGCGGGCCTCGACCCCGTGAACGTCGAGAACGTCCTCGAGATCATGCGCTCCTTCAAGGCCCGCGGCGTCGCCGGCATCTTCGTGACCCACGACATCCCGGCGGCGAAGAAGGTCTGCGACCGGCTCCTCATCATCGACCAGGGCCGGATCGCCTTCCAGGGAAGCGTCCGCGACTTCGAGGAGAGCACACTTCCGATCGTAAAAAAATTCCAGACGGCACACTAACGAGGGCACTATGCGCGCGCAGGATAAATCGAATCTCATCAAAGTCGGACTCCTCCTCATTTCCCTGACCATCGTCCTGATGATCATGGTGACGGCCATCGGCAAGGAGTCGGCGCTCTTCAGCCGCAAGGCGCTGATCCGCGCCCAGGTGAAGAACGCGGAGAACCTCAAGGCCGGAGCGGTCGTCGAGCTGCGCGGCCTGCGCATCGGCCACGTCCAGGAGATCAAGATCGTAGGCCTCGAGACCGTCGAGATCCAGATGCTCGTCCTGGCGGATAACCTGCGCTGGCTGCGCCGGGATAGCAAGGTGGCGATCTCCAACGCCGGCCTGGTCGGCGACAAGTACCTCGAGATCCTCGGCGGCAGCGAATCGAGCGAGGCCTTCGACAGCGAGAGAGACGTTCTGACCTCCGAGCCTTCGATCGACTTCAAGGCCATCGCCGCGAAGGGCGGCGGCATCGCCGATCGCGCCGAGCGCGTGCTGACCCGCATGGAGCAGATCCTAGAAGCCATCGACCCGAAGCAGATCTCGACGGCCCTCACCGGCATCGCCGGCTCGGCCGAGAAGCTGAACACCGCGGCCACGCCTCTCGCCGCCTCGGCGAAGAAGTTCGAAAAGATGGCCGGCGACCTCGCGGAGGTCTCGGGCCGCCTGCGCGCAGGCCCGGGCACGGCGCACGCGCTGATCTACGACGACCAGCTCTACCAGGACCTTCGCAAGCTCCTCGGCGGCGCCGAGCGCAACTCCGTGATCAAGTACTTCATCCGCGAGTCGATCAAGAAGGCTCCGGAGAAGGCGCCCTAGCCGCGCACCAGGCCCGAGCTCCCGAGCCACTGGAAAAAGTTCTGCACCTCGCTCTCGTCGGCGGCGACGCCCTCCAGCGCCGTCGCGAGGCCCAGGGGCAGCTTCGCGAGGAGCTCGTGTTCCCAGTCCCGCAGCTCGCGGTAGTAGAGGCCCGTGTCCTTCAGCCAGAAAACCACGCGCTGGCAGGAGACTCCGCTTGGCTCCGTGTCCTCGTAGAGTGCGATCACGTCACAGCTAAACTCATGGAGATCAAGGGGCATGATCGCGAGCCGCGTGTCTTCGCCGAGCTCCGGGAAGGCGCGGGGCTCCAGCCCTTCGTGGTGCCACGGGTGCTGCTCCATCGCCCATTCGAAGCGCAGCAGCTCACGCGCCGACAGTGCCAGCTCCTGGCCAGTGACGAAGCCGTAGAACACCTCGCTGAAAAAATCCAACGAGCGCGGCGACGCGGGCCTCGAGGCCCAGAACCGCTGCCACAGGAGCTCCCAGTCTCCTCCGAGGAGGCGCTTGGTCTCCGGGAAACTCTCCTCGATCGCCTCGCGCACCTTGGCCTCGTGCTGGTGCCGGTAGTGCCTCAGCGCCCGCTCGCCGCTCACGTCCATTGCCCCGCGGAGCCCCGCGAGTGATTTCTCCTCCACCATCGCCGCCGAGAAGTCCCGGAACCAGTTCATCGAGCCGCCTCCTGGATCTCGCGCGCCCGCCGAAGCACCGGCAGAAGCTCTCCGAAGTTCGGGATCTCGGCGTCCCACTCGACCATGAAGGGAAGATCCGCTCTTCGCTGGCAGACCTGCTGCCAGAGCTGCCAGGTCTCTTCGGCCGGGACCGTCGAGTGGGTGTCGATGACGAAGTCCGTGCCGCGCGTGAAACCGGCGAGGTGCACCTGCGCCACACTCGCGAGGTCGATGTGTTCGAGCTCAAGAAGCGGAGCGAGGCCAAAGTTCAAGCTGTTCACGACCATGTTGTTGACGTCCAGGAGCACCTGGCAGCCCGTGCGCTTCACGAGTTCGCCGAGGAAGGCGTACTCGCTCATTTCACTCGTCGTCACAGCGAGATAGGCCGATAAATTCTCCAGCACCAGTGGACGCTTAAGTTCGTCCTGCCAGTGCAATACTTTATTCGTGATGAGTTGCAGATTCTCTTCTGTATAGGGGAAGGGCAGCAGGTCGTGCCAGTGGTGCCCACCTAGTGAGGACCAGCAGAGATGATCCGAGACGCGCACCGGTTCGAACTCGGCGACGAAGGCCCTGAGCTCCCGCAGGTAGCGCGCGTCGTGCTCCTCCGGCGCCGCCAGTGACAGCGAGACACCGTGGAAGGCGAGCTGGTAGCTCTCGCGCAGCTTGCGCAGCGTCTGGCGTCGGGCGCCGCGGTCCCAGAGGTAGTTTTCCGTGATGACCTCGAGCCAGCCGATCTCCGGATGGCCCGCGATGAGGTCGTCGTAGAATGGGGCCCGGTACCCGAGCCCCATCAGAGAGTTCATCCTAGCCGCAGCCGTTGGCACCGCAGCCGTGCTTCTCGTCCTTACTGTCTTTCTTCTTGCCCTCGGCGGTCTTGCACGAGTGCTTCTCACCGCCCGACTTGCAGGAGTGCTTCTCGCCCTTCGCCTTGCAGGAGTTTTTCCCCTGGCAGCCGGCCTTCCCCTCTTCCGCCTTCTTCTCGTTGTGATGGTCCGCGAGGGCACCCTGCGCGCCGGCCAACAATCCCGCGACCGCTACTGACAAAAGCAACTTCGAATTCTTCATTTCCTGCCTCCGAGGCTAGTGGGCCTTGTCGCCCGTGGTTTCCAGTTAACGTCTTTCTGTGGTCAAATTGTGACATGAAATTCCATGAAACGCCGCTGCTGCGCGATGCCGTCCTGAACTCCCGGCCCACCGAGGTAAACGCATTCGTCGGGCATTTTGTGACAGTGTTGGTGTCCCAAGGACGGCTGCAGGGCCTAAGCGCCCAGGAAGCCGAGGACGCGACCCAGGAGAGCTTCGCGGTGTTCTTCCGCAAGCTCGCGGAGCTGCGGCCGGATGTGAAACTCTCAACTTTCCTCTTCGGCATCCACCTGCACAGCATCCGCGAGGCGCGCCGCCGCCGTGGCCGCGTCGAGCACCACGGAGACCTCGCCGGCGTCGAGCACCTGCTCTCGCAGAACTACGACGAGAAGGGCCACTGGAAGACCGGCGTCGCTCCGCAGCCCATCGAGAAGCTCCTCGCGAGCGAGGACGCCAGCGAGCTCGCGGCGTGCATCGAGGCGCTGCCGGAGAAGCACCGCCAGGCCATCGTGCTCACGCTCCAGGAAGACGCCGATGGCAAGGAACTCTGTCACACTTTGGACGTGAGCTACGCTAACTTCCGTCAGCTCTTGACTCGCGCGCGGCATGCGCTGCGCCTGTGCCTGGAGCAAACCCTCCGAGGTACACCGTGATCACCTGCCGCCAGGTCCCCGACGCCCTCCTGCAAGAGTCGCTCGGCCTGCGCGCAAGAGTCTCGCTGCGAGTGCACCTCTTCGTCTGCGAGCGCTGCCGCACGCTCGAGGCGCAGTACCGAGCGCTCCAGCGCCGGCTCGAGCGCCTCGCGCGGCCGGCGCCGGTGTCGGCGGAGCTCCGCCAGAAGATCCTCCTCGACTTCAACGAGTTGAAAAAACGATGATTTTCGATTGTTTCGAATAATCGAAAAACGTGCTATACTCCGTTGATGGCAAAAGTGAAAAAGAAAGCGAAATCCCCACCGCTCACGCGCGCGCAGCAGAGTGATCAGCTACAAACGCGTCTCCAGAAACTCGAACAGGAGATGCGAGAAATGCGCGCCGTCATCGACGAGCTCACCAACCGCGCACCCGCGGCGGAGCCCTCGCTCACGACCCAGGAGGCGGCGACCTATCTGGGGGTCTCGCGGCCTCACGTGATCAAACTCGTCGAGCAGGGTGAGCTCCCCTGCGAGCTCGTCGGAACGCACCGGCGCCTGCGCCGCACGGACCTCGACGCCTACCAGCGCCGCCGCCGCGAGCGCCAGGCCGAGGCGGTCACAGAGATTCAACGCCTCGGCGAGCTTTACGGAATCTAATCATGCCAATAAAAGCAGTCATCGACACAAACGTCCTCTACGGGACGACCACTCGCGATGCGATCCTTTGGACAGGCGCGTACGATGTTTTCCAGCCGCTCTGGTCAGAGCACATCCTCCGTGAGCTCGGCTTCGCTCTTATGAAGAAGCACCCGATGGCGGCCGAGGCGCTCGTGCAGGCCCTGCACTCGAAGTTCCCCAAAGCGATCGTCGATCCCGTCACGCAGCTCACCAGCGTAGACCTGCCGGACCCAAACGATCTTCCGATCCTCGCCTGTGCACGGAGCGGTGACGCCGACTTCATCGTAACCCACAACCTCAAGGACTTTCCTCGGCAGGCGACAGCACCCGTCGAAGTGATCTCCCCCGATGACTTCTTACTCATGCTCCTCACGCTCAGTCCAGCGCAGTGCCTCGAAGCTCTCCGGCGACAGTGGAGTGCCTACGAAAACTCACCCCTCGACCCGCAGGAGTACCTCACTCGCCTGAACCGGGCGCGGCTGCACAAGCTCTCCCGGGAGCTGCGGGCGCTAGGCTTCGGTGCCGCCTAGCTCGAGGCCCTTCTTCTCCATCTTCTCGATGAGCGTCGTGCGATTCAGCGCCAGGAGCTTCGAGGCCTGGTTCTTGTTGCCGCCGGTGCGCGAGAGCGCCTGGAGGATGAGCGAGTCCTCGATGTCGGAGAGGATCGTCTTCAGGTCCACGCCCTGTTCGGGGAGCTCGAAGATGGTCTTGTACTGGCTCGAGACGAGCGGGTTCGTGCGGTAGATCTTCGAGGGCAGGTCGGCCGGGAGGATCTCGTTTCCACCCCGCAGAATCACCAGGCGCTCGATGACGTTCTCCAGCTCGCGCACGTTCCCGGGCCACTCGTAGCTCATGAGCAGGTCCATCGCTTCGTGGCTGAAGCTGATCTCGTTGGAGCGGTCCGCGGAGATGAAGCGGTCGAGGAAGTAGCTGATGAGCAGCGGGATGTCCTCGCGGCGCTCCTTGAGCGCTGGCACCCGGACGGGAATCACGTTCAAGCGGTAGAAGAGGTCTTCGCGGAAGCGGCCCTCGCGCACCTGCGCCTCGAGGTCGCGGTGAGTGGCGGCGACGAGGCGCACGTCGACGTCGACGGCTTCGCTCGAGCCCACCGGCTCGATCTGGCGCAGCTGGAGCACGCGCAGCAGCTTCACCTGCAGCAGCAGCGGCATGTCGCCGATCTCGTCGAGGAAGAGGGTTCCCTGGTGAGCGATTTCGAAGCGGCCCTTGCGGTTCGAGATGGCGCCGGTGAAGGCACCCTTGATGTGGCCGAAGAGCTCAGACTCGAGGAGCTCCCCCGGGATCGCGCCGCAGTTCACCGACACGCGCGGGAACTCGGTGCGCACCGAGAGCTTGTGGATGGCGTTGGCGACGAGTTCCTTGCCGGTGCCCGAAGGGCCCGTGATGAGCACCGTCGAGTCGGACTTCGCGACTTTCTTGATGCGCTCGAAGACGTCTTTCATCGCCGCCGAGCGGCCGACCATGCCGAAGAAGATGTCTTCGGCGTTGGGCTTCTCGAGCTTCAGCTGCGGGAGCGCAGCTCGGAGCGGTCGCACCGGTTTCGGTGCCTGCTCGGAGTTTTCTTCGGGGTTGCTCGGCACTAAGCCGCCGAGTTCGATGCCGAGGCGCTCGCGGTAGCCGTTGAAGACGAGCTGCTTGAGCACGTCGAGCTCGAAGGGTTTCGTGAGGTAGTGGTAGGCGCCGCGCTTCGTGGCGGCGATGGCGGTCTCGATGCTCGCGAAGCCCGTCATCACCACGGAGGTGAAGTTGAAGCCGCGCTCTTTGAGGATGTCGATGAGGAGCAGGCCATCGGAGCCCTGGCCAAGAGAAATATCCGCAAGAAGAAAGAAAGGATGTTTGGCGTCGTGGTTTTTGCTGAACTCCACCAGGCAGTCTTCCGAGGAAACGTAGAGCAAGACCTTTAAACCAAAGGTGCGCTCAAGATACTTCTTGAGTGTGATGCCGAGGAGGTTGTCGTCTTCCACGATCACGAGTGGTGCGTGGGGAGCTTGAGAGAGGGAGCGCTGCAAGAAGTTCAGATCGTCCATAGGTCCTCCAGCCATCATGCTAGCGAAACCCGAGAGCTTGTGTCAATTTTCAGACACTGGGCAAATCCGACCCTACAGGTCGAGTGATTGCTTATGGCGGATAAGTTTTTTCACGGCTTTATCCGGCCCTCCTGCGTAATAATACCAGCCGAGGGCGAGTAGGGCCGGAAAGAGCAGGGATAAACAAATTTTAGCTTGGAGCTTTTTTTTGCGCAGCCAAAACAGATAAGCGAACTCACCGGAGATGAGGGCCAGGGGAATGGCCCAGAAGGGTGTGTGGCGAATGAGAAAGTAAAACTCGTTCATAAAAAAAGAGGGCCCACCTGGGCCCTCTCCTAAAGTGCTCTTGTCTCTAAGTTTAGAAGAAAGCTTTGAGTTTCTCCACCATGTCGGTTTCTTCCCAAGTGAACTCGCCCGCCTTGCCCTTGCGGCCGAAGTGGCCGTAGGCCGCGGTGGTTGAGTAAATCGGACGCAGCAGCTTGAGCCGCTCGATGATCGCCTTCGGGCGCATGTCGAAGAGCTCGTTGATGGCCGCGTGGAGGCGCTTCTCGTCGACCTTGGCAGTGCCGAAGGTGTCGATCAAGAGCGACATCGGCTTGGCGACGCCGATGGCGTAGGCGACCTGCACGAGGGCGCGGTCCGCGAGGCCCGCGGCGACGACGTTCTTCGCGATGTGGCGAGCGGCGTAGGCTGCGGAGCGGTCGACCTTGGAAGGATCTTTTCCGGAGAAGGCACCGCCGCCGTGGGCGCCGTGGCCGCCGTAGGTGTCGACGATGATCTTGCGGCCGGTGAGACCACAGTCGCCCATCGGGCCGCCGATGACGAAGCGGCCAGTGGGGTTGATGAAGAACTTGGTTTCCTTATCAATCAAGTGCGTCGGAACGGTCTTCTTGATGACCTCTTCCATGATGCCTTCCTGCACCTGCTTGAGGGTCATGCCTTCGGCGTGCTGGCTGGAGACGACGATGGCGTCGAGGCGCTTAAGCTGGCCATCGATGTACTGCGCAGTCACCTGCGTCTTCCCGTCGGCGCGCAGGTCCTTCAACGGACCATTCTTGCGGACCTCGGTGAGGCGCTGGGCGAGCTTGTGCGAGAGGTCGATGGTGACGGGCATGAGGCTTTCGGTTTCGTTGATGGCGTAGCCGAACATGAGGCCCTGGTCGCCGGCGCCCTGATCGAGGTAGGTGCCTTCGCCTTCGTTCACGCCCATGGCGATGTCCTGGGACTGCTTGCCGAGCGCGACGGTGACGCCGCAGGTGTTGGCGTCGAAGCCCTTGTCAGAGTGGTCGTAGCCGATCTTGCGGATCGCCTCGCGGGCGATCTCCGAGACGTTGACGTTCGCGCCAGTGGTGACTTCGCCGGCGACGACGACGAGGCCCGTGGTGATGAGCGTTTCGCAGGCGACGCGCGACTTCGGATCCTGCGCGAGCATCGCGTCCAGCACGGCGTCGGAGATCTGGTCGGCGATCTTATCCGGGTGGCCTTCGGTCACAGACTCAGACGTAAACATATAGTCTTTCAACATAGCGTCTCCTCGGGGCTCTAAACAATTTATAGACTAGGGCGCGTTATACACCCAAGGCCCTGCGCTTTGCAAGTCTTCTCACTGGATCAGAGATGGATTTCCGCTGTAACCGAAGTAGGTAAAGTAGTGCGGATTGCGCCAGCTATAAAACACCCATTTCCCATTGTGCGGACGAGCCGCGTAAACTTTTTTGCTCGACTGGTAGACGTGGTAGCTGACGCCGTCCGGGTCATCGAACTTGTAGAGGTAGCGCAGCTCTCCGCGCTCGCGCTGCTGGGCGAGGAGCGCTTGCTCTTCCGCCAGGAGCCCGGGCCTCTCCGGGAGACGGAAGTAGTTCTCCCACACGCTCGCCATGTTGATCCGGCCCGGCATCGACGCCCGCGAGAAGTAGCGCAGGGCCTTGAACTCCGAGCGCGGCTGGCGCAAAAGCGCTAGGCCAATTTTTAAATTCTCATCCTGCAGTCGCAGGCCCGTGCGCGAGAGGTCCGGACAGATCGCCTTCACTGCTCCGGGCATGTAGTAGTAGGTGAAGGAGAACTCTCCGCGGCGGTAGAGCACGTTGAGCCAGTGTTCGGCCTGGATCTTCTCGTCGCTCAGGTTCTGCCTGAGCAGCGGGTAGATCTCCTGCAGCGGATCGATGCTGCGGTAAAAAGGAATGTCCTTGCGGTTCACCACCACCTGCGCGACGTCGAGGCGCTCGAGGGCCTCCTTCGAGTCGACGTCGCCGACCTCGTTGTACAAGATCGTCTCGATGGAGTAGAGCGCCTTCATGAGCTCGTCCTGGCGCTGCCACCACAGCCAGCTCAGGGCCTGTTTCGCGCTCACCCACTCTTTGAGCCGCAGCGTGGCCTGGTTGCGCTCGCGCACCAGAGCGCGGGCGGCGTCGCGGCCCTCGGGCCGGATGAGGTCGCGGTAAAACGCCAGTGTGCGCTCGGTGCGCTCCTCCCATTCCCCGAGGCGCGCGGCGAGGGCCGGCTTGCCGCGCTCGAGCTCCTTCTTCATGCGCGCGAGGACGTACTCGAGGTCGTAGCGCACGTCTTCCTCGAGCATGGCCATGGGCCGGTCGATTTCGAGCTGGACGGTGTCGATGGTCGTGCGCAGCCATGAATCGCTTCCCGTGTGGTCGGGGTTGTAGGCACCGTCCTCGAGGATGCGACGGTAGAAGAAGGCACTGTTCGCCAGCTGCTGCGCGGCCGCGCCGCCCTTGTCACGGAACTCGTCGTGGACCTTGCGGTTCTTCAGATGGTCGACGGGGAAGGCGAAGTTGGTCAGGAAGGGCACCAGGCGAATCAGCTTCGCCCAGTCCTGCTTGAGGCGAAACATCTCCTGCGCCGACGCCAGCGCAGCCTTGCGCTTCTTCTCGCCGAGGGGCTCCGTGTCCCAAGCGTACTTGTGGCGCAGGAGAGCGTCGATGCGCTTCTCGATGGTGGTGATGGTCACCAACCCCGGCAGACTCTTGCGGCCCTGTAGAGACTTCTTCTGTGCCTGGATCCAGGCGAGCTTTCGCTCGATGTCCGGGAGGAACTTTTCCACCGTGAGGAAGTCGACCTCGCCGGCGAGCTCGGGCACCCAGAAGCCGAGGCCCCGGTAGGCCTTGAGGAGCTTGTTGAACTCGTCCTCCGTGCCGGCGGGACACAGCTCCTTGTGGTGACGCTGGAAGAGCTCGCGGTAGCGCGCGAGCGTGCTCGCCTCCGAGCTCGGCGCGAGCGGAGAGGCGCAGGACTGCAGCGTCACGAGGAGCGCGAAGAAACTAGCGAAGGGCTTGAACAAAGTCCGACTCCCAGAGCCCGAGGCAGGTGCGGTTCGAGAGGATCACCAGCACGTCGCCGGCCTTCACCTGGGCGTCGATGTGCCGGCGCAGCTCGGCGAGCTCGCTCACGCAGACCGCAGCGCGGCCCTGGCCCGCGATGTCGGCCGCCAGCTTCGCGCCGTCGAGGTCACTGCCGCCGAGCGCGGTGGTCGCGAGGTTCGGCTTGGCGATGATGACGGCATCACTCGCAGCGAGGCTCTCGGCGAACTCGCGCTGGAAGATCGATGAGCGCGCCGTGGCGGAGATGGGCTCGAAGACGGTGACGAGCTTGCGGCCCTTGAAGCGCGCGCGGATGGCGTCGAGGGTGACGGTGATGGCGCGCGGGTGATGGGCGAAGTCGTCGATGACGGTGGCGCCGTGGTACGTGCCGCGGACTTCCTGGCGGCGCTTGACCATGCCGAGGCTCTTCGCGGCGGCTTTCAGCGCAGCGACCGAGAAGCCTTCGGCGGCCAGGAGCGCGAGGCACGCGGTGAGGTTGAGGACGTTGTGCTGGCCCACGACGCTCGACTCGAAAGTTTCCGAGGCACCGTTGAGAACGAGCCGGAACCGACTGCCCGCCTCGAAGGTCTCGACGTCGAAGGGGCCGAGCGCGCTGCCCGGGCCGTAGGCGATGAAGGACTTCGCGGAGACCTTCCCCCGGTACTCGTTCCAGAGCTTCAGGGCTGACGGGTACTCGAGGTTCATGACGACGTGGCCGGGGAGCTTCGGCAGCACGTCGCGGAACTCGTCCTCGATCTTCTCGACGCTGGCGAAGATGTCCGCGTGGTCGAACTCGAGGGAGGTGAGGATCATGTGCTTGAGCTCGTAGAGGCGGAACTTCGAGATCTTGTGGAAGTAGCCCGAGTCGTACTCGTCGCCTTCGATGGGAAAGTGAGGGCTCGTCCCGAGGCGCGCGGGGTCGCGGCCTTCGATGATGCCGCCGACGAGGTAGCCCGGCGTCTCGCCGAGGGCCTCGAGGAGCTGCGTGAGAAAGTACGTCGTCGTGGTCTTGCCGTGCGTGCCGCACACGCCGACCACCTGGCGTTCTCTCAGCACGAGGCTGCCGAGGGCCGCAGGGAACGACGTGAAGGGCACGCCGCTGGCCTCGATCATGCGCGCCTCGGGAGACTTCCCCGAGAGCGAATTTCCGACGACGACGAGGTCGAAGCGCTGGAGGAACTCCGCGTTCACATCGGAAAGCTTGTGGAGCGGAATCTTCGTGCCCTCGAGGTAGGTCGACATCGGCGGATAGAAAGCGCTGTCAGCGCCCTCGACGGCGAAGCCGGCCTCCTTCATGAGCACCGCCGCCGGGCCCATGCCCGCGCCGCAGATGCGGTAGAAGAATACTTTCCTGAGTGCGCCCCGCTGCGCCGCGAGCTGCGCGGGGGCCATGAGGTTTTTCAGATCCATGCTGAGCTCCTTCCCGTGGAGCTTAGTCTAGCAGGCTGCGCTCAATAGGACACGGACTCTAAGGCCGACAGTCTTTCTCGGCAAATGCTCTCGATGCGGCGGATGACGGCGACCGCGGTGACGTAGGGCGCGCGCTCCGTCGGAAGGCCTGAGCCCCGCACTTCTGTGGGGCACCAGGCGAACTTCGGGAAAAGCTTTTCTGCGTTGCCGGCGATGACGTTCTTGGCCGCGTCGAGGGTGGTCCCGAGGCCCAGGCGCCCTTCGCGCTGTTCGGCGACTGCCACGTCGAAGGCCGTCACGTAGGGAACGATCCCCTCGGGGAGCTCTCGGCGCTGCACCGGCCGGACGTAGGCGAAGAGGATCCGCGCGCCGTAGCGCTGCTTCAGTTCGGCGAAGACCTCCGGGTCGTCACCCACGTCGTCGCCGATGAGCACGGCGTCCTCGTGCGGGTTTGCGTCGAGGATGCGACCGATCGCGCGCAGCTTGTAGCGCAGCTTCGACTCGAGCAGGTTCGAGCGCAGCGTGAGGCCCGCGTAGGCGATCTTGTGGTGGCCAAGGAGCGAGCGAACTTTTCTTTCGATGAGCTTCGGCGACGCTGTGACAAAATAGGTGATCGCACCGTCGGCCTCCCAGGCGCGGAAGATCTCCGGCATACCGGGAAAGACGTCGTTCTTGAAAAAGCCATTCCAAGCGGCTTCGCGGGCGTCGCCGGAGTTGGTGATCTTGAGCGTGTCGTCGACGTCGCTGATGACGAGGTAGGCATGAGCCGAGATGGGGACTAGAAGAAGACAGAGTACGAGGTAACGAAACATGAGGCCCTCCGATCCGTGGAGTAAGTATCGCCTCCTAGCTTGCCACTAGGTTCGTAAGCTCGGCACCTTGCAATTCATAACACCCCACCCGACGGCGCTAGTCGGCCAAGGGGAACTGGAGCAGGAAAGATGTGTGCGCGTCGGTGGCGTCGATGGTGAGCTGAGCGCGATTCACCTCCGCCAGCGTCCGCGACACGGACAGGCCAAGGCCCGTGCCCTGGCCCGGCGGTTTGGTGGTGAAGAAGGGCTCGAAGATCTTCTGCGCCATCTTCGGCGAGATGCCGGGCCCGGAGTCCCGGACAAAGAGGTCGGTGTGGCCGGCGCCACTACGGACCTCGATGGCGACCCACGGCGCCGGCAGTGCCTTCACGGCGTCGAGGGCGTTGTGGAGGAGGTTCAGCAGGATCTGAGAGATCTGGATCGGGTTGCAGCGCACTTCGACCTCCGTCACCTTCACCCGCAGGTCGACGCCGGCCATGATGAACCGGTTCTTACAGAGGAGAAGCGTGTCGTCGATGATCCCGGCGAGCCGGACCTTCTCCTGGGGCGCCAGCGTGCTCTCGCGCGAGAGTTTCTTCATCCCCTGGACGATGCGCGCGATGCGGTCCGAGGTCGAGAGCACGAGGTTGATGTCGGCGACGAGGTCGCCGGGGTCCGTCTTGCCCTCCTGGAGCTTGAGCTTCAGGATCTCGAGCTTGCCGTTGATGATCGTCAGCGGGTTATTGATCTCGTGAGAAATGCCACTCGCCATCTCGCCGAGTGCGACCATGCGGCTCGAGTGCTCGATGACGGCCGCGGTTTCGACTTCTTTGGTGATGTCTTCGGTCATCATGATGATGCCGCCGATGCTCGCGTCCGGGTGCCGCCAGGGCTTGAGGGCCCAGCGCAGCCAGATCCTCGCGCCGTCAGCTCGCTCGAAAAGGTCGCGTTCGTTCTTGAGGCTCTCTCCGCGAAGCGCGCGCTGGTGCTCGCGTCTCCAGTGCTCGGGAATGTCCGGGAAGACTTCGTAGTGCGTTTTCCCGATCACGTTCTCCGTCAGACCGTAGGAGTTGAGCCACTTGGAGCTCACCGCGATGTAGCGCAGCTCGGTGTCGAGCATCGCCACCGCCGCCGGCAGCTCGGTGATGAGTTCGAGGAAGAGGCGGTGCTCCCCGGCGAGCAGGGCCTTGGCCTCTTCCGTCGCCGTGACGTCGAGGTGCGTGCCCGTGAAGCGGATCGGTTTTCCGCTTTCATCCCACCCGGAGAGCCTCCCGCGGTCGAGGATGTACCGGTAGCTGCCGTCGGCGTGGCGCAGGCGGTGAATGTTGACGTAGACCTCGGTTTCGCCGCGGATGTGGCGGTTGATGTCCTCGTAGGCCTGCGCCTTATCGTCCGGATGGACGAGAGCATCCCAGGTGGAAAGCTGCATCGGCGTCGACGCGTGCTCCAGGCCCAGCATCTCACACCAGCGCTGGTCGAAGTTCACTGAGTTGTCCCGCAGGTCCCAGTCCCAGATGCCGAGGAGCGTTCCCTGCAGCGCGAGCTCGAGCCGCTGAATGTATTCTTCCTGCGTAAGGTTTTCGAGGAAGCGGCGAACGTTCGTCGTCATAGTGATTTCCAGATGAGTTCGCCGGCGGCGCGGCGGAACTCGTTGATTTCCTCTTTCATGTACCAACCGTCGCGAGTCGCGTTGCTCAAAATCACATGCCCCACTTGCCTCTCCGGATCGATCCAGACCGAGGTACCGGTGAAGCCGAGATGACCGAAGGTCGCGGGAGAGCATCCCTTCCCTGCTAGCGTGGCCCCTGGGTCGCTCACGCGATCCCACCCGTAGATGAAACGATGGGAGTGACCCCGTTGGCCATCACGCACGAAGGGGAGAAGCTGGCATGTTTTGTTAAGTTTGAGCAACGTCTGGCAGACGCCTTCCAGTGTTCCGAAGAGGCCAGCGTGGCCACACCACTCTCCGATCACCCAGGCGTTCGGATCGTGCACCTCTCCGCGGATGACTCCCCTCCCCCGCGCCCCGGTCACCGGGCAGCGAGCTGCGGACGGGAGATCGCGCCAGAACCGCAGCTCCGGGTGCCAGTGGTCCTGCAGAAGCGCGGGCGTCGCTTTGCCGAAGATCTGCTCCACCGCGAGGTTGAAACGCATGCAGGAGAAATCAGAGTAGAGCGTCTCGGCGTCGCGCACGGGGTAGGCCAGAAGCTGCTCGCGCCATCCCGGATTCGGCAGCAGGCCCCAGGCCGGCAGTCCGGCGCGGTGCTCGAGTAACAACCGCTCTTGTGCACCGAACTTGTCCGCGTGAAGCGCATAGACGCTGGCGCCGGCGAGGACCTTGGTGACGGAGGCGAGATCGAAGAAGATCTCCGTGTCACCCAGGAGTGTGCACTTTCCCGATTTGAAATCGATCACGCCCAGGGCGAGGGCGTCGAAGTGGCGCGCGTGCGCTTTACTCAGCTCGACGAGTCTTGCGAGTTCGCGCACGCGAAGGTCCTTAGGTTTTCAGTACCGCTTGCGCCGCCGCCAGGCGCGCGATCGGCACACGGAAGGGAGAGCAAGAGACGTACTCGAGGCCAATCTGGTGGCAGAACTCCACCGAACTCGGTTCGCCGCCGTGCTCGCCGCAGATCCCCGCGTAGATCGCGCTGTTGCCTTTCTTCCCTTCCACCACGGCGTGCTTCATGAGGAAGCCGACGCCGGCCTGGTCGATGGCGACGAAGGGGTCACGCGGGTAGATGCCGCGCGCGGTGTAGCTCGGCAGGAACTTCCCGGCGTCGTCGCGCGAAAGGCCAAAGGTCGTCTGCGTGAGATCGTTCGTCCCGAAGGAGAAGAAGTCCGCGTCGGTGGCGATCTCCTGCGCCATGATGCACGCGCGCGGGAGTTCGAGCATGGTGCCGATCTTGTACTTCACCGTCGCCTTTTTCTCTTTGAAGACCTGCTCGATCTCGGCGATGCACTCTTTTTTGATCGTGCTGTACTCGCGCAGCTCGCTGGTGAGCGGGATCATGATCTCCGGCAGCGTCTTGATGCCCTCTTTCTCACAGAGCAGCGCCGCTTCGATGATGGCGCGCGCCTGCATCTGATAAATTTCCGGATAAGTGATCGCCAGGCGGCAGCCGCGGTGGCCGAGCATGGGGTTGAACTCGTGGAGGGCATTGTTGCGCTCGAGCACGCGCTTTTCACTCACTCCCAACACCTGCGCCAGCTCCTTCACCTCGTGCTCCTGGTGTGGCAGGAACTCGTGGAGCGGCGGATCGAGCAGGCGGATGTTGGCGGGTTTCCCGGCCAGTGCCCGGAAGATGCCGAGGAAGTCCTCGCGCTGGAAGGGCAGCAGTTTCTCGAGGGCTTTTTTTCGCTCGTCGGTGGTCTCCGCGAAGATCATCTCGCGCACCGCGAGGATGCGCTCGGGGGCGAAGAACATGTGCTCCGTGCGACACAGGCCAATGCCCTCGGCGCCGAAGTCCATAGCGACCTTCGTGTCGTGGGGCGTGTCGGCGTTGGTGCGAACCCGTAGCCGGCGCGTTTCATCCGCCCAGCCCATGAATTCGGCGAAGGCCGAGGAGATCTGCGCGTCGACGGTGGGGATGAGGCCTTCGAAGACGTCACCCGTTGCTCCGTCGAAGGTGATGAAGTCCCCTTCCTTGTAGGTCTTCCCTTTGATGGTCAGAGTTTTCTGTTTCTCGTCGATGACCAGCGCCGTGCAGCCGGCGACGCAGGGCTTGCCCATGCCGCGCGCGACGACGGCGGCGTGGGAGGTCATGCCACCGCGCGCGGTGAGGATGCCCGTCGCGGCCGCCATGCCGCCGATGTCTTCGGG
>DAIPJL010000218.1:0-4416 GCA_036770305.1 Bacteriovoracaceae bacterium | reverse complement strand
CCCCAGGACGTCGCCGGTGAAGCACTCGGAGTGCACGCGCACCAGCGGAGCGCCGTGCTTGAGCTGCGCCGGGTTCTTGCTGATCGCCATCGCTTCGTCGTTCAAGAGCGCCGAGCGGAAGACGTGCAGCGTGAACTCGCCGTGCTTCGTCGGCAGCGGAACGCTCTCGACTTCGGTGAGCAGGTTCTCGCTGCGCTTGCGGTAGCGGATGAGGTCTTCGATGCTGATGAGCTTGAGGTCGAAGTCCTGGGCGATCTTCTCGAGCTCGGGCCTTCGGGCCATGGAACCGTCGGGGTTGAGGATCTCGCAGATCACACCCACGGGCGCAAGGCCCGCGAGGCGCGCGAGGTCCACCGCGGCTTCGGTGTGGCCGTCGCGCTCGAGCACCCCCTTGGGCCGCGCGATGAGCGGGAAGATGTGGCCCGGGCGCGCGAAGGTTTTCGGCAGTGAGCTGGCGTCGGCCAAGAGCTTCAGCGTGAGCGCCCGGTCGGCCGCGGAGATCCCGGTGGAGATGCCCTCGGCGGCGTCGACGGTGACGGTGAAGGCGGTGCCGAGCGAGGCGGTGTTGGTGCCCGACTGCGGCGGCAGATCGAGGCGCTGGGCGTAGTCCTGCGGCAGCGGCGCACAGATCATGCCGCGGCCCTGGGTCGCCATGAAGTTCACCGCCTCGGTGGTGATGAGTTCGGCGGCCATGACGAAGTCGCCTTCGTTCTCGCGGTCTTCGCTGTCGACGACGATGATCATCTTGCCGCGCTTGAGGTCCTCAAGGGCACTTTCGATGGTGTCTAAAAGCCGCATGGGGCCCCTTTAGCTCTGCGTGAAGTTTTCCTGCCACCGAGAAGCGAGCGTGGAGTCCGAGCGCGTGAGAAAGTTCTCGATGTACTTGGCCACCATATCTACCTCAAGATTGAGGGGGTCACCAATTTTTTTAAGGCCCAGAGTAGTCTTTTCAAGGGTGTGGGGGATGATCGCCAAAGTGAGTTCGGTCTCGGCGAGGCGAGCGATGGTGAGGCTGATCCCGTCGACGGCGATGGAGCCTTCTAAGATCATGTACTTGCGCAGGTGCGCGGCGAAGCCCACACGAAACTCCCAAGTTTTCCCGAGGTCTTTGATGTCGAGGATTTGTCCTACTGCGCTCACGTGGCCCTGGACCATGTGGCCCCCGAGGCGATCCTGCGCACGCAGCGAGAGCTCGAGGTTGACCTCGTCGCCGGCCTTGAGCGTGCCGAGGTTGGTCTTCTCCAGCGTCACCGGGATGGCCTGGCAGCGGAAGGCACCGTTCTTCACCTCGGTCGCCGTGAGGCACACGCCGTTGGTGGCCACCGAGTCGTCGACGCGGATCTCGCCGGCGAGGGCGGTCTGGATGACGAACTCGCGGCCCTCGCGGTTCGGGAGAACCTCGAGGACGCGGCCACGGTCTTGGATGAGTCCGGTGAACATGGCGAGACTATAAGGAAAGATCGGCCCTTTGTCGATCCTCGCTAGAAGCGAAAGCCCTGGCGCCGGGCGATGGCGATGTTGGAAAAGAACACCCGCGCATAGGGAGGGACTTCCTCCATTTTGTTGCCGTTGTAGAGGCGCCGGGTGCGCAGGTCCCCGATGAGGTAGCTCCCCTCGAAAGCGCGGTGGTCCTGGCGGAAGACGTAGGGAAGGGGATCCCTCGCGTAGGGGGCAGAGAAGATTCCGCGGCGGGCCTCGAAGGCTTCGCGGGAGAGTTCCGAGTAGGCGCGGATGTGGTCTTTGTCGTAGGGGAAGATGACGTAGAAGGAGGCCCAGCCACTCTTGAGCATTTCGGCGTTGATGTCGACGCCGCGGCAGTGGACGATGGCAAGATAGCGTCCGTTGCGGTCCTGTCCCTGGGTGGAGAGTTCGAGCTCGACCTCGGCACCCATCGGTAGCAGCGAGCGAAGGTAGTCGCGCGCGAGGATGGCACTCTCCCCCTGGGTCACACCCATGAAGTCCACTTCCGGCGTGTCGACGCCGAAGAGGCGCACGCGCGAGCGCCGGGGTTGGCCCGGTTCCTGGATGGTGAGGGTGTCACCGTCGTGGATGCTGGTCACCGTGCCGCTCACGCGCGCGGCCCAGGAGTCGGGGAGAATCAGGAGAAGGGCGGCGGACAGGAGAAGGAGAGTTTTCATGTCCCTAAGCTAGACGCTTGTCCCGGGCCCGTCTGGCCCACACCGCGAGGCCTAAATTCATTACACGGTTTTGCCGCTAGCGGGCGGGGTTGGTGAACTTCCGCTTGAGGTAGTAACGAAAACTCTTGGGGTGCATGAGCCACGGGGGGTCCGTCGCGAGGTAGTCCTTGGTGACGATCTGCGGGATGGTGCTGAGCTCGAAGTACTTGCGTTCGCCCTCTAGGTCGCGGACCGCGAGGTCCACCGCCAATAGGGTCTGGAACATGGGGAACTCGGTGACCGCCGCTTTTACCCGGCCGTTCTGAATGTACTGGATGATGGCTTCGGTGAGGTAGGTCGAGTAGATGGCCCTGAGTTTCTGCTGGTACTTGTTGGCGATGAACTCGACGGCGACGGCGTTACCCAGGACGACGTCCGCGGCGTTGAGCCGGAAGAAGTTCTCGGCGATCTCCGCCTGCGCCACGACTTCCGTCGCGCCATAGTCCGTGACCTTGAGCTCGAAAGCATCCTTCGCGAGGGTCTCATTCAGTCCCAGTAAAGACTGCTCGACCCACTGGGCCCCCTTCGGCCCCGGGAAGAAGGCCAGACGCGTCTTCCTCTTTGGTGTTCGCTCGCGGGCGTTCACTTCTCCCACGAGCGTCGCGAGGATGGTCTTGAAGTCGGTGGCCGAGCGGCCCGAGATGCGCGAGTGCTTGAGGCCGTTGATGAGGTCGAAGACCCTAATCCCGGCCCCGAGGAGTTCGTTGATCTCCGCCGAAAGGCCGGACTGGGAAATGCTGGCCACCAGCGCTGCCTGCGCTCCGTTCGTCTTGCAGCGCTTGAGGGCGAGCTTCTGCGCGTCGAGGTGAGTGTAGCCACCGGCGTCTTCGATGGTGAGGTCGACTTTCAGTTCTTTCTCCGCCAGCCAGAGAGCGTAGCTGACCGTCCACCAGTAGGAGTCCATGACGTTGGGAAGAACCACGCAAATGCGCCACGGTTTTTTTGCCGGGCGCAGTTGGTAGTTCAGCTTTTCGAAAGGGGCGTTCGGGCCAGTCTTCGCGAGCACCGGGATCTGTTCCGGCAAGACCGCGCGGGCGGCGAGGGGAAGGGCGGAGAGAACGAGGGCCAGCAAAACACGCATCCCCCCAGCCTGTCAAAGCTCGTCAGGCAGAGCAACTTAAGCTTGCCCTAAATTTTGAAGGAGAAACGGGCCCCCTTGTCGACCTCGGCCTGCGCCCAGATCTTTCCCCCGTGCTTGCTGATCAC
Organism: Bacteriovoracaceae bacterium; assembly: GCA_036770305.1. Lineage (GTDB taxonomy): Bacteria > Bdellovibrionota > Bacteriovoracia > Bacteriovoracales > Bacteriovoracaceae > UBA6144. The sequence goes on along the minus strand of DAIPJL010000218.1, from coordinate 1,033 downwards.
CCGCGACACCGTCGCCAGGCCGATGCCCGTGCCCGGGTAGTCCTTGGCGGAGTGGAGCCGCTGGAACACGCCGAAGAGGCGCTGGGCGTAGTTCATGTCGAAGCCGCAGCCGTTGTCCTCCACGAAGAAGCACTCCTGGGCCTGGTCGTAGCCGAAGCGCACCTGCGGGGAGGTCTTTTTCCCGGCGTACTTGATGGCATTGCTCACCAGGTTCTCGAGGGCGATCTTCATGAGCTTGGGGTCGGCCGAGACCTCCGGGACCTCCTCGACGAGGAACTCGAAGTTCGCGAGTTTCTCCTCGCGCTGGTGCTCGGCGATCACGTCTCGCACCAGCTCGGCCAGGTCGATGGCGCCGCGGTTGAGGGACTCGCGACTGACCCGCGAAAGGTTAAGGATGTCGTCGATGATCGCCCCCATTTTGATGGCGGACTTGGCGATGCGATTCAGATAGTCCCGCGCTTCCTCCGGGAGGGCCTCCCGGTAGTCTTCCACCAGCATCTTGCTGAAGCCGTTCAGCGTCCGCAGCGGCGCCCGCAGGTCGTGGGCCACCGAGTAGGAGAAGCTCTCGAGCTCGGTGTTGAGGAGCTCGAGCTGGTGCGATTTGTCTTCGAGCTGCTGGTTCAGCAGGCCTAGCTCCTGGGCGATCGCCTCCGCGTGCTCCCGGCGCTTTTCGATCTCGTCCGCCTGGCGCATCATTAGCAGGTAGAGCGAAAGGAGGATGAGCCCGAGCAGGAGGGCCACGATGATCGTGGTGGCGACGTAGCGTTCGCCGACGGCCTTCTCCGCGGCGCTGATGCTTTCGCGCTCAAAGTTCGAGAGCTGGTCGTTGAGGGCCTGCGTGGCCAGGAGGTTCGACTGGAAGAAGGGCCTCAGGCGCTCTTTGGTGTCCTGGTAGCGCGCCGCCAGCTGCCGGGGGTCTTCGAGGTGATCGAAAAAGTCGTCGATGAGGTAGTAGAAGTCGCGGGCAGCGTCGATCATCTGGCGCAGCAGGATGCCGATCTGCGGGTCCTCGAAGTTTCGCGTGAGCCAGTAC
>DAIPJL010000217.1:0-4422 GCA_036770305.1 Bacteriovoracaceae bacterium | reverse complement strand
GACCAGAACTGCGTATCGTAGCTCTCCCCGCAGGCGCAGCCTTCGAGGCGACTGAACTCGTCGAGGTCACTGCCCGCCACGAAGAGCAGCGGCTTCATCGCCCGCAGCGTGAGCGAGTTGGCGAGGTAGCCGCCGGGGACGAGGGGGTCGGGTTTGAACTTGGCCGGGGACACGCGCTCGTCGACGCGGAAGCGCACCGTGATGTCCTCCGCGGCGTCGAGCTGCCAGAGCGGCATGCCGCTCTTGTGCTCCACGCGCTGGAGGTGGCGGAAGATCTCACTCGGGTCCGGCTTCACTTCACTCCCCACTTGCGCTCCAGGAAGGTGATCAGCTCCAGCAGCGTCCGGCTCTCTTGCTGCCAGAGCATCCAGGGCCTTGGTTTGATTTTAGCGAAGGCGGGCCTAAACACAATCCCCTGAGCGCCGCATTCGTCGATGGTGCGCAGTAACCATTCTAGTACGGCTTTCGAGCGGCCCTCGAAGAAGCTTTCCAGCGCGGCGAGGGTCGCCGGCGAGATGCGTTCGCCGTCCCGCAGGCGCGCGCCGATGAGGTGCTTGCGGGCCCCGTTGAGCCACCACACTAGTTCCTCGTCCTCGCTCAGCTCGGGGAGCACCCGGAGATAGGCCGCTTCGAGCTCGGAGAATCCGGTGACGGCGTGGGCGAGCACGAAGAGGCTCTCGCGCCAGGGTTTCTGCTGCGCCAGGGCCTGGCACTCCTTCAGCGTGAGGCGCAGGTGCGCGCGCTCTCCGCGGGCGGCCTTCTCGAAGGTCGAGCGGTAGACTTCCGCCAGGTCCATTACTTCAGCGCGCGGCCGAGACAGCGCACCGAGAGCGGCTGCGAGCGCGGCGCGCTCGTGAGCACGCCGAGCGCGGGAGTGATGCTCCAGGCGTGCTCGCGGTTAGCGCCGTTCACCGTCGCGGTCCAGTGCGCCTGGTCCAGCCGCGGCAGCACGGCCCGCAGGCCGTTGAGGTCGGCCTGCAGGTAATCGCCGCGGGTGGGAAGGCGCCAGCTCATCTCGCTGGCAGGGATGCCGTGCAAGCTCGCCCCCTCGCAGCGGGAGACACCGCCTCTCAGCTCGTTGCAGTCGATGCCTCCGGCCAGCAGGGCGGATTCGTCGTTGCCGCTCGCCTGGCACCAGTTGTGGGTGCTGCTGAGCACGTCGCTCCAGACGTAGCCCGTCCCGACGTCCTGCCACACCTCGCGGCCGGTCGCATCTCGCAGCACCAGCCGCCAGCGGCCTTCGCCGGCGATGCCGAGCTCGGCGCCGTTCCACTGGAAGTGCTGCGGGTTCTTCTCCGCGCAGTCGGCGATGCGCGCGCGCAGGCCCGTGAAGGCGCTTCCGGAACCGCACTCGAGGGCCGGCCGGATGGCCCGCACGAGGGGAGAGTCCCCGCGGCCATCGTCGCTTTCTTCCAAGCGCGGCACGTCGCTGAAACCCACCGGGAGCGAGCGCGCCTGGGCGAGTTCGGCAGTGGTGGTGAGCTGGGCGGAGCCGCGCACGCGCGCGAGCTGGGAGAGCGGGCCGGTGGTCGGGGTGATGCTGTCGCGGCGAGGCTCGCTGCTTTCACCGCGGTCGCGTGGAGGCGTGTCGTTGCAGGCACCGAGGACGAGGAGCGATAGCAGTACGAGAGAATGCGATTTCATCACTTTATCCTTTGGAGACACTCGTTATCTCTGGGCCGGGCCCCTTTGTCCTCCTAGGATAGTAATTTCTTCATGTCCCCTCAAGTCATGCGTTCCCCAGGAGGGGGAAAGGGTGGTAAAAGACCCCCCACCATGACGACCCAGCTGCTCATCAACACGATCTACCGCGCCACCGAAGGCGAGGGCGTCCAGCTCGGGGCCCCGCAGGTCTTTGTGCGCTTCCAGGGCTGTGCGATCGGCTGCGTGAACTGTGACTCGAAAGAAACCTGGGAGTTCAGCGCGGAGAAGGCCATGGCCCTCGAAGCCGTGGTGGCGCGGGTCGACGAGCTCGCGAACGAGGGCCGCTGGCCGCTGCGCCGGGTTTCCATCACGGGCGGCGATCCGCTGCACCCGCAGCACGTACCAGGCCTGATGGCACTGGTGATCGAGCTCAAGCTCAAGGGCTACTGGATCAACCTCGAGGCGGCGGGATCGCGCATCGTCGACGAAGCCTTCAAGGCCTGCGACTTCATCAGCTTCGACTTCAAAACTCCCTCGACGGGCGTGCGCACGAGCCTCGAGCTGCTGGCGCGTTTCATCCGTGAGTACGGCCACAAGGGGCAGGTCAAGGCGGTGATCGCCGACAACGCCGACTTCGGTGCGGCCTTCGAGGCGCGCCGCCAGATCGAAGAGCAGGTGGGCCCGCACAGTATTCCCTGGGTGCTCACGCCGGCCTTCTCACCGGGGGAGAAGATGCCGCTCAAGCGCTTCCAGGAAGTCACGCGGCTGAACGAGGACTGGGGAGCTCCCTTCCGCGTCATCGGCCAGCAGCACAAGTGGCTCTACGGCGTCGACGCCAAGAACGTCTAGCGCGGCAGCTCCGCACGCGTAAAGAACACCAGCTGCCAGATGAGCAGACCCCAGCCGATGAGCAGTAGCGTACCGCCGATCGGGACCAGCAGGGCAAACACCTTCACGCCACTTATCACGTAGAGGAAACAGTTTCCGCTGAAGAGAAGGACGCCGGCGAGTAGGAACCGGCGCACCCACTGGAGCGCCAGGCCCGCGTGCAGGCCGACTGCCCCGAGCGCTAGGAAGGCGAGGGCGTGCAGCAGAAGATAGCGCGCACCGGTCTCCCAGGTCTCGAGCAGCGGCGCCGCCACGAGTCTCCTGAGACCATGGGCGCCGAAAGCCCCGAGGGCCACGCCCACGAGCATCAGTGTCGCGCCGGTGATCAGCGCGCGGCGAGCGTGGGGGTTAATTCTGGTCGGCGAGTGCAGCATAGAGCTCTCCCTTCTTTTCTAAGGGGTAGGTGTTGAAGGTGCCAAGGCCCTTCGCCACCAGCTCGCCGCTCGGCAGGCGCACATCGCCGGAGGCGATGATGAGGGACTTGCCGCGGTAGTCGATCTTGCCGGTGCCGACGAGCTCGTCGCCGAGGCGGGCGGGGCGGATGAAGTTGAGCTTGAACTCCACGGTAGACGTGAGCTGGCCCTCGGTGAGCGCCTGGGAGAGGGCGGAGAGCCCCAGCACACAGTCCATGAAAGCGGCGAGGCTCGCTCCGTGAGCGATGCCCGGGGAGCTGAGGTGCTTCTCCTGGACCGTCATGCGGTAGGTGATCTCACCGGGTGCGTGGATCTCGAAGGCGAGGCCGTTGTCTCGATCGAAGTGATTGATCTGGCGAAAGTACGGGGCGAAGCGCTCGAGGATGTTCATGCCTTAAGCTTAGGCCCTTTCCCGGGCCTTGGCAAAAGTCCGCGGCCGTGAAAACTTTGGCAGCAGGGGCGCGGTAAAAAAATCGCTGGTCTCTTGCGCCACTCGGCGCGGGGTGTCTACAGTATGCGCATGATGCTTGCAATGATCCTCCAGTTTCTCCTCGTGCACGCGGCGCCGACCGGCTTCGCTGATCAGCACTTCAGCGAGCTCCTCGACAAGAATCCCAAGGGCCTCGTCTACGTCTGGACGCCGCACATGGAGGAGTCCGCCAAGGAAGTCGCCGCGCTCGCGCAGGCGCAGCTCGGCTACCCCGTCACCGTACTGGTGGATCCCCAGGCAGAGCCGCGCGTCCTCGCGGAGGTGGCGCAGAAGTACAAGCTGCCCGCCGAGTACCTGCGGCCGGCCCTCGCGCGCCAGCTCTACGATGGGGAGCGCCAGTTCCCGGTCACCGTGTTCTACCTCCACCGGAAAGTGCGCCTGCGCATCCCTGGCCTGCAGGGCCCGGAGCTGAAAGAGACTGCGCAGCTGCTCCTGCGCTAGATCAGCAGCAGCGTCTTCCCGGAGCTCTGGCGGACTCCTGGGCGCACCGAGAGCCGAGATCCTTCGCGCACGCCGAGCGCGTGGGCGCGCGGATCGAGGCGCTGGCCCGAGTAAGACTTCCCGAGGCTCCCGAGGAACTGCGCCACCTTCGCCGAGAGCTGCGCCTCCACGCGCGTCAGCGCCGTCTGCTCGCTGGCCGCGAAGTGCGCGCGTGACGCCTGCAGCTTCTTGCCGAAGCCACGCGCGATCCCGGCGTAGAACGAATTCTTCGCGCGCAGGCCCTGAAGGCCTTCGGCCTTCGCCTTGTGCTGCCAGAGCTGCGGGAGTTCGGTCTGCAGGAAGGCGGCGATGTAGTCGGCCAGCTCGCACTGCTCGCGCGTGCCGGCGACCTCGAGGCGCACTTCGGCGCGGCCCATGAAGAGGTGCGGAGAGACCATGAAGTGCGAAAGGATCTCGTAGCAGGCGTTCATCAGCGCGGACTTTTTCTTGCTCACCATCACCGTCTTCACCACGAACTCGTCAATGGCGGCGAAGTCGCTCCGCTGG
>DAIPJL010000216.1:0-4436 GCA_036770305.1 Bacteriovoracaceae bacterium | reverse complement strand
GACCCCCGCCCTTCCCGGTGCTCCTGGCAGTGATCTCCCGCTCACCCTCGAGCAGCGCTGCGTGCGCCAGTTCCCGAAGACCGCGCTGTCGCGGGGCCGCCACTACTTCGAGAAGGGCCATGCTTCGGAGCCCAGCTGGGTGGGGCCGGAGTGCTCCCTCACCGTGCGCGGCACGGGCGGCAGCTACGACGTGCGCTTCGACTTCTCGCAGATCACCACCGGCGCCGTGCTGCCGATGAACTGCTCGTGCCCGGCCTACGCCAAGGGCGCCACCTGCAAGCACCTGTGGACGGCGATCCTGCAGATCGAGAAGAAGACGCCCCCGGGCCAGATCCCGGAGAGCGGGCCCTTGCGTCTGGTGCGCGAGCGCGGCGCCGGTAAAGGGAACGGAAATGGCCACGGCAAAGGCGGCGATCAGCGCCGTGGAGCGCGCGGGCCCGTCGCGGCCCTGGCCCCCGAGCCCCTCTCGCACTTGAGCTGGCGCGAGCGCCTAGAGCTTCTGCAGAAAGGCGGCGATGTGGTGAACGGCCGCACGCAACGGGCCTTCTCCGCTTTCTTCGTCATCGCCGGCGCGGAGTCCGCCGCCAGTGGCATGCTGGTGCTGGATCTGTGGGTGAGAAGCCGCTCCTTCCAGGGCGAGCTCGGGCCCTTGCGCCCCTCGCGCGTGACCAGCCAGGGCGTGTCGGCCTACGAGCACAAGGACGAGGCGATCCTCACCACCCTCTTCAAAACCTCCAACGTTCTCACCATCACGCCGCCGGGCCGCGGCGGCCAGCACAACATGGTGACCCGCTTCGTGGTGGACCCCACGCTCGAGGGCCACTTCTTGCCGCTCCTGGCGCAGTCGGGGAAACTGCTGCTCTCGCGCAACACCACCGGCGCGCCGGACTCCGGCGAGCGCCCGCTGCGCATCGACTCGGAAGCCTCCTGGGTGCTCGAGCTCAAGCTGGTGCCCCATGGCCCGGAGTTTTACCGCCTCGACGGCGCCCTCGATCGACCCGGTGAGCACCGCGCGCTGAGCGCGCCGGTGGCGATCCTGCGGGAAGGCTTCCTGGTCTTCGAAGAGCGCGTCGGCCGCTTCGTCGATCCCTCCCAGGGCCGCTGGGCCCACGCGCTCAAAAGCGGCGGTGACTTCCTCATCCCGCGGGAAGAGGGCGAGAAGTTCCTCTCTAAGGTCATGCTCGACAGCGACGCGCCGAAGATCACCTGGCCCGGCGAGCTGGGCGGCTGGAAGTCCGAATCGCTGGAGCCCACGCCGATCGGCGTGTTCCGGCCTTTGAATAATGATCCCACCACCGGCCGCATGACCCTCACGGTGAGCTTCGACTACGCGGGCCGCGAGATTCCGCTCGCCGACACCTCGCCGAGCTTCGTGGACGCCGAGACGAAGAAACTCATCAAGCGCAACAGCGCCTTCGAGGAGCAGACCCTCATCAAGGCGCTGCAGATCCTGCGCGACCCGCAGGGCACCGGCACGGTGCCGATGAGTGACCTGCACCGCGCGGCCGAGGACCTCGTCCAGGCCGGCTGGCAGATCTACATGGAAGGAAGAAAACTGCGCGTCGCTCAGGACTTCTCGCTCAACGTCAGCTCCGGCGCGGACTGGTTCGATCTGCACATGGATCTGGACTACGGCGGCGCCACCGTCTCGCAGCAGGACCTCTTGGCCGCGCTCGACGCTAAAAGTGGTCTGGTGAAGCTCTCCGACGGCACGCTGGGCATGGTGCCCCAGGCCTGGACCGATCGCTTCTCCACGCTGGGCCAGTTCGGCGAGCTGAGCGAGGATGGCAACCTGCGCTTCGACCGCGCCCAGGGCCTGCTGCTCAACGCCGTCATCGGCGACAGCGAGCGCGTCTCCGTCGACGAGGACTTCGAGGGCTTCCGCGAGAAGATCCGCAAGTTCCAGGGCGTGAAGACCGTCAAGGCCCCGGCGGGCTTCCTCGGTGAACTGCGCAACTACCAGAAAGAGGGCCTCACCTGGCTGCGCTTCCTGGAGGAGTTCAACACCGGCGGCATCCTGGCCGACGACATGGGCCTCGGGAAAACCATCCAGATCCTCGCCTTCCTCCTGGGCCGCGTGAAGAAGAAAAAGAAGGGCGAGAAGAAGCCCTGCGTGGTGGTGACGCCCAAGAGCCTGGCCTTCAACTGGATCGACGAGGCCCAGAAGTTCGCGCCGACGCTCAAGGTGGTGCGCTACGGCGGCGATGGCCGCGACAAACAATTTAAGTCCTTCGAGGACGCCGACGTCGTCGTCATGACCTACGGCACCCTGCGCGCCGACATCCTCGAGCTGCAGAAAGTGGACTTCGACGTGGCCGTCATCGACGAGGCCCAGGCGATCAAGAACCCCAAGTCCCAGGCCGCCGTTGCCTGCAAGCAGCTGCGCGCCTCGCTCAGGGTCGCGCTCACTGGCACGCCGATCGAAAACTCCATCACCGACCTGCTCTCCATCCTCGAGTTCACCAACCCGGGCCTTCTGGCCGACGGGCGCGTGAAGAGTGACCAGAGTGCGCTGACGAAGCTCCTCAGGCCCTTCATGCTCCGCCGCACGAAGGAGAAGGTGCTCACCGAGCTGCCGGACAAGTCCGAGCAGGTGCTCTACTGCGAGATGAGCGACGACGAGCGCACCTTCTACGGCGCCATCCGCGAGCGCTACCGCAGCACCCTGGCCGAGAAGATCGAGCAGGGGGGCCTGGGCAAATCCAAGCTCCACGTGCTCGAGGCCCTGCTGCGTCTGCGCCAGGCGGCCTGTCACTCGGGCCTCATCGATCCGGCGCGCCTCAGTGTGCCGAGCGGCAAGCTGGTGCAGCTCGTCCGCCACATGCACGAGGTCATCCAGGAAGGCCACAAGGTGCTGGTCTTCTCCCAGTTCACCAGTCTCCTCTCCATCGTGCGCACCAAGCTCGAGGAGGAGAAGATCACCTACGAGTACCTCGACGGCCAGACGGAGGATCGCAAGACGCCGGTGGAGCGCTTCCAGACCGATCCGAGTTGCCCGGCCTTCCTCATCAGCCTCAAGGCCGGTGGCACGGGGCTGAACCTCACGGCCGCCGACTACGTCTTCATCCTCGACCCGTGGTGGAACCCCGCCGTCGAGGCCCAGGCCATTGGCCGCGCCCACCGCATGGGCCAGACCAACAAGGTCATCGCCTACCGCATGATCGCCAAGGGCACGGTGGAGGAGAAGATCCTCGAGCTGCAGAAGACCAAGAAGGACCTCGCCGAGTCGATCGTCTCCGAGGACGGCGACTTCATGAAGAAGCTCACGAAGGAAGACCTCGAGATGCTCTTAGGCTAATGACAAAGGGAGTTCGGTATGGTGACAACGGTTTTAAAGTGCATTCTGCTCGCGAAGTTCCAGGTGGCCGTCGCGCAGGTCCCCGTCGACGAGTACGCCATGGCGTCCCTGGCCCAGGTCCACAACGGTGTGCGCTTCGAGGCCACCGTCATCGAAGGCAAGCTCAACTCCGTGTCCATCGAGACGCTGGAGCAGCCGCTCAAGACCATGTCCTACTCCATGCGCGACTACGACCAGCGCTCCCTCTCCACGCGCCTCGACTTCGATGGCCGCCAGGCGAGCATGGACTGCGAGCTGAACTAGCGTGCTGACGGCGCTGCTGGTGCTCGCTGCGGTGGGCGCCGGTTTTTACGGGCTCTCGCGCTGGCTTCCCCAGCGCCGCTGGCGCGAGGCCCGCGGCCATCCGCTCAGCTCGGCGGACCGGCAGCTCTTGAGCGAAATCTTCCCGCCCTACGAGACCCTCTCGGGCGAGGAGCGCGCGCGGCTGGAGCTCCTCATGCAGTACTTCCTGCGCTTCAAGAACATCACGGTGCTGGAGGGCCCCGCGCTCTCGCGAGAAGAAGAGCTGCTGCTGGCCTCGCACGCCTGCCTGCTGCTGCTGCACCAGCGGGCCCGCGAGCCCTTCGCGACGGTGACGAACGTCTTCATCATGCCGGCGAGCTACGTCGAGCGCGACAATCCGGTGGATCCGGAGACGGGTGTGCCCTTCCACTTCGAGCGCCTCGGGGAACTGCGAGAGCGCGGGCCCATGATCATCTCCCGCGAGGAGCTGCAGGCCCTCACATCGGAGGACCACAACTTCGTGAACATCGTCGTCCACGAGTTCGCCCACGAGCTCGACCAGAGCGACGGCGCCTTCGACGGCACCCCCGAGCTCGGCTCCGCCGAGGCCTACCGGCGCTGGGCGCAGGTCATGGGCCGGGAGTTCGAGCGGCTGCGCGCCCAGCAGGCGACGGGGGAGCAGACGCGCATCGACCCCTACGCCGCCACCGACGAAGCCGAGTTCTTCGCCGTGGTCGCCGAGCACTTCTTCACCGCGCCCCGCGACCTCGAGGAAGGTCACCCCGAGCTCTTCGCGCTCTACCGCGAGTTCTTTGGCCTCGACCCCCGGCGCTGGTGCGTCGACTAAGGATACCCA
>DAIPJL010000215.1:0-4454 GCA_036770305.1 Bacteriovoracaceae bacterium | reverse complement strand
CACCACGCGCCTCACCGTGCCGCCGTCCGTCTTCTCCGTGTAGAGCATGACGGTGGCGCCAATGCCCTGGTGGTTGGCGCGCTCGCCTTCGAGGTGGAAAACGAAGCTGCGCCGGTCGCGCAGGTCGAGCTGGTTTTCGAAGAGGTAGAGCCGGTTGCTGATGCTCTCCTTGCGGATGTTCGACTGGCCCGTCAGGATGTCGAGCTTGCCGTCGCCGTTGAAGTCGGCGACGACGGTCCCGGTGGGGTTCACCACGTCGATGCCCCACTGGTGAGCGACGTTCGAGAAGGCGCGGGTCTCGTCCTGCGCGAAGGCGACGAGCCGGGAGTTCGGCGGAAAGCCCGAGTTGTCCACGAGGATGTCGACCAGGCCGTCGTTGTTGAGGTCGGCCCAGAGAGCGCGCTTGTCGCCCTGGTTCCAGTTGTCGGCCACGCTGTCGGCCATGTACTCGGTGCGCAGGAAGCTCGGCGGATGGCCGATCTTCGCGCCGGTCAGCACGCTCGAGCGGTCCGCGCTCAGGTTGTCCCAGCCGTGCGTGAGCTCGCCGAGGAAGACGTCCATGAGGCCATCGTCGTTGTAGTCGCTGCAGACGGCGGCGAAGGTCCGCCCTCCGTTGGTCGGCACCAGAAGGCCGTTCGGGTCTGCGGCGTAGCCGCTCTCTTTTCCGACGTCGACGAAGTCGCGCTCGCCCGTGAGCGAAGGCCGGTTCATCCACAGCTTGTTGTAGTGGCCGGCGGAGGATGCCGTGAGGATGTCGGGCCAGCCGTCCTGGTCGACGTCGCAGCTCGAGGCGCCGTAGGTCGGCTTGGCGGCGGGCGGGTAAAGATCGTTGCCGGTCTTGAGGTCTTCGCCGCGCAGGAACTCGCCGGCCAGCTGCCACTCCTTCGGCCGGTTCAAGAGCAGCCAGTCCGGGTGCGGCAGGAGGTTTTTCTTGATCTCCTGGAACCAGTTTCCGACGAAGAGGTCGAGGCGGCCATCGAGGTTCGCGTCGAGGACGACGACGGCGCTCGTCGGCGCCGCCGGGAGCGCCGGGAACCCGCTCGCCTTCTCGAAGCGCAGCACCTCGCCCTGGTCGTAGCGGCCCTGCCAGAGAGTGAGCGGCTGCTTCGAGTACTCGCCGCGCTGGTTGAGCGTCCCCACCACCACGTCGAGCACCCGGTCGTTGTTGAAGTCCGCGAAGACGAGGAAGCTGGCCTGCACGATTTCGCCGAAGAGAGGTTCCCGGTGCTCGACGAAGCGCTTCGCGCGTGGGTCGAAGAGGAAAACCCGCGGCTGCGAGTAGTAGCTCGGCATGAGCACGAGGTCCGGGATGAGGTCTCGGTTCAGATCGACGAGGGCGAAGCTCACTCCCTCTACCCCCGCCAGGCCGTAGTCGGCGGTGCGGTCGACGAAGCGGGGCCCGGTGCTCTGGAGCGTTGGGCCGGCGTTGTCTTGGCGCCTGGCCTCACGCCCGATCGCCTCGAGCGAGGTCGCGACCTCGGTGTCGGACGGCACCGTGGTCTTCAGCGGCGCACTCCCCCCGCAGGCCGCTGCGAAAAGCAGGGCCAGCGGGGCGAGGACACTAGAAGTTGACGACGTCAAGGCCGTAGCCGTCGCGCTCGGCGACGGCTTTCGACACGACGGGAATGTAGGTGTCGTAGGACTCGCCCAGGCGCTTGAGGTTCTTCGTGAAGTTCTGGCGACTATCGCGACAGATGATCTCCGTCATGTCGCTCACGTACTTCTTGTCGGCGTCGCTCACCTGCGCGTTCTCGAGGATCGAGGTGGTGCGCGACAGGACACAGACCATGGCGTAAAGTTCCATCGCCATGTTCGCGATGCGCATCTGCACCAGCTCGTTGCCGATGATGTTCTTGCCGAGCTTGAAGATCGTGTTCTCCACGGCGATCGAGAAGTCGTTCATCATCCGGCTGAAGTGCTCGGCGTGGCCCGACAGGCTCGGGTGGGCCTTCGTGAGCGTCTTCGAGCCGATCATCTTGCTCATGCGCTTCTTCGCGAAGTCGGCGAAGACGCCGACGGACTTGATCGGGTCCTGCAACACCTTCGAGACGTCGGCCACCTTGCCGAGCTCCTTGAGCTGGTCCGAAGGCCCTTTGATCCCCGAGAGCGCGAGGAAGATGCGCAGGATCTCGTTGGTGCCTTCGAAGATGAGGTTGATGCGGGCGTCGCGCATGATGCGCTCGTAGGGGTACTCGCGCATGTAGCCGTTGCCGGCGGCGATCTGCATCGCCTTGTCGACCGTGTCCCAGAGCTTCTCCGAGCAGTACACCTTGCACACCGCCGACTCCATGGAGAAGTCCTCGAGGCCCTGGTTCATCTTGCCCGTGCTCATGTACACCACGGACTCGCAGGCGTAGATCGCGCAGGCCATGGCCGTGATCTTCTCCTGGATCAGGCCGTAGTTCACGATGAAGTCGCCGAACTGCTTGCGCGTCTTCGCCTGAGCGACGGCGAGCTTGAGGATGGCCTTCATTCCCCCGACCGAGCCGGAGCCCAGCGACAGGCGGCCCGTGTTGAGCACGTTCATGGCGATCTTGAAGCCCTTGCCGGCTTCGCCGATGATGTTGCTCGCGGGGACGACGACGTTGTCGAAGTACACCGCACGGGTCTCGGAGGCGCGGATGCCCATCTTGTCTTCCTTCTCACCGAAGGAGACGCCGGGCATGTCCTTCTCGACGATGAAACACGTGATCTTCTCCGTCTTCTGTCCGTTCTCCTCGTGCTCGGTCTTCGCGAACACCGAGTAGAATCCGGCGAGGCCCCCGTTGGTGATCCACAGCTTCTGGCCGTTGATGGTGTAGGTGCCGTCGGCGTTCTTCACCGCCTTGGTCTTGATCGAGTAGGCGTCCGAACCAGAGCCGGGCTCGGTGAGGCAGAAGGCGGCGAACACCTCGCCGCTCGCGAGCCGCGGGAGCCACTTCTTCTTCTGTTCGTCGTTGCCTTCGTTCACCAGCGCCTTGTAACCGATCGACTGGTGCGCGCCGAGCGTGGTGGCGATGGCGCCGTCGATGCCGGCGATCTCCGAGAAGACGCGCGCGTAGAGCGTGTAGTCGAGGCCCAGGCCTCCGTACTCCTCCGGTACGCCGAGGCCACAGAGCCCGAGGCCCGCGAGGCCGTCGAGCATCTCCTGCGGAATCTTCGCCTCGCGGTCGAGCTTCTCCGAGTTGATGCTTTGCTGAGCGAACTTCTCAACTGCGTTGATCATCTCCTTGGCCATCTCGACCTGCGCGTCGCTCAGGGCGGGAAAGGGGAAGACGTCGTCCTCGTTGATTTGTCCGAAGAACATGCCTTTCACAACTGAGGAAACTTCGCGATCTGATTCACTGGCCATAAGTTTTGTCCTTTGAGAGTCGGGATGAGACAATTCAGTATAGAACTAATTGCCAAACTTGTGCCTACTCCACGGAGAGATTTTTTCGCGGCTTCCCCGAGCGAAACACTCGGCATCTCCGCGCCCGACCATTTCTCTTGCTAGCAGTGCGCCTCTTAAGTCACAATAAGTTGATGATAAATAAATTCAAAGACTTCCTGCAAAAGCTTCGGCAGCTGGCCCAGCGCCGGAAGAACTCCGGCCGAGCGCCCGGTGCCGTGACCGACGAAGCCGGCGACGCCCCTGAAGCTCCTCCGGAGTTCGCGCCGTCAGAGCTCGGCGACGAGGGCAGCGATGCGCGCGCGGACGTGTCGGAGCCGCGGCTGAAACTCCAGCGCATCAACCGCCTCTCCCCCTACCTCTACCGCGCCCGCGAGCTGCTCGCGCCGGCGGCCGCAGCGACGCGCCGGCTGGCCTCGAGGCTCCTCGCGAACACGCGCATGGGCCAGCAGCTCCAGCAGACCGACTGGGGAGCGCTCGTCGACCGCCTGCTCTCCAAGGAGTCCTACGACTCGCACCACCGCGCCTTTCTCATTTCCTTCTTCGTCGTGAGCGCGTTCTGCGCCGGGAAGATCACGGCGCTCCTGCTCAAGGGGCGGCCGAACTTCGCTCCCCTCTCCACGGGCGTCGAGTTGAGCGCACCGGAGGACTTCCGCGTCAGTGACCTCACCCAGGTCAAGTTGTCCGACCCCTTCAAGACGCGCGCCGGCGCAGGGCCCAAGAAGCCCGTCTCCGACGCGAAGTGCGAGCTCGCGGAAGTGCGCTCTTCTCTCCCGATCAAACTCGTGAACACCGTCGTGCTCCAGGACAGCGTCAAGAGCATCGCCGCCGTCCAGCTGCGCTCGGCGCGCGACCTCAAGCAGGTGCGCGAGGGCGACACCCTCGACGGCATGGCGAAGGTGGCGAAGATCGACCGGCTCGAGCTCATCGTCAAGAACCTCCAGACCGGCGCCTGCGAATCGATCAGCAGCGACAAGAACGAACTGCGCAAGGCTCCCATCAGTGTGATGAGCCCGGCGCGCGGCGCGGAGTTCAAGGCGCAGCAGAAGATCAAAGGCATCGAGAACCAGGGGAACCGCTACGT
>DAIPJL010000214.1:0-4462 GCA_036770305.1 Bacteriovoracaceae bacterium | reverse complement strand
GGTGACGGGCTTCGACATCATCTTCTTCTGGGTCGCGCGCATGATGATGATGTGCCAGGAGATGACCGGCAAGGCGCCCTTCCAGCACGTCTACATCCACGCCATCGTCCGCGACAAGCACGGCAAGAAGATGTCGAAGTCGCTCGGCAACGGCATCGACCCGCTCGACATGATCGCCCAGTACGGCGCGGACGCCATGCGCTTCACCCTCGCGGCGGGCTCGGGCTACAACCGGAACCTGAACCTCGACCCCGAGCGCATCGAGGGCTACCGCAACTTCATGAACAAGCTGTGGAACGCCTTCCGCTTCATCCAGCCGCACCTCGCGCACGCGAGCGACGAGCTGCCGCCGAAGGGCGACTGGCACCTCCACGACCGCTGGATTCTCTCGGAACTGAACACCGTCGCCGCGAAGATGAACGAGGCCCTCGACGAGTACCGCTTCGACGACGCGAGCTCGGCGATCTACCAGTTCGTCTACGAGAAGCTCTGCTCCTGGTACATCGAGCTCTCGAAGAACATCCTCAACTCCGGCAACGTCCCGGCCATCAAGCAGCGCGCGACGGTGCTGAAGTTCTGCTTCCGCCAGGTCCTGAAGCTCCTCCACCCGATCACCCCCTTCATCACCGAGGAACTCTGGTCGCACCTCGATGGTAAAACCTTGCTGGCGCGCGAGGCCTACGTCGAGGCCGATCCGAAGCTCGCCGACGCGAAGGTCGCCGACGCCATGAACCGCTTCATCGAAGTCGTCACCGGCATCCGCAACATCCGCCAGAGCATGAACATCAAGCCGAAGGACGAGGTCGACCTGCGCCTCTTCACCGACGACGCCGCCCTGGCGAAGTTCCTCTACGAGTCGCGCCACTTCCTCGGCGACCTCGCCGGCGTGAAGTCCGGCACCATCAAGTCGAAGAAGGCCGAGAGACCAAAGAAGTCGGCTTCTATGGCGACGACCCACACGGAGATCTGGATCCCCCTCGAGGGCCTGATCGACATCGAAGAGCAGGTCAAACGGATCCAGAAAGACATCGAAAAGACTCAGGGAGACTACCAGCGCGTCGAATCGAAGCTCGCCAACAGCACCTTCGTGGACAACGCCCCCGAAGAAGTCGTCGCCGACGTCCGCGAGAAGGCGCGCCAGTTCCAGGAGAAGCTGCAGTCCCTCCAGACCATCCTGGGCCAGTTCCAATAGCCGCTCCCAGAGGGGGAAATTCTCCCCCTCTGGCCATCTGCCGCACACCTTGTCAGACTATACCTATGAAGACACTTCTCCTGAGTGCCGCGGTTCTTTTGACGACGCCCGCCTGGGCGCAGCTGCGCTGCCTCGATAAGCTACTTCCGCTGCCGCGGACCTCGGCGCCGCACCAGCTAAGTACCGGGGAATGGCGTCCCGGGACCGTCGATGAACTTAATCCGGAGGTCGCTCTGCGTGCGGTGAATGCCCTCGTGTTCGCAAAACTACTCTGCTCACCGGAAGAGGTCGTCACCACGGCGGAGGCCAGCTGCGCACAGCTCGAAACTGGCAACCCCGACAGTACGGTTTGCAACCAGCCCACCAACCTCGGCCACTTCACGGTAACTATCGATACGCAGCGGAACGCGAACGTCGTGTTCCACAAGCTCCGGCGCCAGTCCCGGCGCGACTGACTAGAACAATTCCTTGTCCAACGGAAGAGCTAGCCACTCTGCAGCGGGAACGAGAAGAATTCCATCTCTCGTGGATGCCTGACTTAGATTCATGACCAGCTGGACACACTTCTCTACCTTTAGGCGGTCACGATAATAGAAGAAGGATTTGCTGCGTGTGGTTTCGCTGACCTTCGCTTCAATGAGCATGACCGGCTTTCTGTTCTTCACGATGACAAAATCAATCTCGTGGCCTTGCTTGTCACGCAGGTACGAAAGATCGTAGGAGTCACCCGTGAGGTCCTCTAGGAAATGGAGTCGCTTCAGCAAGTGGTTCGCGACGAGATTCTCGAAGCGTGCTCCCACGTCCCCGACGACTTCCCCGTTGTCGTAGAAATAGATTTTCGGAGTCTTCGTGATCGCCTTCGACATCCCCTTGCTAAAAGGCCGGATGCTAAAGACGGAGTAAGTCTTTTCGAGAACGTTCAGCCAGTTCTTGGCAGTCTTTGGAGCGACCTCGATGTCTCGGGCGATATTGGAGAGCGCGACCTCGCTCCCGACGCGCTCGGTGAGCGCCTGGTGGAAGAGTTCGAGCAGCGTGATGTCTTTGATGCTTTCGAGCTCCCGGATGTCCTCACGGAATATGAGTCGAAGCTTCTCTTTGCGCCAGCGCTTTGCAAAAATCTCGTCGCCTTCGAGGTAAGGTTCAGGGAAGCCACCCAGTGCGAGAATTTTTTCGAGTGCCTGTGGATCACTCATCTTAAACTCGTGGCGCAGTTCGGAGAGACAGAGCGGATGCAAGCGCCAGCTGAAAAACCTGCCAAGCATCGAATCTTGGCCTTTCTTAAACACATCGAGCTTCGCACTGCCGGTGATCACAAACCGATGCTTCGCTTTTTGCGTATCGTAGGTTCCTTTGACGAAATTCTTCCAGCGAGAGAACTTGTGTATCTCATCTAGAATGATGACTCGCTGCTCATCGTTCCAGTCGCGTTTGAGAGTTCTCTTTCTATGATCCGAATCATCCCAGTTCAAATAGAGGCCATCGCCCCCTGAAAAGAGCTCACGCACCAAAGTGGTTTTTCCTGACTGCCTTGGGCCCGTCAGAAAAACCATCTTTTTCTCGAGATCTCTTGCTATGTAGGATGACAAGTACCTCATGGTACTATTTTAAACATTAGGTCAATTTGGTCCAGCTTTTTTTGACTTACAGGTCAAAAAAGCTCCATCGAGTCGACCTAATCACGTAATTTAAATATCTTGGCGCGACCGGATTTCCCGTTTATTTGCAGTGAGACCCGCTGTTCCCCTGGATAGTAGCGCATGGTGGTGATCGGCTTGAGCGAATGTGACTTGCGTATCTCCAGCGTCTCCCCAGCGGCCAGCTCGAGGGTCTTCAGCTTAAAAACCTTCTTCCCGAGCGATCCCTTTGCCCGCCGAAAGTGTAGAACGTAGTCGACCACCAGCCGCTGCGGCTTCTTGGCGGTGCTCCGGAGGACGAAGGAAAACTCTAAGTTTTCCCCAATCCGCAGAAGCTTTTTCCTCAGCGCAAAGCCTCGGACCTTCACTTGGGCATCTGCGCGCACGCCCAGGAGCCTCAGCGCGGCGGGGTCGCCTTTCTTGATGAGCGTGCGCAGCGCCTGTCGCGTGATCCAGGCGATCTTCAGTGCGTGCTCCGGCGGACAGGCCTTCTGCCACGCCGCGAGGGTCTGCACGACGAGCTTCGGATGGTGCTTCGAGACGTCGTTGAGGTGGTTCGCGACGCTCTTGCGCACGTAGAGCTCGTCGTCGTACCTCAGGAGGTCGAGGAGCTCGAGCGTGAGCTCGGGCCTTTCGATGAAGCCCGGAAGCTTCGCCCCCCAGGGCAGGAGAGGCCGCGAGCCCTCCGAGACCCAGCGCCGGACGTGGTGGCTCTCGTGGGTCGCGAACTCGCGGAAGGCCGCGAGCACCGGGGCGGGGTCACTGAGGAAGAAGGGCCGGACGGCGAACTCCGCGGTGAACTTCTGCGTGAGCAGCAGCATCGCCCGCAGCGACTGGGGAACGTGGCCCAGGCCCCGCTGGCCGATGAACTCGGAGAAGGGCCAGAGCGCGAAGCCCTGGAGCCGGTCGCGGGCCATGACTTCTTCGAGAATCCTAAGTGCCTCAGGGTAGGCCTTGGGGAGGTGCTGCGCCAGCGCGGCAGCGACCGCGAGGACCCGAGCCTTGAGTTCGAGGGCCGCGAGCTCCTCCGCCACCTTCGCAAATTCTTTACGGTTGAAGTTCGGGTAAACCGCATGGATCTCGGCGGCGATGGCCTCGACGACCTCAGCGTTGATCCAGTGCTTAAAGGCGCTTGGCTTCGATGTCACGCGCAGATCTCGAAGCTTTCCTCGAGCACCGAGGCGATGTGCACCAGGGTCTTCGCCGTTGGGTTCGACTTCCGCGGATACTCGAGCTTCTGGTAGGTCTGGAGCTTCATCTCGAGGAGCTCGGCGAGTTTCTGTTGAGAAATCTTCTTCGCACGACGAGCTTCACGGATCATCAGAGGAATCGCGATGTCAGGGCTCGCGGTGACCCAATGGTAGTCGCGGCCCCGCAGGTCTCGCGATGCGGGAAGCTGCCAGCGCGGATCGTTCGCTTCTTCAAGGTAAAGGTCGAGCGCCTCGACGGCGTTTCGCTTCGCCTCTGGGAGGGTTCGCCCCGCCGAGAGACACCCAGGCAGATCCGGGAAACTCACCACGTAGCCCCGGCCATCTTTCTGGATCCTCGCCTTGTATCGGATCATGCGGATCATGTGTCACCTACTCCAGCAGCTTCACCTGCGTCTGTTTTTCGAGTTTCCTGATGAGCCCGGTAC
>DAIPJL010000015.1:0-27416 GCA_036770305.1 Bacteriovoracaceae bacterium | reverse complement strand
GTCCGTGATGCGTGCGGCGTACCCCTGGCGGAAGAAGTCGAGGATCACCAGCATGAACTCGGCGTAGGGGAGTGGGAGCCCGGCGCTCAAGAGCCCGTCCTTCATCGCCGCCGCAGAGATGTGCTCGTAGCCGATGCTGCGGCCGATGACGGAAGATAGGATTTCCGCCACCTCGTCGTGGTTGAGCGCCTCGGCGCCGGTCAGGTCGAAGGCCTGGTTGTTGAAAGTATCGCTGGTGAGCAGAACCGCGGCGACGCTGGCGATGTCGCGGGCATCGATGAAGCTTCCGGCCGCTTGCTCCACGGGGAGGAGGATTTTGCCAAAGTGGTTGATGCCGTGGAGCCAGTAGCTATTGAAGTTCTGCATGAACCAGTTCGGGCGGATGACGTTGTAGGGGATGCCACTTTTTTCGAGGTGGAGCTCCACTTTCCGCAGGGGCGCTTCGGGGTTCGCGTCCACCCCCATGGCGGTCATGAGAACGATCTTCTGCA
Organism: Bacteriovoracaceae bacterium; assembly: GCA_036770305.1. Classification (GTDB taxonomy): domain Bacteria; phylum Bdellovibrionota; class Bacteriovoracia; order Bacteriovoracales; family Bacteriovoracaceae; genus UBA6144. Next base: position 26,925 of record DAIPJL010000015.1, on the reverse strand, counting down.
CCCGGGCCTGTTTCGCCCTGTCTATGAGCGGGATGAGCAGCTCGTCCTGGTTGACGTGGCCCGGAGGCGAAAGGAGGAAGAGTTTGTCAGCGCGAGCGACGTGCTCGAGGCCCTCGTGGGTGAGAAGGTTGAGGTACACCTGATCGGCCGCCGCAGTCTTTTTGCTGGTGGCGCGGAGGACCTCTTGGTGCTTGGCCCGCAGAAGGGTGGTGAGCTCGCTGCCGACTGTGCCGCTGGCGCCGAGGACTAGAATCTTACTCATGTGATGCTCCTTGTGGTTTGTTCCTTTGAGCATCTTAAGGCCTGTATTCGTGTATTTTAATGGTCATAAATGCATTATACATGTCAAATAATCCAGATTCGTGGATTTTTGGCATGTTTGGGGGTATGATTGCACCATGGATATTCTCACCGACACCCTGAACCTGGCGGGGCTTAAGTCCCGTCTCCTCAACCAACGGGAGCTGAAGGGCAAGTCACAGCTCCAGTTTCCCTGCTCGCGCTCCATCGGCTTCCACGTGGTGCTCAAGGGGGAGGCGCTGATCCACGCGAAGGGGAAGAAGGCGCCGATCCGGCTCCAGCGCGGGGACATCGCGCTCATGGCGCGAGGCCAGCACCACGCCGTGAGCACGGAGGGCCCGGCGCTCACCATCGTCAGCGGCGCCTACCAGCTGTGGAACGATCCGGTGCACCCCTTCTTCGCCCAGCTGCCGGAGTGGTACGTCCTCAAACACGCGGCCATCGGGCTGGACGATGGCCTGGGACAGATGCTGGACCTCCTGGCGCGGGAGAGTGCGCGAGAGGAGCTCGGCCGCGAGCGCATCATCCAGAGTATCCTGGACGTGATGTTCTCCCTCATCATGCGCCGAGTGCTCGCGGAGACCGGTGCGCAAGAGACTAACTGGGCGCACTCGATCCAGCACCGCGAGATCCGCCGCGCGCTGGAGCTCCTCCATACCCACCTCCAGCGCGACTGGGGTCTGGACGAGCTCGCCAAGGCCATCGGCGTCTCGCGCTCGGGCCTTGCGGCGCGTTTCAAGAAACTCACCGGCGACAGTCCGATGCACTACCTCGCCACGCTGCGCACGCAGAAGGCGATCACCCTGCTCACCACCACCGACCAGACGGTCGAAGAGATCGCTTTCGAAGTCGGCCACAAGGACTCCTTCACGTTCTCCAAGGCCTTCAAGAAGATCACGGGCCTGGCGCCGCGGGAGTACCGGCGCCAGTACGCCGACGCGCCGGGGGCGAGCTTTCGCATTTCTTAGGCAAATCCTCAGCAACGCGCCTCAGTTCGGCCTAAAGACCGCGGGCCTGCTAGAATGAAGTGGCTCCCACCAAGCGAGGTTCACCCATGGAAACCGACTTCTCCGTCCAGTGCCCCTACTGCGGCGAACAGATCTGGATGGAGTTCTACCCCGAAGACGGCGACCAGCAGGAGATGGTGGTCGACTGCGAAGTCTGCTGCAATCCGATCCTCTACCTGGTGCACTTCCGCGGAGACGAGGCGCGGTTAAGAGTGGAGCGGGCGCAGTAGTCCCGGGAACTTAGACCGATAGACAGATCCTGTCCCTCCACGAAGCTAAACTCATAAGAACCTGTGGAGGGTCTTATGGCACCAATGCTTCTTTCGCTTCTAGGACTCTGGGCAACATGTATCAAAGGTCCCAATAGCGGTGAGCTTTACCTCACCTACTTCACGCCGCACGAGCGGGTTGAGGCGTACGTGGTTCTAAGTGGCGAGAGCTGCACACCGCAGGCGAGAGACTTCAAAGCTGCGCTTGTCACGAGATGGAGCTACCAGCTGCACGGCGATGAGATTCAGCAGACTTTGCTGAGTGAGCAGGTGGCCTTTTTCGATTCGCTGACTGCTAAGCAGCAAGGTGCTGATGTGGTTTGTGGGAGAGATGAGTGGATGGAGTCGGACGCGACGTGCTTGCGGAATTTGGGAGAGTTTGCGGAATATGAAAGAACTCGAGAGAGTTTGCATTTTAAGAATGTGAAGGCAACGATCAAAAACGATTTTACTCGTCTGAGGTGAATCCAGAGCGCTTCCAAATACTGAACCCTGCATTAAGGGAGGCTTGGTATTCACGATGAAGTCTATCGTTGAAGTCAAACTGTCCGGATTGATTCACAAACTCACGGAAGTGAACCCGATCTAATTGGAAAAGCTGATCGTTCTGTACGACCAGTTGCTCTAGAAGACTTGAGTCACCAAGCTGATCGAATTTACCGCCAGTACCTCGATTACAGGATACGCAGCTGACAACGAGATCCCAGATGGGTGAGTCAAAGAGGTAGGCATAGGGAATGAAGTGATCGATCTCGATTTGATCACTTGGAACTCGACTCTGACAGTAGAAGCACTGATTGGTTGTGTTTTGTATGATAAATCTTCGGATATCGGCAGCGATAGTTCGACTGCCTTTCAAATCCTCTAGCTTGTTTAGAATCGCGGGGACATGATTGTATTTTTCGAGGAAGAGCGCCCAGCAGTACACACTCAAATTGTTAAGTGCCGTGTTAAGTACTTTTAGCGCTTCAATATGATCCGTCTTAATTCTAATTCCGGCTTTGATATCCCATTCGTAGAGCCATCCTGAACCAGTCGCATCACCGTTGGCAGATTTTGTCTTGTAGTCATACTGCAGTCTCGAGATAGGGTTTTTAAGAATATCACTAAAAGGCTTGTCGAGATCATCTAGTACCCTTCGAGTTAAATTGGGATAGATCTTTTTCGCATGAAGGTAGGTCGTATTACTCAGGCCAAGTGTAGCTGCAGTCTTAAGGATACCTTTGTGAAAAAGCGGCTGCTGAGCGATGTTGTTTGTCTCCCGGAGCTTAAAGCAAACCACGTTGTTCCAGTAGATTTCAACGAATGACTCCGCAAGACGATCAATTGAGATATCCTGCTGAGGATTCAAAAGAATAGCTCGTTGGAGCGCATACTTGTAAGTGTTCTGATTCGTTCCTCGAAGATCCTTGATCCAGAAATTAATGATCTCTGTGTTCAATCGAGTTTCCTTTCAAAGACAAAATTATCCCAGCGTGTGTCTTCGCGAGATTCATCAGGTTGCTCTTCGTGAAATAAAAGCTCTGCTCCCTGGGATTCGAAGAGTAGCTTAAGGGCCCAGGGTTGGATGTCTGTGAAGAGTCGACCTAGATCATCCCGTTCGCTCCTAGGACCTAGGCGCTTTTTGACGGATACGATGAGTCTGCCACCCTTAGCTGTAATTCGAATGAGATTTTTCGTTGCTTCGACAAGTGCTTCCCCCGGCAGGTGCATGAGCACGGCGCTCACGAGAACGTTCTCGAAGCTGTTATCTGGGATGGTCTTGAGCTTCGGTAGCTCGTCGAGGTGCACGGGGATGGAGGGCGAGGTCTTCTTGACGTGGGCGATGAACTCGGGCACGGCGTCGATGCCCTCGATCTTGAAGCCCGCGCCCTGGAGGTAGGCGAGGTCGCGGCCTGAGCCGCAGCCGACGTCGAGGGTGCGCGCCGAGCGGTGGAAGAAGGTCGCGATGAGTTCGTAGAGCCGGCGCGGCTTCATGGTGGTGTACGAAGTTATCAACCGATCGGCGTTGTCGGAATAGGCCTTGAGCGTGATGGCGTCCATGAAAGCAGTTTAGCGTAGGAATCTACTTTGGCGTAGGCGTCATTTGTTGATGATCATATGATGAATTATGCGATCAATCGGTCTAAAGAATGTTTTTGTGGTGTGCCTGCTTCTAGTTAGCGCGCTCTGCTTTTATTTTTTCTATGCATTTTACCTGCGCCACGATTTCGACGAGAGCGGGCGCGCCTTCGACGCCGTCGAGGGCGTGACCTACAGTGAGGCGAACTTCGTCTGGGGCATCGCCACGCTTGTATTCGCTTTTCCGGCAATCCTCCAACTTTTTAAGCGGGTGATGAAATGAACCCGCTCCTCGAAGAGCTCGATACTTCCAGCGATAAAAAAGCGGAGAAGGTGATCAGGCGCATCGTGCGGCGTGGGAAGGGGCTGGTGCCCGAGCTCCTAGTGGCGGCGAAGGATCTCTCCAGACCACGAATCCGCAAGTGGGCGCTGCAGGCGCTGCGGGACGAGCAGTGGTACGTCCGGCAGGCGGCGGCGCAGCTGTGCGCGGAGCTTAAGCTGTGGCAGCTGAAGAAGGTCCTGGTGGTGCTCGCGGCGTCTGACTCGAGGAAGGCCGTGCGTGTGGCGGCCGTCACGGCGCTCGAAGTGCTGAGCTAGAAGGGCAGGAAGGTGCGGTAGTGCGCCAGCGCCAGCTCGTTCTGGCGGTTGTGCTCGCGGATGTAGTCGCGCACCAGCGGGAAGAACTCGCGGTGGCGCAGGTGGTGGGCGGAGCGGATCTTCACCGGCTCGAAGCCGCGCCAGAGCTTGTGCTCGCCCTGCGCGCCGGCCTCGAAGAGCGGGATGCGCTGGGCGAGGCAGTGGTCCATGCCCTGGTAGTAGCACAGCTCGAAGTGCAGGAAGGGGTAGCTTTCCTGGTGCTGCGGGAGGATGCCCCAGTAGCGGCCGTAGAGCGCCGCCGGAGAGGTGAAGAAGAGCGCCATGGCGATCAGCTCGCTCTCCTTGAACGCCGCGACGATGAGCAGCTTATCGTTCATTGCATTCGGGAGCTGGTGGAAGAAGGCCTCGGGCAGGTAGGCCTGGGAGTCTTTCTTATCGATGGTCGAAAGGTAGAGCTGGTAGACGCGCCCCATGGTTTCCGGCGTGAGCTCGCTCGCTTCGATCTGGCGGATGACGAGCTCCGACTGCGCCACCTGCTGGCGCTCGCGCTTGATCATCTTGCGCCGGTTCTTGGAGAGCAGGGTGAGGTAGTGCTCGAAGCTCTCGTAGCGGTTGTGCCAGTGGAACTGCAGCGTCTCCATGGTGGCGAAGCCGAGGCGCTCGAGGAGCCGGGCTTCCTCGGCGGTGGTGAAGAGGTAGTGCTCGCCGGAGAGCTGAGCTTCGCGCTGGTAGTTCTCAAAGGACATGCCCAGCAGCTCTTCCGGCGCGGCGCCGAGCACCTTCGGCGCGTTGACGGGAGTGAAGGGGAGGGCGTGGAGGAGCTTCGGGTAGTAGCGCACGCCGTGCTGGTGGTAGAAGTTCGCCCAGGCGTGGTCGAAGATGAATTCGCCGTAGCTGTGGGCCTTGAGGTGGCCGGGGAGGAGCTCGCCCCGGTGCTCGAGGTGGTAGGGCGCCCAGCCGGTGCCGCGGCCCACGGCGCCGCTCGTCTCGAGCAGGCGCAGGAAGGCGCCGTCGCACAGCGGGTGGGAAGAAGGGCGATGCCAGGAGGCGGGAAACTCTGGGTGCCAGGTGGCCATGCTTACCATTCTTTCGACGGCCAGAATTAGGCACGCTCATAAGAGTAAAAGAGCATACACTGGTTCCATGAGCAAATTCACCCTGCGGCTGGCCGGAATCTACAATGTCCTGTGGGGCGCGCTGGTGGTCTTGTTCCCGCACCTCTTCTTCGACCTCACCGGCATGGAGCGGCCGAACTACCCGGAGCTGTGGCAGTGCGTGGGCATGATCGTCGGCGTCTACGGCGTCGGGTACTGGATCGCCGCGAGCGATCCGCTGCGCCACTTCCCCATCGTGCTGGTGGGCTTCCTGGGCAAGGTCTTCGGGCCCATCGGCTTCGCGCAGGCGCTGTGGACGGGGCGCTTCCCGCTGAGCTTCGGCGTGAACATTGTTTTTAACGACCTCATCTGGTGGGTGCCGTTTTTTCTGATCCTGCGAGAGAAGTGGCGCCGCGACGGCACTTTCCTGCGCTAGCATGGTCTCGCGCCTCGCGCTCAGCGCGCTCCTCCTCGTCGCCGGCGTCCTCCACCTCGCAAGGCCTGAGCTCTTCGACCCGGCGATTCCCTTTCCCTGGAAGTGGGAGATCAACCTCTTCGCCGGGGTGCTCGAAATCCTGCTGGGCCTCGGGCTGTGGCCCGCGCGCACGCGGGAGCGTGCGGCGCAGGGGACGGCGCTGTGGTTTCTGCTGCTGACGCCCGTGCACGTCTACGTCGCCCTCGAGGGCATTGCGATGTTCGGCGCGGATCACCCCGCGCTGCTGTGGGGGCGCACCGGGCTGCAGGCGGCGCTCTTCTTCTGGGCGCTCAGTCTCCAGGAGACGGGCTGGATCATCGCCCAGCGCTGGAGCGAGGTGCTCTTCCTGCACTACGAGGTCGACGGCGCGGAGCTGCAGCGCCTGGTGCCCTATCCGATCGATCGCTTCGAGGGCAAGGCGGTGGTGAGCATCGTCCCCTTCGCCATGGGCCGCATCCGTTTTCCCTTCCTGCCGCCGCTGCCGGGCCTTCGGCAGCTCTTAGAACTCAACCTGCGCACCTACGTCTTGATCGAAGGAAAACCCGTGGTGTACTTCTTCACGCTGGACGCGAACCATCTCATCGGCGTGCTGGTGGGCCGCTTCGGCTTTGGCCTGCCCTACCGCTGGCGCCGCCTGCGGCTGACGCACCAGGCGCGCTACCGGCTGGAGGCGCAGGATCTGAGCATCGAGGCGGCGGTCACCACGCGTGCCCTCGACGGCGCCTTCCAGCGCTGGGCCACCGAGCGCTACGCCCTGGTCACGCGCTACCTGGGCGTTGACTGGATCGGCGAAGTGGAGCATCCGGTGTGGTCTCTCAAAGAGGCGCGGCTCTTGAGCATTGACGATGCCTTCTCGCCACCCTTCCTCAAGCTCGGGCCTGTGTTGGGTGCGGCCTACGCCAGCGAACTCTTCGTGCGCTTTAGGCCATTTCGCCGAGTTCGTTTAGGGGTTGGACCTAGCATTAGTACCTGACTGCTTAAGTAGGGCCAATCCTGGCAATCTGATGAATACAATCATGCTAGTATTGGAATCTAACTTGAGGAGTTTCAAATGGAGTGGGATCAGAGTGTCCGTACCTGGTGGCTGCTGATGTCGGGCATCAGCGCCGTGAACATCTACTTCTGGGTCCGGCTCCTGCGCCAGCAGGGACTTACTCCCTGGCTCCTCACCGGGGGCCTCTACGTACTCGGCTGCGCCTCCCGTTGCTTCACTCCGCGGTCTGACATCGATCGGATCGTCATGTTCGATAACTTCTTCTCTAGCATCTTCGTGGGCCGCTCGATTGCAACGGTGGCCGAGCTCGGTTTCGTGGCCCAGTGGGCGATCGTGCTCTACCTTGTGGGGAAGGCGACGCAGAGTACTGGGGTGAAGCGCATTGCGACGGTGATCTTCCCGATGATCTTCGTCGCCGAGATTTTCTCCTGGTACGCCTCCATCACCACCAACACGATCGGCTCGGTGGTCGAAGAATCGCTCTGGGGCGTGGTCTTCGGCCTCATCGCCGCGGCGTCCCTGCTCGCGCAGCCACGGCTGCGGCTCGAGTACCGTGCGGTGACTCTCGCCGTCACCGCGGGCCTCGTGGTGTACGTGGCCTACATGTTCCTCGTCGACGTTCCTTTTTACTACCAGAAGTGGCAGGGAGACCTCGTCGCCGGCAAGGCCTTCGATCCGATCGGTGTCGGTGTAGAGAAGATGCTCTCGCAGTGGACGCTCTCGCGCGCGGAAGCCGACTGGCGCTACGAGTTCCTCTGGCAGGGGCTCTACTTCAGCGTCGGTGTGTGGTCGAGCCTGCTGCTCAACCTCGTGCCACCGCGCCTCGCGAAGCTAGTGGCTAGCTAAACATCTGCGCCAGGTTTTCGCTGAAGCCCAGGAACACTCGCTGGCCCTTGGGTTCTTCGATGACCTCGACCTTGGCGAGCTGGTAGTCGCGGTCAAGGCCAAGGTGGAAGCGCTGGCTGTGGTGCTCATCGACGATGACGATGAACAACGGCACTTGCTCCCGTTCCTTCGCGAGCATCGGGGCCTCTATGCGCAGCTCGGGCATCTCGAGGGTGAAGCTCTCGCCGTTCAGGGAGAGCAGCACCGGCGTGTGCGCCGAAAGCGCGAAGGTGTAGTTCGGCGCCCAGTCGCCGCGCACGGTGAGGGGGAGCTTTTCCAGCGCCGGCAGCGTGATCTTCACGTGGTGGGTCTCACCGTTCTTGCGGTAGGTGAACTGGTAGATCTTCTGCGAGAGGGCGGAAAGCTTTAGTTCCATGCGATCTCCTTGGTGGCGAGCCAGTGGCCCGCGTGTCGTAGTTTGAGGTCCGTGGTCTGGGGGTCGCGGGAGATGAGCCGTAGCCAGCCGGCGTCCACCAGCTCGCGCACCATGGCGTGCTTTTGGATGACGGCGTCGAGCGCGGCGGTGGGGGCCTCGATCACCACGCTCAGGCGCAGCGGTTCGTGGAAATACTTCCCGTGCCGGCGCACCGACTGCTCCGAGAGGCCGGTGGCGAGGTCGCCGCCGTTCCCCTGCACGCAGCCGATCAGGCCGGCGACGTTGGCGATGGTCTTGTCGCCGGTGCCGAAGCCCTGCGGATCGATGGTGCTGGCGTAGTACTGCATGTTGATCCAGTTGGTGACGATCATCGGCGCCGTCATGATCAGCTCGAGGCGCGTCAGCAGCGGGTCGGTCGCGAAGTCGTAGTCGTGCAGGAAGCTGCGGCCCTCGAGGTCGATGCCCCGAAGGTGTCGACGGGGCATGACGAGGAAGCTCGCGTTGCGCGCGAGTCCCCACTCCGGGCGCACCTCGGACCAGTCGGTAGCGCGGTGAGCGAGTTCCGTCGCAAGCTCGTGGTCCGTGAGCGCGGGGTTGAGGCCGAGGTGCAGGCCACGCTCTCGGCGCGCGGCCCGGCAGGCGGCTGCTAGCTCGCGGCGCAGCTGGGAGAGTGCCGCGGCGTGGGCGGCGGTGAGCTCGCGCGGTGGTTCGAGGCGGACCTCGTCGCGAGTGGTGTTGTGCAGGCCCGCGATGAAGAGCGTTTCGGCCGGGATGCGAAGGTCGTGATCGGAGAGCTTCGCGCGCACCGCGGAGTCATTCAACAGGTCGCAGAGGATCTGCGCGTTGGCGAGGCCCTGGTGGCCCGCGCAGGCGCCGCAGTCGAGGGCGCCGGCGAAGGGGTTGTTGCTGGTCTCGCCGCCGTGGCCGACGAGGACAACGAGCGGCGCGAAGTCCTTCACCAGGCCCATGTTCGTGAGAGCGCTGCGGGCCAGCGAGAGCTTCCGCTCCAGCGGCAGCTCCGTCAGTGCGTGGTGCACGTGGGTCTGCTCGTCGCGGCTGAGGCCAAAGTGGGTGGTGTCGATGTTGGGGCGCTTACGCGCGAGCCCGGCGCGGAGCATGCGGCCGAGGTAACCGAGGCCCGCGGATTCGACGAAGGAGAAGCTCGAGCTGGCGAAGGAAGTGACGGCGCGGGCGAGGTGCTTCTTCTCGGCGTAGTGGCGTTTGAGGTTCACGAACTCGAGGGCTGCGCTCGCCGCTTGCTGGATCTCAAGCTGGGGGTGGAGGAGCACGGGGCACTGCGGATCGCTCTGAGCATGGCCCAGGCCTTTGACGGCGATGGGGAGACCAAAAAAACCGGCGAAGCCGATGGTCTGCAGGTCCGGCGCCTGGGCCTCGAGGTGGCGCCGAAGCACTTCGCTGCGGACGTCGATGCAGAAGGCGAGCTGCGCGCGCGCCGGTTGCGCCTCCGGCGCCGAAGCTCCGGCGAGCTTCACGGCGAGCTCGCGCTGGTAGGCCAGCTCGCAGGCGCTCAGCCACAGGTAGCGCAGCTCACTGTCGTGCTCACTGCGCGCCGGAGCACCGGGGGTCCAGAGCTGGGGATCGTTGAGCTCCCAGACGCAGGCCACCTCGTAGCAGAGTCGCATGACCAGGAGGTCGCGGGTGCCTCCGCGCTGCTGGAGCACGCGCTCGTCGCCGCTCTTCTGCGCCTCGAACTCGAAGCGCTTGAGGAACGCGGCCCAGCCCGGGAGGCGCTGGAGGAGGTGGTAGAAGTAGCTCTCCAGCTCTGCGGCACCGAGAGGAGCGACGGCGCGCAGCTTCGCGGTGAGCTCGTCGAGGGCGCGCGCCGGTTCCGGCGACAGCCGCCGCTGCAGCTCCGGGAGCTGCGGGAGCTCGCGCGAGAGCGTGTCGTCGTAGGGAGCGAGCTCTCGCCACCACTGGAAGAGGGTCTTGCCCTCGGTCGGATGCTTCCACAGCGCCTGGCCCTCGTCGAAGTAAGCGCGCACCCAGCGCGCGCACACTTCGTCGATGCGTTCGCTGAGCGAGCTGCAGCGCTGTCGGTCGAGGGCTTCGCTGAGCGAGCGCGCGACCTTCGGGGGTGTCGCACCTTGTGCGCCGTGGATAAAATCTAGCAGCGACTGGAGCGTCAGGGCGCTCGCTGTCCCGGCGGGGTCTTCGCGCCGGCGCAGCACCAGTGCAAGTTGAAGGTCTTGCTCCTGGACTTCCTGCTTCAGGAACTTCTCCGCGAAGAAGCTCCGTGCCGGCAGCAGGTCGCGGCCGGTGGCGTGCTGGACTTCGGTGAGCGCCGCGAGGAAGGGACGGTCGCGCCAGCCGAAGAAGGGATTCACCGCGACGTAGTCGCGCACGTCCCACACGGGGGTGATGCGCCGGGCGGCGGCGGCGAAGGCGGCGAGGGCCTCGGCGTCGGCGGGTGAGTGCGGGCGATCGTCGAGCGAGTGAAGCGCGTCCATGAGTTACCCTTTGTTGAGTGCGCGAACGTAGAGTCTTTTTCCGAGCTCGCTCCGGGAGATCCAGTAGAGGTTGTTCTGGAAGAGGAAGACCAGGAGGAAGCAGCCCACCGCGACCAGCACCACCACGGGACTCACCTGACCGGTGCTCGGTCCTTCGGCGAACACGCCGCGCAGGAAGGCCCGCGCGCCCGTCAGCGCGAGAGCGTAGAGCAGCACCATGGACAGCGCGAGGCGCAGATTGAGCAGGCGCTGGGGCGTGCTCAGCAGCACCTGGGCGAGGGCCAGCGCGAGGATCAGGAGGAGTCCGGCGCGCGCCGGCGTGAGAAGGCCCGCGAGCCCCAGGGCCCAGACACACAGGAAGATCAGGCCCGAGGTGGAGAGCAGCGCGAGGAAGGGCCCCCAGACGCCGTTCTTCGCTCGCGCCGGCGGGAAGTAGCGCTGGAGCTTCGCGAAGTCGGTGGTGCTGGGGGAGCTCAGGAAAGCGTAGGCCTTGTAGAAGGCGTGGCCCACGATGTGCACCACCGCGCTGACGTAGGCCCCGAGGCCGCACTGGAGGAGCATGAAGCCCATCTGGGCGATGGTGGAGTAGGCGAGCGAGCGCTTGACGGTGGTCTGTGTGAGCATGACGCAGGAGGCGACGAGGGCGCTCATCCCGCCGACCACCGCCAGCAGGGTGAGGGAGAGCGGCGCGGCTTCGAGCAGCGGATGCAGTCGCAGCATGAGGTAGCCGCCGGCGTTGAGGATCCCCGCGTGCATCAGCGCCGACACCGGCGTGGGGGTTTCCATGGTGTTCGGCAGCCAGCCGTGGAAGGGGATCTGCGCCGACTTCGTGAGCGCGCCGCCGGCGAAGAGCAGCGCCGCTGCCGTCAGCACCTGCGCGTCGGGCGTGAGCTCCGGATCGGCAAGCTTCGCGAAGAGTGTCTGGAACTCGAGAGTCCCGAAGGAGAACCAGAGCACGCCCATGCCGGCGATCAGGAAGGCGTCGCCGATGCGGCTCACCCAGAACTTCTGGCGCGCGGCTTCGAGCGCCTTCTCGCGGTGGCGGAAGTGGGTGAGGAGCTGGTGGAGGAAGTACGAGCTTCCGAACCAGCCGAAGTAGAGGAGCAGGAGGTTCGACGCCAGGAGCATGACGAGCACGCCGGTGAGTGCCGCCCCCATGGCGAGTAAGAATTTTTCCCGGGCCTGGTCGTCGGCCATCTGGCGCAGTGAGAAACGTAGGACGATGCCGCCGATGAGCGCCACGGTGAGTGCGATCGCACCGCTCAGAGCATCGAGTCGGAAGACCAGCGACTCGATGGGGCTTGCGGTGAAGACGGTCTGCGCGGTCAGCAGCAGAACGAGCAGGGTTCCCAGCACGAGCAGCAGCTGCCCCAGAGTCTGTCGGCGCTTCGCACCGGTCAAGAGGGCGGCGGCGAGGAGGGGAAAGAGGGGCACACAAGGGAGGAGGAAGCTGGGCATGGGAACTCCTTTTCTTGAGTGACAGTATAAGCGAAATTTTATTAATGCAATTAATTTCAGGTAAATAATTTCATGTTAATGAATTCACGAGAGCTTGCTACCATGGAGTCAGGAGCTAAGTCATGAAAAGCGCTGACCCGAGCTGGACCTTCTTCAGTAACCATGGCCACGTGTATTTTTTGTTGGCAACCCACGACAACATCGTCCTGCGCGAGGTGGCGACGCTGGTGGGGATCACCGAACGCTCGGTGCTGGGGATCGTGCACGACCTCGAGGAGGCGGGCTACATCAAGCGGGAGAAGGTGGGACGGACGAACCGCTACAAAATCGTCGCGAAGAAGACGCTGCGCCACCCGCTCGAGTCAAACGTCCAGCTCAAGGACCTCGTCGAACTGGTGCGGTCGGCGCGGGACGACTAGTCGTCCCACTCCCGGCAGGCGTGGTCGGCGCTCACCGCGAGCAGCGCCGCCTGGGTCGTGTCCTTGCGCACCACCACCTGAAGGCCACAGGTCCGGGTGCCGACGCTCTTCACCAGCGAGTAGAAGTAGGTCACGACCGTGCCCTCGACGCTGGCGCTGAGGAAGCTGAGGCGGTTGAGCTCGAAGCTCTCGGCCTCGTCGAAGTCGGTGGCACGGATGGCGTCCTTCACCGCCCGGATGTTCTGGAAGTAGGCGCTGGTCGCCGGGGACATCACCATGTAGATCGAGCCGTGCACCACGACGCTTTGGGCGAAGGCCGAGCCGAGGGCGAGAAAGGCGACTAAAGCGATCAGTGTTCTGCGCATAAAAACCTCCAGGTGGACACTTCACTAGCACGGACATCGCCCCTTGGCGCGCGGGAGTTCGGCGAAAGCTGGATGCCGGCCGCGACGCTATATTTTTTTCTCGATTTCCTCTACGCTAGGGGAACTTTCTAACTTAGGAGTCTCCCATGATCGCCGCCAAAGGCATCGCCTCGTTTTCCGCCGCCGCGCCGCTGGCGCCCTTCAGCTTCACGCGCCGGGAGCCCAGGGCGCACGACGTGGTCATCGACATCAAGTTCTCGGGCATCTGCCACTCGGACATCCACACCGTGCGCAGCGAGTGGGGCCCGGCGATGTACCCGGTGGTGCCGGGCCACGAGATCGCCGGGGTGGTGCGCGCCGTGGGGAGCAAGGTCACGAAGTACCAGGTCGGCGACCAGGTCGGCGTCGGCTGCTTCGTCGACTCGTGCCGCACCTGTGCCCACTGTGCGCAGGAGCTCAACAACTACTGCCTCGAGGGCTTCACGCCGACCTACAACGGGGTCGAGCGCGACGGGAAGACGCAGACCCAGGGCGGCTACGCCGACGTCATCGTCGTCGACGAGAACTACGTGCTGCGGATCCCGTCGAACATTCCCCTCGACAAGGCCGCGCCCCTTTTGTGCGCCGGCATCACCGTCTACTCACCGCTCGCGCACTGGAAGGCGGGCCCGGGGAAAAAAGTCGGCGTCATGGGCCTCGGAGGCCTGGGCCACATGGCGGTGAAGATCGCCCGCGCCATGGGCGCGGAGGTCACCGTGCTCAGCCACTCGGAGAAGAAACGCGCCGACGCCCTCAAGATGGGCGCGCACCACTTCGAGGCGACCAGTGATAAAAGTGTCTTCAAGCGCCTCGCCGGCAGCCTCGACCTCATCATCAACACCGTCTCCTCCGCCGACATCGACATGGGCAGCTTCTTCAACCTGCTGAAGCTCGACGCCACGCTGGTCTCCGTCGGCGCGCCGGACCGGCCGCTCTCCATCGCCACCTTCCCGCTCATCATGCAGCGGCGGAACTTCGCCGGCTCGCTCATCGGCTCCATCAAGGAGACGCAGGAGATGCTCGACTTCTGCGGCCAGCACAACATCACGCCGGAGATCGAGGTGATCAGCGCGGGGCAGGTCAACGAAGCCTACGAGCGGATCTTGAAGAGCGACGTGCGCTACCGCTTCGTCATCGACATGAAGACGCTGGCCTAGGGAAGCGCGGAGGCCCGCCAGCTGGCGCGCAGCTGCGAGGCGCGGCAGCGCGAGCGCGTGGCCACTTCGAGCTCGGCGAGCCGCCGCTGCTGTGCTGCGAAGTCGCCGACGAAAAGTTGCTGGGCCTCGAGAGCACTTCGCAGGGCAAGGTAGACGCGCTGGCAGAGCAGGGGCTCGGAATCGGCGAAGCGCTGGAAGAGCTCGTCGCTCAGGCGCAGGTCGCTGAGCTTCGCGAGCTGGGCGAGGTAGGTCTCGAAGAGAGCAACCTGCGATTCTTGCATGCCGGCCGGTAGCACGCCGATCTGGAGCATGGAGCGGAAGATCGCCAGCACCGCGCCCGAGGCCTGTGGCGTTTCGTGGGTCAGCAGGAGCTGCGCGAAGTGCGTGAGTTCTTCTTCCGCGCGGCGCAGGTCCTGGTGGTCGCGGCCGTGCAGCAGGCGGAGCTTGCACCACAGGACGAGGCGCCGGTACTCGTCGTCGGCGGTGGACGTAGGCTCGTAGCTCCAGTGATCGAAGGCGCGGGCCTCGCGGAAAAAGTCCAGCTGGCCTCGCCACTGTTTCCAGTTGAGCGCGATCTGGGTCAGTGGCTTCGACGACACGAGCTCGGCGAGGAAGGCCTCGGGGATGTGCTGCTCGAGGGGGCCCTGGGCGAAGAAGTCCCGCGCGTCCTGGGTGAAGCTCCGGGGGCCACGGAAAAACGACCAGGAGAGGAGCTTCGCCTGCAGCAGCTCGAGCTCCGCGGCGTGGGCGCGGAGTTCCGTCTCCGGGGAGTCGGCGAGGTAGCGCTTGAGGGGCCTTCCCGAGAGGTAGAAGTGACCGGCCACTCCGGTCAGCGCGAGAAGCACAAAGGTGAGGATGAAGATCTTCGCGGGCCCGTGCATCTGTCTAGCTTAGGTCAAAGCGCGAAAACTTCCAAGTTCTTCCGGCGCGCGCCATACTGCCCACATGGGCATGAGCCGTGGGCTGAAAGAAAAGTTTGAGCGATTCGATCTCGAAGACGCGGATCGCATCATCCGCATGGCCTGGGAAGACCGCACCAGCTACCAGGCGATCCGCACCCAGTTCGGCCTCACGCCGGCGGAGCTGGTGGTCTTCATGCGCTCGAAGCTCGAGCCGAAGGCCTTCCAGCGCTGGCGCCGGCGCGTCTTCCAGCAGGGGCACCTGAAGAACGAGCCGCCCAAGGACCGGCGCTTCAAGTGCCAGTCACAGCGCCTGGACGGCAGCACGAAGAATCACAAGTAGGTTTAGTGACCAGAGCGCGGTGCGGACCCAGTTGGTGTTCACCAGTTTCTGAATGGTCTGCGGGTTGTGGCCGTCGTTCAGGAGAGTCTGGTGCAGGGGCACCTGCACCAGCATGGTGGAGAGCCAGATCCCGGCGATGAGCACGGCGGCGGCGATGACCTCCGGCGAGCGGTGCTGCCAGAGGTTCCAGGACGCAAGGCCAAGCTCGCTGAGCATCAGCGGGACGACGACGAAGCTGATGCGGTTCTGGTGCGCGATCATCGCCTCGCTGAAGCGCGTGGGGTCGAGGTGGTGGAAGCTCGGGTAGTGGGCGAGCTGCACCAGCCAGATGAGGCCCGTCATGCCGGCGGTGGCGGCGAGCTGGAGGAGGATGCTCATGCGCGCGGATCCTTTTTCAACCAGCGCGCGCGGTAGGCGCCGTCGTGGTCGTAGCGCTCCGCCTGGAGCTTGGGATTGAAGACGCGGTCGCGCGGGTCGGTGCCGACGCCGGCGAGGTACTGCCAGTTGCCCCAGTTGTTTTCGGTGTCGTCGTCGACGAGCTGCGCTTCGAAGTAGCGCGCGCCGCTCACCCAGTCCAGGCCCAGCGTCTTCGCGAGGTAGCTCGCCACGTTCTGGCGGCCGCGGTTGGACATCCAGCCGGTCGCCGCGAGCTCGCGCATGTTGGCGTCCACGAACTCCTCGCCGGTGTCTCCGGTGCACCAGCGCCGGAAGGCGGCCTGGTCGAAGGCGAAGCTGCGGGGCTTCGTGCGCAGGCCCTGCTGGGAGAAGAGCTTTTCTTTGGTGAAGAGCGCGAGGAACTTGAAGTAGTCGCGCCAGACCAGCTCGTAGATGAGAGCGTCGATGCCTTCGGAAGGGCCCTGCTCCTGTTCGGTCTGCAGGAGCTCCTGGTACACCTGGCGCACCGAGAGCGCGCCCCACGCCAGCCAAGGGGAGAACTTCGACGAGTCGTCGCGCTCGAGCATGCCATTGCGCGTTTCGTGGTAGCTGTGCACGCGCTTGCTGCCGCGCAGGTAGTCGTGCAGGCGCGCCAGGCCCGCGGCCTCGCCGCCGGTGAACCACTGCGCAGGCGGCCGTGCTTCAAAGCGAAGTTTCGGATGTCGCCGCTGCGGAGACGCCGGAGTCCAGTACTTACTGGCGATCGCCTTGAACTTGCTAAAGGGTTTCAGGTCGTCGAGGGTGATGCCGTGGGCGTTGGAGAGCGCGTAGAGCGTCGGCTCGCCGAGGAGCTTGCACTCTAGGGGCGCCCGCCGCAGCAGCGCCTCGAGCTCCTGCTCGTCGCGCTGGTTCGTGCGCCGGTGCGTGAGCAGCAGCTCGGCGCCGGTGTCGCGCGCCAGCTGAGCGATCGCCTCGCTGGCCGGGCCCTCGCACACCCGCAGCTCGACCCCGGCCGTCGCGAGGTTGTGGGAGAGCTCGGCGGCGCACTCCTGCCAGAAGCGCCGCTTGGCCTCACCCGCGGCCGCCGGGGCGACGCACACGCCGGTGACGTGGCACCCCTCGCCGAGGGCCCAGGAAAGGCCCTCGTGGTCGTGGGTTCTCAGGTCACGGTGGAACCAGAGTAGGACTCGCACGGCGCCTAGTCTTCCTCGGCGAAGAGCAGGATCTCGCGCGCCACCTCGGCGGGCTTCTCGCGCTGGACCGAGCTGCCGGAGTTCGCGATCTCGACGTACTCGAACTGCGGGCGGATCGCACGGAAATCTTCCGCTCGGCTTGGAGCGGTTTCCTGGAAGAACTCGTAGTCAGCGCCGAAGAGACCCAGCACCGGGACGAACACGTCACGAGAGGACTCCTCGAAGGAGCGGTAGAACTGGCCCGCGACGAAGGAGAGGGTGAGGAAGCGCTGGTCGACGTTGGGCTTCATGGCGCGGAAGTCGTCGAGCAGGGCCTCGTCGATCAGCGCGTCGTCGGAGAAGCCGAAGCGCAGGAAGAAGCGCAGGGAATTGTCGTTCAGCAGATTGTCGTAGAAGGCCAGCAGGGCGGCGTCGTCGTTCCACAGGCGCTCGAAGAGGCGCTGCTCGCGCTGCGAGGGCGGAGTGGCGAGGCTGTTGACGCCGGTGGGGGAGAGGAGCACCAGGCGACGGATGAGATCCGGCCGCTGGCCGGCGACCTTGAGCGCAGCGGTGCCGGCGAGCGACTCGGCCACCACCGTCGAGCGGCGCTTCACCACCTCCGCGAGGAAGATCTCCACGAAGGCGTCGAGGTCGGCGATGCTGTACTGCTTGCGCGGCTTCTCGCTCTCACCCGCGCCCGGCAGGTCGAGGAGGTACACTGGTGCTCCGGCCTGGTCGAGGAAGGGAAGGAGCTTGCGGAAGGTGCGGTGCGAGGCGCCGCCGTAGACGCCGTGGATGAGCACGACGGGACTACCGGTGGCCCCCGCCAGTGGAGCGCGGTAGCGGATCTTCCCGAACTGCGAGACCACCACGTCGCGGTCGAGCAGGGATGCGCCGCTGCTGGCGTGGGCCGCGCCCACGAGGGCAAAGAGTAGGACGAAGAAGAATGAGAATCTGACCATGGCAACCTCCGGTGCTGCAGTTGTAGCAGCAGCGCAGGAAGCTTTGAAGAACGAGGGGGAGCTTGTCCCAGCTCTGCCTAAGTGTGTTTGTGGCCCTTTGAGGCTTAGACTTAGACATACGAGTTGATGTCTAAGGGGCATCTAAGTCGCTGCGAGGCTAGAATCTCATTCGTGATGATTCCTGTGTTATTTTTCCTCATTCTCTCAAGCTCGGGGGCCCGTGCCATGGAACCAACCAAAAACGTCCTCGGTTCGCCGCTGGGCAAGTGCTGCGATTCGCCCAAGACGGGCTTCTACCGCGACGGCTTCTGCCACACCGGCCCGCAAGACCATGGAACGCACGTGGCCTGCGCCACTGTGACCCAGGCCTTCCTCGACTTCAGCCGTGCCCGCGGCAACGACCTCATCACCCCAAGACCCGAGTGGAACTTCCCGGGGCTCAAGGCCGGCGACAAGTGGTGCCTGTGTGCCCTGCGCTGGCTGGAGGCGAAGCGCGCCGGAGTGGCGCCGCCCTTAGACCTCGCGGCGACGCACGAGAAGATGCTGGAGTACGCGTCTCTGGATGAGCTGCGACCATGAACCTCGTCTGGTTCAAGCGCGACCTGCGCGTGCGCGACCACCGGCCTCTCGCGGAGGCGCTGGGCCGCGGCCCGACCTTGGCGCTCTACGTGCTTGAGCCGCGCTGGCGCGCGGCGCGGGAGTTCAGCGAGCGGCACCTCGCGTTCGTCGGCGAATCCGTGCGGGAGCTCGCGAGCGCGCTGGCGAAGCTGGGAGTGCCGCTGGTGATCCGCGAGGGAGATTTTCCCGAGGTGCTCGAGCGACTTCCGAGCTTTCGCGCTCTCTTCGCGCACGAGGAGACGGGCGTCGACTGGACCTTCCAGCGAGACCGGGAGGTGCGCGCCTGGTGCCGCCGCCGTGGCATCGCGGTGCACGAGTACCGCCAGTTCGGCGTCAAGCGCGGTGCGATCGACCGCGACCACTGGCAGAAGTTCCGCAGCGAAACTCTCGTGCGCAGAGAGCACCTCTGTCGCGGGCAGGAGTGGCCCTCGCTCGAGGTGGCGATGGACGTCGTGGACTGGCCCGCGCCGCTGCCGCTCGCCCAGCGGGGTGGCGAGGCCGAAGGCCTGCGCGTCCTCGAAGACTTTCTGTACCAGCGAGGCGCGCACTACCGCGGCTCGATCTCTTCGCCGCTGAGTGCGCAGGAAGGCTGCTCGCGCCTTTCGCCCTACCTCGCCTGGGGGAACCTGAGTCTGACGACGGTGCTGACCGCTCTCGAAGAGCGGCGGCGCAGTCTTCACGTGCTCTCGGCCCTCGAGCAGCGGCGCTGGCTTGCCTCCCTGGAGGCCTTCGAGTCGCGGCTGTGGTGGCACTGCCACTTCATTCAAAAGCTTGAGAGCGAACCCGAACTCGAGTGGCGCAACGCCAACCGCGCCTTCGACGGCATGCGGGAGCTGGACTTCGACGAGCAGAAGTTCCGCGCCTGGTGCGAGGGCCGCACGGGGTTCCCGCTGGTGGACGCGTGCATGCGCTCGCTGATCGCCACGGGCTGGGTGAACTTTCGCATGCGCGCCATGCTGGTGAGCTTCGCCGCGTACCAGCTCTGGCTGCACTGGGAGCGGCCGGCGCAGCACCTGGCGCGGCTCTTCCTCGACTTCGAGCCCGGCATCCACTTTCCGCAGGTGCAGATGCAGTCCGGGGTGACGGGGATCAATGCGATCCGCATCTACTCGCCGGAGAAGCAGCTGGCCGAACAAGACCCCCGGGGAGAGTTCGTGCGGCGGTGGGTGCCGGAGCTCGCGCAGCGCCGGGAGCTCGCGCGCGACACCCCGCCGCTGCTGGAGATGCTCGAAGCGCCGAGCGACTACCCGGCTCCCATCGTCGATCCGAGAGAGAGCTACCAGCGCGCTAGGGAGCGCATCTTTCAGTGGAAACGCTCGCCGGAGGCCCGGGCGCTGGCGCGCGCCGTGCTGGAGAAGCACGGCAGCCGCAAGGGGCCGCACTTCCCCCACCAGCAGCGCGAATAGCCGAGCGTTTAAGGTGCTCTAGCGGTTCGTTTTCCAATCCACAGAAATGTGTGGGGAGTATCGTTTTCCAGAAAATTTGTCTCTCGGAATTTTCTAAAACGCATAAGCTAGGAACTCTTAGTTCTTTAAAAGGAGATTTATGAAGAAGCTCGCAACATGGGCCCTGCTGGGCCTCGCGGCCGTCGGCTGCGCCGGCATCGAAAGCGTCGACCAGATCAAGGCCTCGAACAACGAATTCGCCTCCGCCGCCTACAAGAAAACCAAAGACGCTAAGGCGAAGTTCTACTTCAACGAATTCAACGACGAGTACAAGGGCGACAAGCGTCTGAAGAAGCTTGCCCTTGCGTACTACCAGATCGGCTGGGACAGCGGCAAAGACTGGCGCAACACCGAGCGCTTCATGGGTGTGGGCAAGGCCCAGAGCGATTACCAGGCAGTGGTGGAGGCTTCGGCAAAGGAACTCAAGACGCAGTTCGAGAAGCTCGGCTACGAGGTCATGATGCCGGCGGAACTGGCGCAGGCGTCGGCGACCTTCGCGGCGATCAAACCGAACGGAGTCTTCAGCTACAGCCCGACCGCGGGACAGGAGCTCGTCGGCGTGAGCATCAAGGACTCGCGCTACATCCACGCAATGACCCAGGAAGGTAAGCTCGTGTCTAAGATCAACAGCGAGGCGGGAATCGACGCCATCGTCGGAGTTTACTACAACGACCTCGGCACCGGCAGCGGTGAATCGAAGCTCAACGACAACTTCGTACTGGTCGTGAATAACCATGTGGCGAGCAACCTCACCATCTGCGTCTCGCGCGAGCGGGCCAAGGCCGCCGGCGTGAGCCTGGGCTTCTTCGGCGACGCGAACCACTGCGGCGAAGCCCTCGCGGAGTTCGATGGGAAGTACCTCTTGCCGGATCTGCGTCATCAGGAAAAGGCCGACTTTGCGCTCCTGAAGCAAGTGGGTTTTGACGGCATCATGAAGGCCTACCAGAATGCTCCGAAGGGCCTGGTCGAAGCCATCTACGAAGAAGGCATGAAGCTTTAGTCAGCCTGGTGCCAGCCTACTTTCCCTTAAGCTCTGCGTAAGGAAAACTAAGCTGGCACTTTTTTTCAGATGTGGGCTAAGCTTAGCCTCATGGATTTCGTCTTGCGAGCCTCCTCGCGCCTCGCGCTGCGACCCTTCACTCTTGCCGATGCGGATGACTTCTACGCCCTCACGCAGGACCCGAGTTTCAGCTCTTTCCTCATCACCGACTACCGGCAGGCCAGCGCTGCCGCTGCCCGCGCGTGGTTGCTGGCGAACGCGCGGACGATCTCCGACACCGGCCTCGGGAAGTGGGCAGCGGTGAGTGCGGAGAGCGGCGAGCTCATCGGCATGGGTGGGCTTTCGCTCTGGGAGTGGGGCGGAGAGACCCTGGTGGACATCACCTACCGGCTGCACTCGAAGGCCCTCGGGAAGGGCCTGGGGCGAGAGCTCGCGCAGCTGCTCCTCCGAGTGGCAGCTGACAGGAATTTAAAAAACGTCACGGCGACGATCACACCCGATAACACGGCGTCCATTCGGCTCACGGAAGCCCTCGGCTTCTGCTTCGACCGAGGTATCGAGCTTCACGGCGTCGCGACGCTGCTCTATCGGTACGGAGGAGGAAGAGACGCATGAAGGCACAGCTGGCCTGGCAACAGGGAATGGAGTTCGCGTGTGAAAACCACGGGATCAAGACTTCCATCGACGCGACCAAGGAGCACGGGGGCACCGACAAGGGGCCTTCGCCGAAGGACTTAGTGCTGAACGCCATGATGGGCTGCACGGCGATGGACGTGGTGGCGATCCTCAACAAAATGCGCCAGCCGCTGGTGCGCTTTGCGATGGAGATCGAGGTGGAGAAGACCCTCGAGCATCCGGTGCACTTCAAGACAGCGCTTTTGGTTTTCTTCGTCGAAGGGCCCGTGGCGCCGGACAAACTGCTGAAAGCGGTCGAGGTCTCCCTGACGCGCTACTGCGGTGTGAACTACATGATCTCCCGGAGCTGCGACATCAGCTACCGCGTGAACCTCAATGGGGCGCTCGTCGGCACCGGCAAGGCGCGCTTCGCGGGAGACCAGTGATGCCGCGGTTGCAGCGCTTCGCCATCCTGCTCCTCTTTTTCTCTACCCAGAGCTTCGCCGAGGTGAAAGGTGCGCCCTCGGCGCAGGCCTACCAGCGGGACCTGCGTGCGCTGGAAGCCGCGGAGGCGGAGCTCGTCTCCAAGCTGAAGCTCACGCTCTCTCCCTTCCAGATCAAGTCGAACATCAGCTACAAGGTCGTGCTCCGGGATCAGTTCGGCGAGGACTGGCTCTTCAAGGCCGGAGAGAACGCCGCGAGCGACGGGGCGATCGCCGTGTATCGCATCTACCAGGCCCTCGGCGTCTTCACGCCGGAGACCTACCCCCTCCGACTCCGCCTCAACGGAAAGCTGGTGGAGGGGTCGCTCCAGCGGGTCTACGCCACGAAGAAGTCCGAGGAGATCTTCTCCTTCGTGCGCTTCAACGAGCCGACCTTGAACTACTTCGCGACGACCCACGCGCTCGACTGGCTGACGCTCAACCACCACGTGCACTTCGGCCAGTTCATCCTGCTCGCCGAGGGCCGCAGCGATGGGCTCGCGGCGGCCCGGGTGGACAACTCGGTGAACTGGTTTCTCATCAATCAAGACAAGCTCGACATCCGCTACGAGTCTCCGACGCTCTCGCACATCTACGAGAGCGGCTACACCACGCTCTGGCTCAACTACCTCCTGCTGCGGATGAACCAGCAGAACCGCTTCAGCAAGCTCGACGCCGACGCGCCGCTGGCGGGCCGCAACCACCTCGCGCACCTGGCGCGCGCGCTCGTACCGGCGCAGGCCTCGAAGCACCGGATCGACTTCCGCGCGGTCTCGCAGCACCTGCTGCTCTACCAGCAGCTGAGCGACGAGTGGCTCAAGGACGTGCTGCGGCCCGGCCTGGCGAACGACCTGGTCAACATGTCGAACTCCGGCGTGGCCCAGATCCTGCTGAAGGCGGCGGACCTCGCGGCCGTGGTCACGAAGCGCGAGTTCCTCAAGAAGATGCTCGAGCGCAAGAACACCGCCTTCGAGTCGTACCGGGCCTTCTTCGGGTCGCTGCGCGAGCTCGCGGGCGCCGAGGACGTGCTCGTGGGTGAGCTCGATCCGACCTTTCTGGCGTCGAAGCACGACCACCTACGCGGACGGCTGCGGCTGGCCCAGCAGCGCCTGGCGGAGATGCCGGAGACGGCGCCGACCCATGAGCAGGAGGTCAGCGTTGCGGTCTCGTACCAGCTCTACCTCGTCATCCGCGAACTGCTTCCATCGCCGATGCTCGCGACCCAGGAGATGCGCCAGAAGAAGTTCCAGGAGGTCCTGCGGGAGCTCGAGCGCTACCGGGTGGACCCGCGCTTCTCCGCGGAGGTCGAGGCGCGCAAGAACGCCATCGCGAACGTGAAGAAGCTCGAGCGGCTCGTCGCCGGCGAGAGCAGCTTCGGGCGGGTCTTCAACAAGTTGCTGAATCCGCTCAAGATCTTCGAGGCGGACTTCCTCGACGACGAGAAAAAATTATAGGGGCCGCCCACCGCGCGCCGGATCTGGGCGATAAGGGCGCACCTATTTCGCCCCGGAGGCCCCATGAAGCTCATCTTCGCGCTCTTTGCGTTCGTTTCTTTCCAAGCGCTGGCCGCGCCGAGCGCCGCCCAGCTCCTCGAGGGCAAGTACGAACTCGTCCACGCCTCTAAGTACGGGCGCACCCTTCACTGTCCCGACGAACTCATGATCTCCGTCGACGAAAACGCTCTGCGCGTGCACCCGCTTCGGGGCGTGGGGCTTGGCTCGACCTTCTGGGCGAAGGACGAAGCCTGTCTGCGCGAGCGCACGGATGACGACGGCAGCTACAGCACCTGCACGAACTTCGCGCGCTTCTCCGCCACGCAGACCTTCCGCGCTCCCTTCACGCGCATGGGCTACATCAGCGAGGTCACGCGAGTGGCGCTGAGCTGGAATAAGAAGACGCTCATGTACAGTAATGACCTCACCCAGTTCCCCTTCGGCATCACCGGCGCCTGGGACGACAAGGACTTCACCTGCGTCTACAAGCGGCTTTAGCAAATCAGTAACCTTGACACTGGATCGGTGGAGCCCATCTTAGGCGTGGAGGTACACATGTCCCACACCTTTTCGGCCTGCCCTCACTGTCACACGCTCAACAAGGTCCAGACGCAGAAAGCGCTGGCCGGTCAAGCCGTCTGTGGCAAGTGTCAAAAACCGCTCGAGCTCCACGGGCTCGTGTCCCACGCCACCACCCAGGACTTTGAAAAAATCCTCCGTGCCTCCGACCGTCCTGTGGTGGTGGATTTCTGGGCCTCGTGGTGCGGCCCCTGCCGCAGCTACGGCCCGGAGTTCGAAGCCGCCTCGCGGGAGAATCCGCAGGCCGTCTTCCTCAAGGTCAACACCGAAACCGAGCAGGCGCTCTCGGCCCAGCTCGGCATCCGCGGCATCCCCTGTACCATCGTCTTCGACGGTGGCCGCGAGGTGAAGCGTCAGGCGGGTGCCATGGACCGCGCGAGCCTGGGCCGCTGGCTGCAGGCGCGCTAGCCGTTGCGGTACATCCGTCGCAGCTTCTGCTGGTCGCTGAAGCGCGCGTCGCGCGGCGAACTCTTGGAATAGCCGCGCAGCGATCGCTGGCGGCGCACCGGCCGCGGCTTCGGCGCTCTTCGCAGGGGCGTGCGCGTCTGCTGGCGCCGCTGCTCGCGGGTGACACCGCGTACCTGGGCCGCCGGGATGCTGGGAGCGGCGCTGGCCACGCGTGAGGAGTAGCTGGGGAGAAAGAGGTTCGCGGCCATGAGCAGGCCGCGAAGCCATTTCGTAAATGTGTTGAAGGCGAATCACCTGGTGCGAGTGGAACTTAGGACTCTGGGGTGGTGATTCAGTGATTCATGATGGATCAAGTGTAGCACGGAGCGGTGTCGGCAGCAAGTCTGTCGGGCCGGCGTCAGATGACGGCCGCGACGAAAAGGACTTAGAATGGAGGCATGAAGTTCGCCCGTCGCCAGCTCCTGCGTCTTTTTGCGTTTTTGCCCTTCTCCGCCTGGGGCATGGGCTTCCTGCGACCTCAACCTCAGACCTCGGAGTCGAAGATGATCCTGCGTTCCGCTCCCATCGACCTGCACTGGCCCACGCAAGGGCCCTTCCTCTTCTGCGCGCACCACCTCGACCGCTACCCGGCCGGCAACGCCAAGCTCGGCGTCGACGCCAAGCACTTCAAGGGCCGCCAGCTGGGCTCGGACTTCGAGGAGAAAGACGGCTTCCGCCTCTACCACGGCGGCGAGATCCCCGGCTTCCCGGTGCACCCGCACCGGGGCTTCGAGACCATCACCATCGTCCGCCGCGGCTACGCGGACCACGCCGATTCGCTCGGCGCCGCCGGCCGCTACGGCGAGGGCGACGTGCAGTGGATGACGGCCGGCTCCGGCGTGCAGCACTCGGAGATGTTCCCGCTGCTGCACAAAGACAAGGAGAACACTCTGGAGCTCTTCCAGATCTGGCTCAACCTTCCGAAGAAGCACAAGATGGTTCCGGCCGACTTCAAGATGCTCTGGAGCGAGAAAATTCCGCGCATCGAGAAAGACGGCGCCGTGGTGAGCCTCGTGAGCGGCGAGTTCGCAGGCCAGCGGTTCTTCGAAGCGCCGAAGAAGAGCTGGGCGGCCGACCCGGAGAACCAGGTCACGGTGCTGCTGGTGAAGCTCGCTCCCGGTGCCCGGTTCACGTATCCCGCTCAGGCCGGCACCAACCGCTCGCTCTACTTCTTCGAGGGCAGCGGCGCGCAGCTCGACGGCGAGGCCGTGAGCGGCAAGCGCGCGCTCTTCGTCGCCGCCGACCGTGAACTCCAGGTCACTGCGACGGGCGCCTGCGAGTTCCTCCTGCTCGCGGCGAAGCCCATCAACGAGCCGGTGGCGCAGCACGGGCCCTTCGTCATGAACACCCGCGAGGAGATCGTGCAGACCGTCCACGACTACCAGCGCACGCAGTTCGGCGGCTGGAAGTGGGAGCGCGAAGACATGATCCACGGGCCGAAGATCGAGCGCTTCGCGCGCTACCCGGATGGCCGCGTGGAGCGGCCTAGCTCGGCATGACGGGCCCGAGGTCGAAGTCTTCCACCTTAATGTCCGTCAGCGTTTCGTCGAGCTTGCGCTGGGTGCTGCTCAGGTAGAGGGTCTGCACCCCGAACTCTGGGTCGAAGGAGTTCTTCAGCTGGAGCATGATCTCTTTTCCCCTCCGCGAGAGTTCGATGCGCACCCAGCGATTGCTGTGAGCGCGCAGCAGGTGCGTGATGCCCGCGAGGTGGCCGGAGAGCGCTCGGCCGAACTGGCCTCGCTTCACGCTCACCATGGAGCGAAGCAGATTCTCCGGGTCAGCGATTTCGAGAGCGATGCCCTGGGCGCTGAAGCGATCTCGGTACAGGGAGAGAGCGTCTTCGAGGATGATGTCGAGGGTGTACTCCTCGTCGGATTCGCTTTCGTCGGTCATGGCCCGCAGCGCGCCGATGAGTCGGCCGATCTTGTTTGCCGTTGCATCGATGTCTCGCAGGTAGCCGATGATCTCTTGCGGGGCCGCGCCGTCCTCCACTTCATTCGAGGCGAGCGCGGCGCAGGCGCGGATCTCCCGCACGGGCCCGGTCAGTTCCTGGGCGACGGTGTGGGCGAGGTCGGAAAGCGATTCCAGGCGCGACTTCTCCGCTTGCTCGTCGCTGATCCGCTGTAGCTCCCGGATGCGACTCACCTGCGCGGTGACGTCGCGGATAAAAATGAGGCTCAGAGAAAGAGCGTCGTCGATGGCGCGGAAGGTGACCTCGAAGAAGCTCTCCGTCCCGGCGGAGTCCGTCAGGCTCAGTTCCTCGGTGAGAACCTTTTTCTTGGCGAGTTCGCGGCGCCGGAGGTCAAGGATCTTCCCCAGCTCAACCCCCAGTGCTCCGACTTCACCTAGCCTCGCGAGCTCAGTGCCCTCCTGGCCGAAGAAGCGCTTCGCCGCTTTGTTCAAACGCAGCAGGCGGCCACCGGGGGTGACGGTCATGACCATCTCGCTGCTCGCCTGGAAGGCGGCGTTGAGGAGGAGTTCGTTTTCGACCTGCTTGCGATGGGCACCTACGGTGGAGATCGAGATGGCGG
>DAIPJL010000014.1:0-27489 GCA_036770305.1 Bacteriovoracaceae bacterium | reverse complement strand
CAGCAGGATGCCGATCTGCGGGTCCTCGAAGTTTCGCGTGAGCCAGTACTGCGCGGTCGAGTTGAAGCTGAAGTGCAGCTCCTTGAAGTGCTCGCGATCCCGCCGAAGCGAGTAGAGGTCACGGGCAAGGACCTTCGACTCGAGCTCGACGAACTGGGCGTACTGGCCGGCGACGTAGAGCTGGGCCGGGTCGGTGTCGATGCGCAGGTTCTTCGTGAGGATGATGTCCTGGTAGGCCGCGCCGCCCACCGCCGTTTGCCGGAAGGTGTAGTAGTTGAAAGCGATGATGGCCGCCATCAGGATCAGGATGAAAACGAAGACTCGCCGAACGAAGGTCGCCAGTGATGTCATTGGGCTTCGATCATGTCCAGCAGCTGTCCCATGCCGAAGGGTTTCCCGAGAGAGAGGAAGCCCCGGGCCCGGATCTTAGTCATGGCCTCGTCGCTCAGAAGACCCGAGATCATGATGACGGACAGCTTGGGATTCTTCCTGCGGACGAGGTCGGCCATGTCTAGCCCGGACTGGTGCGCGAGGTTGAGGTCAATGATGCAGTGGTCGAAGCGCGCGAGGTCGACGGTGGCGAGCTCTTTCTCGAAGTTCCCTACCAGCGCCTGCGCCTGGTGGCCACGCTTGATGAGGATGTCGCGGATGAGGGTCGCGAGGATGTCCTCGTCGTCGATGACCAGCACGCGACGCGGGGAACTCGTCGGCCCTTTCGGGGTGGCGCGCGTCGAGTGGGCCGGAGCCTCGTCCTTGGCGCGCAGGCAGGGGAAGCTGATCTCGAAGCTTGTGCCCTGGCCCGGAGCGCTGGTGAGGGAAATATCGCCGGCGTGAGCGTCGATGATTTTCTTGACGAGGGAGAGGCCCAGGCCCGTGCCCCGGCGCCCTTTGGTGGAGAAGAAAGAGTTGAAGATCTTCGGCTGCAGCTCGAGCGGAATGCCTTTGCCGTTGTCGCTCACCTTGAGTACCCAGCGGTCTTCGCCGGCGCGCCGGTCGAGGCGCGTGGAGACGGTGATCACGCCCTTCTCGCCGACGGCGTCTTTCGCGTTCGAGACGAGGTTGATGAGGATCTGGTCGAAGGAGAGCACGTCGATCTTGATGAACGCGGTTTCCCGTTCGAGGTCCGTCACGAGCGTGGCGCGGTCGCGCACGATGATCTCGAGGAGGGGCTTGATCTTCGTGATGAGGCTCAGCGGTGCGACCCAGTCCTTCTCTCCCGGGGTGTGCTGTTTGCTCATGTCGAGGAGCTGGCGCGACACCTGAATGCCTTTCTTCAGCGCCGCCTGCATGGAGAGGATGCGCTTCTCCACTTCCGTCAGGTCCCGCTCGTCGACCTTGCTCTGAAGGATCTCGAGGTTCAGGTCGAAGGCGTTGATGATGTTGTTGAGGTCGTGCAGGACGCCGAAGGAGAGCAGGGCGGTGGTCTCCATGGACTTGGCGTGGATGAGTTCTTCCTCCGCTTGGCGCATCTCGCGGCGCGACCGGGCGAGGTCGAGCGCGCGATGGATGGCGGGGCCCAGGAGGGAGATCTTCTCCTTCATGATGTAGTCCCAGGCACCGGCCTTCATGGCCGACACGGCGATGTCCTCGCCGATGCGGCCCGAGAGGATGATGATCGGTAGCTCTGGGACGCGCGTGCGGATGTGTTCGATCACGAAGGAGGCGTCGAAGCCGTCGAGCATGTAGTCGGAGATGACGAGCTCGAAGGGCGAGAGGTCGATGGCCTTGAGTTCGTCCATGGTCGCGATGACCGTCTTGCTAACATTCCACTTCTCGCGCTTCAGAAACTGCTCGAGAAAGAACACGTCGTCGGCTTCGTCTTCGATGATGAGGACCCGCAAGCTATTCAAGCGCCGGGCCTCCGGTTAAGGATGAACCAGTAGAGCTCGAGCTTTTGGATCGCTTCCATGAAGTCGGTGATGTCGACGGGTTTCTGCACGTAGGAGTTCACGCCGTTCGTGTAGGCGGCGATGAGGTCGCTTTCCTCGGTGGAGGTGGTGAGCATGATGACGGGGACTTTCTTGAGGTCCTCGTCGGCCTTGATGCGCTTGAGGACTTCGAGGCCGTTGAGCTTGGGAAGGTTGAGGTCCAGCAGGATCATGTCCGGGAGGTCCCGCGGGCGCTCGCGGTAGCTCCCCTGACAGAAGAGGTAGTCGACCGCCTCCTGGCCATCGCGGACCACGTCGATGCGGTTTTGCAGTTTACTTTTTTTTAGGGCGCGAACGGTAAGCAGTTCGTCGTTCTCATCGTCTTCCACGAGTAGGATTTGGCCGGCCATGATTTTCCTTAATGAAAAGATACAGGGGAAAATTCTGACAGATTTCTCGTTCCCTGACTGTTGAGTTTTGTGAAAATGAGAATTCCTTAAGCTGTACAGCGCTTTGCGTCTTAGGCTTCTGTCTGAATTATAAATAAGCGCTAATGCGAAGATCCTCACCCATTTGTGTGAGCTGAAGATTGTTAAGGCGCACTGCTTCTTTTAGTGCCGGCAAAGGAAAGTCAAAAAGAGGACGACCCTGGCCTAAAATCATCGGCGCGAGATAGAGCACTAGGCGTTGCACCTGGCGGGCCTCGAGAAAGAGTGTGTGCAGCTGGGCGCCGCCCTCGAGCCACAGGGACTGGATCCGGCGCTTGGCGAGTTCCGCGTAGAGTTCCTCGAAAGCGAAGGGAGCGACGCTGGATAACTGAATCACCTGCTCCGGCGGCAGCGCATCGACGGTGACGCCTTTCTGGGTGACGACCAGACTGCGTGATTTGTGCTGATCGCAGAAGAGCTGGGAAATCGCCGGCAGCTTCCCGCTGGCGCTGACGACGATGCGCCAAGGTTGTCTAGTGACTTCTCGATCGGGGAGTCGGACGGTGAGGGCCGGATTGTCTTTGCGCAGAGTCTCGCCGCCGATCACAATCGCGTCGTGCCGCAGGCGCCCGAGGTGGGCGTCCAGGCGCGCGGCTTCGCCGGTGATCCACTGGGATTCTCCGGAGAGGAGCGCTGTCTTCCCATCGAGGCTGGCGGCGGATTTTAGGGTGACGAAGGGGCGGCCGGTGCGCATGAAATGAAAGAAGGCCTCGTTCAGGGCCTCGCCTTCTTCGGCCATGACGTCTTCGATGACCTCAACCCCCTGCGCCCGCAATTGGGCAATGCCCTCGCCATTCACCTGCGGGTTGGGGTCGCGGTTGGCGATCACCACTCGGGCGATCTTTCGCTCGATGATCTGCGGCACGCAGGGGGGCGTTTGCTTCTTCGTGTGACAGCAGGGCTCGAGGTTCACCACCAGCGTGGCGCCGGCGCAGTCTTCTCTCAGCGCCTGGAAGGCCGCCACTTCGGCATGCGGGCCACCGTAGTACGCATGGAAACCTTCCGCGATGATGCGGCCCCCTTTGAGGATCACCGCACCCACCAGCGGGTTGGGGGAGACGAGGCCCTGGCCCTGGCGGGCCAGCTCGAAGACACGAGTCATGGCCGCTTCAAACATAAGTCAATTCGCTGTAGACCGGAGGGTTGCTGGCATCGTTGAAGACCTGCTGGAAGAGGCCCATGTCGTAATCGGGGGCGACGCCCAGCCATTCCCGCACCTGAGAGGCGTCGTGCCCCTGGAGCATCCAGCGCAGCACGGCCGCCTGGCGCAGCGTCCGGGCGGTCATCTCGAGCTTGAGCTGGCGGCGCAGTTCCTCGAAGACCATTTCTATGCCGCGCGGAGAGAGCGTGCCCGAAAGGATGCGATGGGGGTTGGCGTTGAAGAGCAGGTAGCGCGGCTCAGTGTCCTCGGGCCAGAGCTCGCGGAGCTCTTTGCGGTAGCGCGAGACGAAGTCACGCAGGGGCGCCGAAATGGGCACCGAGTAGGGGTCGCGCTTGGGGGGCCGCACCAGCACCCGGGCCCCTTTCTTGTCGGGTAGGAGGTCACTGAGCTCGAGGCGAGCAAGATCTGAAACCTTGATGCCGGTTTCGTAGATCAGCCCCACCATCACCAGATTCCGCGTCAGACACAAACGCTCCAGACCCGCACTCTGCTGGGCCCGCTCCACAAGATGGGCGACCGTTTTCAGAACTTCGGCGTAGCTGGGCGGAGTCGGTTTTTCGAGCACCTTCGGCGCCACCGGTACGAGTTTGATCGGATTGTCCGGGAACTGGTGCTTTTGCACCAGGAAATCAAAGTACAGGCGCAGCGCCTGGACCCGACGGCGGATGGAGTTCGACGAGGGGTAAAGGCGCTCGAGGTGCCCGGCGTACTCCTGAACTTGCGTCACCGTGAAATTCTTTAGCTTCAAAGGGCCCTGGTGCTGGGTAAGGAATTTATTAAACACCTGCAGGTCCGCGCGGTAGTTCTTCACGGTGTTGAAGCTTTTGCCACTCTTTTCAAGGGTTTTGAGGAAGTCTTGCTGGGTTTCTATCAGATCAATCATAGGGTCATCATGCCCTGAATGGAAAAGCTTCACAAGGGCAGGAGACGGTTGTCGCATCGCAGGGCCTTTGCTATAAGGGGCCATATTTTACATGTTCCGCCGCTCTCGGAACCAGACGACCTTGGATGACCTCATGTTGATGATAGAGTCGATCAACGATCTCGCCGCCCGCATGGGCGCACCCTCGCATGCCGGCCTGCTGCTCGGGCAGGCCCTCACCCATCGCTCGGCCCTCAACGAGGGCCTGGGGAGCACCGTGAGCTACGAGCGCCTCGAGTTTCTAGGTGACTCCGTGCTCGCGCTGGTCATCTCCCAGCAGTTGCTCACGCTTCACCCAACGGCTTCCGAGGGAGAACTCTCGAAGCTACGCAGTGCGATCGTTAACGAAGAGACGCTGGCGCGCGTGGCCCTACACTTGGGGCTCCCGCGGCTCATGGTGGTGGGACGCGGCGAGCGCGCGCAGCTCCACCAGCGTACTTCAATCCTCGCCGACGCGGTGGAGGCACTGGTGGGCGCACTTTATCTCTCGGCGGGCGTTGAGGCCGCGGGACACTGGATCGTCCGCGAGCTTTTGCAGCTCGACGGCAGTCTCTTTTCCCTGAATCGTTTACAGGAACTGGATGCCAAGTCGCGGCTGCAGGAGTTTACTCTGCAGCGCTGGCAGACCCTGCCGGAGTACCGCGAGCTCAACGCACAGGGGGAGATCTTCCGCCTCGAGCTGCGGGTCAAGGGCAAGGCCCTGCTCTGCGCCCAAGCAAGTTCAAAAAAGAAGGCCCAACAACACCTGGCCCAGGCCTGCCTCGCGCAGGACCTCCTGGCCCTCGTTTAAGGAGACGGACCCCATGTTGCTCGAGAACCAGCACCCGCACAACAAGCAGATCACCCTCGCCGTCCTGGGTAGGCCCAACGCCGGGAAGTCTTCATTGATCAACCACCTGCTGGGATTTGATCTGGCGATCGTCAGTGATAAACCGCAGACCACCCGCAACCAGTTCCAGTGCGTCTTCACCGTCGACCGCACGGAGATCGTGCTCGTCGACACTCCGGGGATCCACAAGGCGGGCCAGGAGCTCAACAAGCGCATGAACCACCAGGCCGAGCTCGGCTCCGAGGGCGTCGACAAGAACCTCATCCTCGTCGACCTCGCGGACCAGCCGATGATGAGCTTCGGCGACCTGCTCGCCAGCATCGAGTGGGAGCTGGGCCCAAGCTGGGTGGTGTTCACCAAGTGCGACCTGCGGCCCGAGGCGAAGACCGCCGAGCTCTTCGCGAAGATGCAGGAGAAGGCGCCGATGCTCGAGCGCTACTTCACCGTCTCGAGCAAGGACGGCACCAACGTCCACGAGCTGATCGGCGCGATCTGCGACGCCGCTCAGCCCGGGCCGCACCTCTTCCCCGACGGCTCCGCTTCCAATAAGAACGAGCGCTTCTTCGTCACCGAGTACATCCGCGAGCAGGCCTTCCGCGTGCTCAAGGAGGAGCTGCCCTACGAGCTCGCGGTGGTGATCGACGAGTACAAAGACATGAACCTGCGCGACCCGAGCGCGGCCATCGCCGCCCACGTCTCGGCGTCGATCCTCGTGAACCGCCCGAGCCAGCGCGCCATCGTCGTGGGCCGCGGCGGCAGCGTCATCAAGCAGATCGGCACCGAGGCCCGCAAGAAGATCGAGGCCATGCTCGGAGGCCAGGTGCACCTGAACCTGCACGTGAAGGTCCAGCCGAAGTGGTTCAGCAACAACTGGGTGCTCGACGAGCTGGGACTGCCCCGCTCGCAGACGAGCCCGCGCGTCTGGAGGTCCAAGTGAAGCGTTCTGCCGTCGTCTCCATCATCGGCCGGCCGAACGTCGGCAAGTCGACCATTTTTAACCGCCTCATGCGCCAGGCCCGCCTGGCCATGACCCACGACCAGCCCGGCGTCACCCGCGACCGCCACTACGGCATCCTCAACATCCACGAGGGGGAAGACGAGCGCGAGCTGATCCTCATCGACACCGGCGGCTTCTACCCGGAGAAGGTGGACGTCGACCTCACGAAGCGCTCGAACGTCGACGCGTTCTTCAACCTCATGGCGGACCACGCGCGCCTGGCGATCCACGAGTCCGATCTCGTGCTCTTCGTGGTGGACGCGCGCGAGGGCCTCAACCCTTTCGACCTCGGCATCCGCGAGTTCATCCGGCAGGAGAACCGCCCGGTGTGGGTGCTGGTGAACAAGTTCGACACCGACAAGCAAGACGGCGACGAGGTCGACTTCTACCGTCTGGACGTCGACGGCGACGACCTCATCAAGGTCTCCGCCGAGCACAACCGCGGGATCAGCGAGATCCGCTCGCGGCTCTACGCCTTCGCCGGGAACTTCCAGCACCAGTCCAGCGAAGAGCAGATCCAAAAAGGCGTCAGGCCCGCGAACGACGTGGTGGCGAACGTGGCCATCATCGGCGCGCCGAACGCCGGGAAGTCGACGCTCCTGAACGCCCTCGTCGGCGCGCAGCGCGCGCTGGTCTCGGAGATCGCGGGGACCACCGTCGACCCGATCGAAGGCTACATCGACCTCTTCTTCGGCGACGAGGCCAGCGAGATGCGCACGCAGGAGAACCCGTTCCGCAAGGACGGCGTGGCGCTCTACGAGGAGATGAAGGCCTGGGCCGACAAGGGCGTGATCCTCGACGAAGACGAAGACGGCGTCTCCGACCAGGTGTACCTCGAGTTCGGCCAGATGGCGCCGGAGCTCGGCCTGATCCCGGATGCCGAAGAGCGCGCCCTCGAGAAGTCGACCGAGGAAGAGGAAGCGGAAGCAGTCACGGACTTCGACCTCGCCGACTACTTCAGCGACGAGGCCATCGAGAAGGCCGTCGCGAGCTCCATCGACGCCAGCGACGTCGAGATGGAGGAAGCGAAGAAAGGGACGCAGGAAGGCTGGCGCTCGATCAAGCTGGTCGACACGGCCGGGATTCGGCGCTCGAAAAACGTCGAGGGCTTCATCGAAGAGCAATCGGTCTACCGCTCCCTGCGTGCCATCACGGCCAGCGACGTGGTGATCTTCATGGTGGACGCGAACCTCGGGATCACGCACCAGGATCGCCGCCTGCTGGACATCGCCATGGAGAAGGGCAAGTCGCTCCTGATCTGCCTGAACAAGATCGACCTGCTGCGCGAGACCTTCGCCGACGCCAAGAAAAAGAAAGAGTGGCTCGCGGACCTCAAGGATAAAATCCCCTGGCTGGGCTTCTGCCAGCTCATCACCATCTCGGCCAAGCAGGGGCGCAACCTCGGGTTCCTCAAAGGGGCGCTCCGCCAGACTATCCTGGTGCGCCACCGCAAGATCCCCACCGGCCAGCTCAACAAGAGCATCGCTACGCTCGTCGACCGGCACTCGGTGGTGGTCAACCGCTCCGGCGGCGCGCGCTTCAAGGTCAAGTACGCCTCGATGATCAAGTCGTCGCCGCCGACCTTCCTGCTCTTCTCCAACAAGAGCCAGGGGATCCCGGAGAACTACCGGCGCTACCTCGTCAACGGCATCCGCATGGACTTCCAGCTCGTCAACACGCCGGTGCACATCATCTTCCGCACCTCGAGCGACCTCGAGCGGCGCATGAAGCGCATCCAGGCGAAGAAGTCCTAGAGGCCGTAGCTGCCTGCCAGCGGGGAAGCCCTGAGCACGCGTGCCAGGCCCTCCCGCTGGCCCTCGCGGATTTCTTTTCCGTCCAGGTACATGAGCACCACCGCGAACTCCTCGAGGCCCTTGAAGGCGACGTGGTCCGGCGAGATGGTGTAGCGGCCGAAGCTCTGCTCATAGGGCCAGTGGATGTCTTCGAAGACGGCGTAGGCCAGCTCCGAGCAGACAATCGCTTTCCGAGTGTCCACGTCGAAGTTGAAATCATAGGGACGGCCATAGAGCTCGAGGGCACGCAGGAGCGTCGCCCCCGGGTCGCTCGGGAAGGCGGGGCGCAGGGCCACCAGGTCATCGACGTCCATGAAACTGGCCAAGGGATTCAGTGTTACCCCTGGCAGACGCAGCGACTCCAGGACTAATCTACCATTTTTGATCTTGTCTCTGAGCGCAAGCACGAGCGGATGATGCCGCAACTCTAGCAGTCGCCCCTGGTGTAGGACCGGCCAGTGTCCCCAGTCCTTCTCGTCGCCGATCCACATGGCGACGTGGCCGAAGTGGCCGGGGATGAAATAATCTGTCAGCCGGAAGGGCGTTTTCTCCAGCAAGAGATCGAAGGTCTTGAGTTTGCCTTCCAGCGTCTGCAGCTGGCGCGCGTCCCGCGCGAGGGGGAGGAGCTTGCCGGTGCGCCATTGGATCTTGCCGACGGCGTTGCCGAAGATCTGGCTCAGGCGCCCGAGGAAGCGCTCCCAGGAATGGCCGAGCCCGCTCTGTGCCAGCTGCGCCGAGAGGCGCTGGCCCTCGCGCGCGAAGCTCTGGTAGTCGCGGCTCTTCAGGCGCTCGGCGGCGTAGGAGCCGCGCAGGAAATCGATGTGCAGCACTTCCGCTTCGCTCAGACCGCCGCGCTCAAGAGTGAGACTCTGCTCAGCGACTAAGAACTCATGGAGCCAGGGCCAGCGCCTGGAGTTGTTGAGGTGTCCTAGGAGTTTTTTGAGGGGCGCCTGCACACTGGAGTCGTGCTCGATCACGCGGCGCAGGCGGGGCGTGTCCTGGAGGGCGCGGGTGAGTCGCAGGAGCGAGTCGAAGATCAGCACATCGAAGGCCGCGCTCTCGCGCAGCGTCTGCACGTGGGAGCGGGCACGCTCGTCTTCGGGGTGAAAGGCGAGGCGCCAGACGCGCTCCAAGCGCAGGCCACGCATCCGTGACGCTTGCGTGAGGGAGAAGGCGTGAGCGCGATGAATTTCCACCGCGAGTCCCTGGCTCCAGTCCTGCGCCTGAAGCCGCGGGAGCGTCTCCTCGTACCAGTCGGTGAGTTCGCTGAGCAGCTCGTCGAGCTCGCGGCGTTCGCGGGAGCTGAGCGGGGAGTTACACTCGGTGAAGGCCACGCGGCAGCCGCGCACTTCGACGAAGCGGGTGAGCCGGTCGAAGGACCCCATGCCGCTCTGAAGAGTGGTCGCGAAGGCGGACACCGAGGTGAGAAGAAGGGCAATGGTCCAGGAGAGGAAAGGCCAGCGTGACCGTGTCATCCGTGACACTCCTTAGCTAAAGAATGGTTCCTTAGATCAGAGCGCGCCGGACAAGCGATCGTCAACTTGCAGAGTCTTACCAGGTGAAGTTGTAGGTCATCACGAGGGAGAGGGCAGCGCCGGCGAGGTTGTCGTAGCCGCGCACGCTGTCCGGGTTCGCCGGATCACGACGGTAATCCTGAGTGAACTTATCGAAGAAGTTCACCTGGTGGTAGAGGAACTCCACGCTGACGTAGCTCACCTTGAGTTCGATGGGAAACTCGAGGCCAAAGCCGGTGCCGAGCCCGAGCCCGCCGCCGTCTTGCTTGGCGATCGTCGGGTTATCGATGAACTTGTTGGTCTGGTACCAGTACTCCATGCGGGCGATGAAGTGCGGGTTAGAGTAGGTGATGGCAGTGCCGAGGTCCGTCGTGTCGATGTAGTAGCGGAATCCCAGAAAGGGCCTGAGGAAACTGGTCTCCACGGCACCGATGATCTGGGTGCTGTACACTGCCGTGGCGGAGTCGAGGAACATGGTGTGCTTCGAGTACTCGAGGCCCAGCGTGAGGGCGGCGCGAAAATCGAGGAAGAAGGCCACCGAGAGGTGGAAGGTGGGGTGGTTGTCCGTGTAGGCCGCGCCGCGGTTGCCGGTGAAGGTGGTCATCCCGAGGCCGACCATGGCCTGGAAGAAGCGGCCGTAGCGGTAGAAGCGCTCGTCTTCGAGGACCTGCGTGGCCTCAAGGTCTTCGTTGAAGTCGTTGAAGATATCGCCTTCGATGGCGAGGTCGTCTTCCATCAGGTCTTCCGGAGTGTCCTGGGCGAAACTCGCGCCGCTCCAGAGAAGAACGAGCAGGGCCAGGAGAGGAAAAATCCTCATAAGTAGAAGTGCACCGCGGCCTTCAGGAAGTTATTCCCGAGGGTCTCGAAGGCTCGCCCATTTGGCCCGCGGTTGTAGGAGACGCCGAACTCGAAGCTAAAGCCGATGCTTTCGATGCCCTCGAGGTGAAACTCGGTGCCGAGAGTTCCGTCGAGCTGGTAACCGGAGCGGGCCTTCTCGTTTTCTTCGTAAGCGAGGGTGGCGAAGGTGCCCGACATGAAGAAATTGAGCCGCTCCTCCTCAAATATGACGCGGTAGAGCTTGAGCCCCGCGCCGTAGGTGGTGGCGTCCTCATCGGAGCGGAAGCCGAGCAGGCCTCCGAGAGCGAAGTAGCGATTCTGTTGAATTTTGAGAGAAAGAGCGGGCAGATCCGTAATGAGCTGGTTGGAAAGTCCCACGCCCAGGCGGCCCGTTTTGTTCATCGCATAGGAGCTAAGCGAGAGGGTGCTAACAATCAGCGCTAAAAGTATTCTCATGCCACAAGTCTAGGGAATCTTTTGATCTTTGACAACGCTGGCGACGAGGCCCTAAACTTTCGAGGATTAATCTCACCGAGTTTGAAAGGATTCTTATGGCGGACACAACAGCAACAGCGGCCGATAACACCACCCTCGAGCAGGCGCTCAACAAGACGGATCTGGGACACTGGATGTACGAGCACCGTAAGTCCTTCATCGCCGCGGTGATCATCGCGTTCCTGGCCCTCTCTGGGCTTTTCCTTTACCGCCAATACGCCCAGGCCCAGGGCCGCGCGCTGGCGGCGGAGGTCTACCACCTCGAGGCCAACGAAGTGGCTGCCCTGAAAGAGGGAAAGCTGGAGGCACCGGCGCTCCTGACGAAGCTCAAGTCTCTGCAAAAAGATGTCCTTTCCTCGGTGGCGATGATTCCCGTCGCTCTCGACCTCGCGGCTCACCTCGCGGGCAAGGATGATTTCGCCGCGGCCGCAGAGGTTCTCGAGCTGGTGGCCCCTCATCACCTAAAAGATAAAAACCTCTCGGCGCTGGTCATCACCCCCTACGCCGCTGCGTTGGAGAAAAATGGCAAATCCGCCGAAGCGCTGAAGGCCTGGCAGGGTTACCTCAAGACCGGGAACAAGGTGCTCGTGACTCGTGGCTACCTCGAGGTCGGTCGTCTGGCGCTGCTCATGAACGATGGCGCCGAGGCCAAGAAGAACCTCGAGTACCTCGTGGCGAATCACCCGAACGACGAACTGGCGAAGCTGGCGAAGCTCTACCTTCAGAAGCTCAATCCGTAATGCTTCGTTCTCTCGGGCCCATCGCTCTGCTCTTGGCGGTCTCCTGTGCCCAGGTGGTCCCCCGGGGCGTGCGTCCTCCGCAGCGGGAGAAGAAGATCTTCTCGGTGCGCTGGGCGAAGAACTACGATAGCACCTATCTTCCCGGCAACCTCCCGCTGACCTACGGAGGAGTTGCCAGCACTCCGGAGCTGCTCTTCGTGGGCGCGCTGGACGGTGGCTTCGAAGCGATCGACGTCGACACTGGTCGCGTCCTGTGGCACGAGCAAGAAACGAAGTCCCTGGCCATGGCCCCGATGCTCGATGGGGAGCTGGTGTACTACGGGACTCAGACCGGGCGGCTTATCGTGCGCCAGCAACGAAGCGGGGAGCTCAAGTACGCCATCGATCTCGGGGCGCCCATCGAGAGCGCCCCGCTGCTGGCACAGGGGAGACTCTTCGTTTACCTTCGTGGGCACCAGTTGGTGTGCCTCGACGCGGCGACCGGCAAGATCATTTGGAATTACCGCCGTGCCATACCGGTCACGGTGACGCTGCAACGGAGCACGCGGCCACTGGTGGTGAAGAACTCGGTGATCGTGGGCTTCGCCGACGGCTTCGTCGGGGCGCTCTCTCTGCAAGAGGGCTCACTGCTGTGGGAGCAGAAGATCGCGCAGACGCAGAAGTTCATGGACGTGGATCTCAATCCCGTGCTGATGGACGGGCTGGTCGTCACGGGCCCGGCCACGGGAGACCTCGTCGGCCTCGATCCAGCGAGCGGCGCCATCCGACGGCGCTGGCCCGTACAGGCCCTGAGCCATCCGCTCCTAAGGCCTCAGAGCATGGTAGTTGGCACCAGCTTCGGAGAAGTCGCCTTCCTCGGGTTCACGGGTGAAGTGCTGAAGAAGCGTGAGGTGAGTAAGGCCGGGATTAACCACGTCATGTGGTGGAAGGACCATGTCATTGCCATCACCTTGAAAGGAACGCTGCTGGCGCTTGATCCACTCACGCTGGACGTCGTAGACCGCTTCGAGCTCGGCCATGACCAATCTGCTGTTTTCGGAGATGTGGCGTTAAGCACTGAAAATCTCGGTGTATTAACAAGCCGTAATCGAGTCTTTTTCTTCCAGTAGCTTCTAACAATTCGTGTCTTTCTTTCTTCATCCTGTCTTAAGGCTTGTAGGCCACCGGCGAGCTGCTAGTCTATAGCAAGCAGGAATTCTCCATGAAACACCTCGTTTCTCTTTTGTCTTTCGCGCTCCTTTCTTCCGCCGCGCTCGCGCAGAAGATCGAAGAGTCACTCGCCGTCGTCGGCCACCACCCACAGCTGCTGCGCGAGCTGCGCGCGCACCCGGAGCTCACGGTGGATCACCTCCACGCGGATGGCTTCGAACTCTACGGGCCGCGGGGCCTGAGCAGATTTCTCGACGAGCGGGGAGTGCTCTACTACCCACTCGCATCTCAGCAGAAGGAGTTCGAAACGGCGAACTACCCGAGCTTCCGGGAGGTGGAAGCGCGCCTGCGCGAAGCCGCTCGGCGCTTCCCGCACCTCGCGAAGCTCGAGAGCATCGGCAAGAGCGTGCAGGGCCGCGACCTGTGGGTGATGAAGCTCACGAAAGATCCGCAGCGCGACCACGCGCGCCCGGAGTTCAAGTACATCTCGAGCATGCACGGAGACGAGATCACGGGCCGGGAGCTGTGCCTGCGCTTCATCGATGACCTCCTCGAGAGCTACGGGAAAGATCCGCTGATCACGGAACTCCTCGACCACACTGAGATCTACGTGCTTCCCTCGATGAACCCGGACGGGTCCGAGCTGCGCCAGCGCGCCAACGCTAATCACATTGACCTGAACCGCAACTTTCCGGAGGCCGTGAGAAACGAGCCGAACTCCCCGGAGGGCCGGCAGCCCGAAGTGCGGGCCCTCATGAGTTTTCAGGCGCAGCGGAACTTCTCCCTTTCGGCGAACTTCCACGGTGGCGCGGTGGTCGTGAACTACCCCTGGGACGCGCGCTACGGGGCCCACCCCGACCACGAGCTGGTGCGAGCGCTCTCCGTGGACTACGCCGCCTTGAACCCGGAGATGCGCGACTCCCGTCGCTTCGCCGAGGGCGTCACCAACGGCGCCGCGTGGTACGTGCTCTACGGCGGCATGCAGGACTGGAGCTACGTCTGGCACAATGACCTGCAGGTGACTGTCGAACTTTCGGATTCGAAGTGGCCAAACTACGCGCAGATCCCGGCCTTCTACCAGCGTAACCGCGAGTCCATGCTGGCCTTCGCGCAGGCGGTGCACCAGGGGGCCGGCTTCCGACTGGCGAACCCCGCGAGCGCCGGGAGAGTAGAGATCTACGGTGCCGAAGGTGGCCGAGTGGGGAGCTTTGCCTTCACCCACGGTGAGTTCTACAAGGTGCTACCGACGGGCCGCTACCGCTTCGTGATCGAGGTGGATGGCAAGACCCGCGAGCAGGTCTTTGAGGTCCGTCCGGGGATCAGGCCCGACGCCTACGAGGCCTTGCCCCTGGCGAGCTTCAGCACGAGGTCGTAGTGCTTTCGCTCCACGGGGATGACGGAAAGGCGCGTGCCTTTCTGCAGCAGGAGAAGTCCCTCGAGGCCCTTCTGCGCGCGGAGTGTTTCCAGGGTCACCACGGCAGGGAATTTTTCCACGAAGCTGACGTCGACCATGCTCCAGCGCGGATCCGTCGGTGAGGACTTGGCGTCGAAGTACTCCGACTTCTTCTCGAACTGTGTGGGATCGGGGTAGGCCTCGCGGGAGATTTCCATGACCCCGACCACGCCGATTTCGTCGGCGTTCGAGTGGTAGAAGAGGGCGCGGTCGCCGCGCTTCATGGCCCGCATGAAGTTGCGCGCCTGGTAGTTCCGCACGCCGTTCCAGGGCTCGCTTTTCTTGCGCGCCAGATCGTCGATGGAAAACACGTCGGGTTCGGATTTCATCAGCCAGTAGTTCATGGGGCTATTGTGTACCTGAGAGGTCGGATAATCAAGGTTGCGGGGTGGTCCGCCGAAAAAGTCCTGAGGTGAAGCGAGATTTCACCAAGGAGTACCTATGCACTGGAGCCCGATCCTCATTGCCCTTGCCCTCGTCGGATGCGCGCAGACGCCGCCGCGGCACTCCGTCCCCCCGCTCGCTTCCTTCAGCGTGGACCAGAGCGCGCTGAGCACCGGGATGCCCAACTTCCCCCTAGATCGTCCACTCCTCGAGGCGGCCGTGGCCGCGCCGGCCCGCGCACCGGCGGCGGTGAGCGACGACGCCCTCGTCAAGCTGCTGGAGCAGGAGGAGCGCAAGCCTTCGCTGCGCCGGCTCTACTTCCGCGCGCTCTACCAGGAGTGGCGTCAGCTGCAGACCCTCGCCGAGGCCCGGCCCCTGAAGGCCTGTCCGCAGTTCCACCACGACCGGGTCGTCACCGACGAGCAAAGCGCTCCGCTGACGCTTTCGCTCTCGGCCGCGCGGCCCGCGCCCGAGGAGCTCAGCTACTACCCGGAATGGGCGCTGGCGCTGGAGCGCCGGCTCGACCTGCGCACGGCCCTGCGCGAGCACACGGAGACGCTGCGCCTGGAGCTGCAGGAACTGTGCGAAGCCGGAAGCAGCGACGGCTACTTTCGCCTGGAAAACCTCGTCACCTACCACGATCGGCTCGAGGGCCTGGCGCGCACCCGAGCGCTTCTAAAAATTCCTGTCTTCTCCTCGATGTTCCTCGTGCGCACGCTCTCGCACGAGAGCTTCTCGGTGGCGGAAAGAGAACTCTTGGAGAGCAGCCGGGGTTTGCAGCTTGAGAAATATATTGTTGAATTACGTAAACGACGCCAGTCTTTACTGAGTTCACGATAAGAGGAGTTCCCCATGCGCGCAGCTGTCTTGTTTTGTCTCATCGCTCTCGGAGCCGTGGGGTGCGGAAAAACGGAAGAGGCGCGCGACGGCGGCCAGGGCCTCGGCAGCATCATCAGCCCGATCTCCACTCCAGCGGACGCGGCGACCCAGTCGCGCGCCCAGGTCCTGTGCCAGCTGCTCGCCGACAAGGACACGAACTTTCGTTCGCGCTACCTGAACGAGTACAACACTTTCAACTTCTCGACCTCTCTGCGCAACTGTCAGGGAGCGACCCAGACCTCGAGCGTCAAGGCGCGCCTGCGGTCGAACGCTGGAAAGCTCGAGTACCAAATCCTTGCCGGGAACTACCTTTCGACGGCGGTGGAAACGGCGCAGGCGGGACAGCTCTCGGTTCTCTGTCGTGGTAACCTCACCCGCACGATCCAGCTCTCCGAAAGTGCGGTGGCGGAGTACTTCTTTGCTGCCGGCGCCAGCTGTGGGGCAGGGGCGAATGACGTGTGCGTTACTCTTCGCACTGCGTTTAAGCAAAACTCTGGACTCTACCAAATTCAAATGATCGACGAGTTCGTGGTCGATACTTCCGCCACGGCCCTTCGGGGAATGATTCGCCGGCATAGCCGCTACGACCTTGCGAACTGCGTCGACGGGGCTTCAGTGCTCAACACGTCGACCTTTAGCGGCATCACAACCGAATAGTCAGAGGCAGTCCCAGAAGAGTTGGATAACGCCAACAGGCCGTAGGGCCTCGTCTGTGATCTTGCGACAGATGCTCTTCTGAAAGGCCGAAGGCACAGGTTGGGCCTTTGGGGGGCAGGGGACTTCTTCTTGGGCGTCGAGAAAGGGGCCGACTTCACTCGGCACGGGCCGAGCGGACCAGGTACCTTCGCTGGGGATAGAGAGGAGTACATAGAAATCTTCAAACTCCCCTAGGACCATAAGTCGATCTTGCGAGATGAAGAGGGGCCGCTCGTTGAGGGGCAGAAGATAGCTCTTCATGGCGCCCGCGCTAGGATAGAAATGTGCGCCGGCGATGGCCAGGCCTTCGTCGAGCTTGAGACGGTAGTCGGTGTCACCTTTTCTGAAGAGTGCGTGGCCTTGTTCGCTGCCGCGCAGGAACGCACGGCCTCTCAAGAGTGCACCCGCTGC
Organism: Bacteriovoracaceae bacterium; assembly: GCA_036770305.1. GTDB lineage: Bacteria > Bdellovibrionota > Bacteriovoracia > Bacteriovoracales > Bacteriovoracaceae > UBA6144. The sequence goes on along the minus strand of DAIPJL010000014.1, from coordinate 10,872 downwards.
ATGCTTTTTATGGAACGCGCAGCGCGAGCTCGAGGTCACCGGTGCGAAGGTTTGTGCGGCACTTTCGGTGAGATAAAACTCCGCCGGCCAGCCGAAGTTTTCGATCAAATTTTTGATGCCGAGTTCGAGTTCCTGCGGCTTTGTCTTCGAGTGAGAATCTTTAAGGCCACGCTGGTAGTTTGAAAGAAGTTTTCCCATCTGCTCGTCGCACTGGGAGTTCTCCGGACAGCCTCGGTTGATGTGCTCAAGCTCTTCATATTGCTGAAGGGCCGCACTCTTTTCCTGGGCCCCCAGGGGCCAGCTGATCAGTAAGAGGATGAAGATTTGAGCTTTGCGGCACTTATCGAGCATGGTATAACCGAGGGTATTAGTTTTTTAATCATATCGCGTTAGAAAGTATTACTAAAGGGAGAATCCGCATGAAGAAGCTGAAAAAATCGCGCGCTGCTAAGAAGCCTTCTAAGAATAAGAAGAGTGGCCTCAAGCTCAAGCGTCTGGCGCGCAAGAAGAAGCTTTTGAAAAACCACAATAAGTAATCTCTCTCAAGCTCGCTTTTCGTGAGATGAAAGTCGGCCCTCCTCGTGAGGGCTTTTTTTTGCCCAAAAGTTTTTTACACATAGCAAAAGTCAAAATAATGGCGCAAAGACACCACTATATCTAGTTGACGTGCGAGGGCGCTGACGCTCTAATAGAACTACGGGGGCGCTTTGAAGTTTCAGGTGGCCTCGTCAAATTTCCCTGCACCAGGTTTCCCTTTAAGTACTAGAGACATCGAAACCTGACACACACAATGGCCTCCGGATGGGGGCCATTTTTTTGCCTCGAAGGGCCTATGATGCTCGCCATGCGAGAGACCTGTTGGACATGCTACCGGCCACAAAATGCCTGCCTCTGCGAAAGTCTAGTGCGCCTTCGGGCCAACACTCACTTCGTCATTCTCATGCACCCCAAAGAGTTTAAGCGCGAGAAGGCCGCCACCGGCAAGCTCACCCACGCCTGCCTGCCGAACTCCGAGATCCTGTGGGACGAGTCCTTCGCGGACTCGAAGCGCGTGAACGAACTCATCGCCGATCCGCGTCGTCTCAGCGTCTTGCTTTATCCGGGTGAGAATTCCTTTAACGTCTCCGCTGGTGAACTGCCCGAGACCGACGGGAGAGAGCTCACCGTATTCGTCCTCGACGGAACCTGGCCCTGTGCGAAGAAAATGCTGAAGCTCTCGCCGAATCTTCAGCGGCTACCCAAACTCATGTTTACGCCCACGGCGCCCAGTCGCTTCGTCATCAAGCAGCAGCCTCACCCACTGTGCTTATCGACCATCGAAAGTGTCATGGAGTTGCTCATCGCGCTGGAAGGGCAGGGTCTTGAGAAGCAGCAGGACTGGCTGAGTCTGCTGAAACCCTTCATGGCCATGCAGCAGTACCAGATCGATGCGAGCCGCGATCCGACGCGCTCGCGCTATCGGCCCACCGGAGGCTACAAGGATCCGGCGCTGCGCGGGTACCGCAAGTCCACCGGACGAAAAATCTTCTAGCCCGAGGGAGTGATGGCACAAGTCTCTACTACCGAAGTACTCCTCAAGGACCAGCGCAAGGTCACTCTGCGCAGTCCGCTGGCCAGCGACGCCGGGCCGCTGTTGCAGCACCTGCGACGCGGCTTCCAGCAGTACTCCCGTAACATGAACCACCCGGCCCGCTACTGGGATACGTTCAGTGTCGAAGAAGAAGAGAAAATCCTGCAAAGTTTTCTTTCTGCTCCTGAGAAGTTCATGCTCTCGGCATTTGCTGCTGAGGTGATCGTCGGCAACCTCGCGGTCTTCGGTATGGCGGGAGAATTTCAGAAACACAACTGTCGCCTCGGCATGGGAATCGAGGAAAGTTTTCAGGGATGCGGCCTTGGCGCACAAATGCTCGAACATGCGCTGAGTGAAGCCGTGAAGCTTGGTTTCAAGCGCATGGAGCTCAACGTCCGGTGTTTTAATCATGGCGCCATCGCCCTCTACGAGAAGATGGGGTTCCGACGGGTAGGCCTGCTCAAAAATGCGGCGCTCATCGACGGAGAGTTCTTCGACGAGTACCTTTATGAGAGAGATCTATGAAAGCCCCACTGCTCATCATCCTTTTGCTCCTCTCTGTCACCTCCGGCCACGCCGCTTGCACGCGCCAGCGGGGCGTGGAACGGATGGGGGAGCGGGTGACGGTGGCGGCGAACGCCAAAGGCACGCAGCGCTTCGGTGTGAGCGTGCTGCCGGCGCAGAAGGAATTTGCCCTAACCCAGGAGAGCTACGGCGACTTCCGCTGCACCTTTAGCTTCGTTCGTGACACGAAGACCTGTCTTTTTGTTGACGTGAGTTGGCAGAGCGCTGGGGACCTGAGCGGCTGCCGCTTCGAGGTCCGGTACCGCCGCGAGGTCCTCGGGAGCTCGCAGCTTTACGTGAACCGGCCCTGAGTCTAGCGCAGCTTCGCCTGCAGCTTCTTTTTCGCCTCGGCGCGCTTCTTGGCGTTCTCGAAGCGCCGGCGCTCATCCTCAGTCTCCACAATCAGCTCCGGCACCGAGGTGGGTTTGCCGAGGTCATCGAGGGCGACGAAGGTGAGGTAGGCCTTGGTGGTGGTGCGCTTCTCGCCGGTCATCGGGTTCTCCGAGGAGACCTTCACGCCGACGACCATGGAAGACTTGCCGACGTAGTTGAGCGAGGCCTGGATGTGCACGTGGTGGCCCATCTTCACGGGAGCGATGAAGTCGATGTCGCTGATGTGCACGGTGACCACCGGACGGTTGGCGTGGCGCGCGGCGACCATCGCGGCGGCGATGTCCATCCAGCTCATGACCGTCCCCCCGAAGACCGTGCCCTGGGGATTGGTGTGGTGGGGCATGACCATTTCGCGCATTTCGACCGCGCTCGCGCTAACCTTCTTGGCCGCCATGGAAGCTCCTATTCGCAGTAGACGTGGTGGTTCCAGCGGAAGCCGGCGGCGAAGGCGAAGAAGCCGGTTTCCGACGTGCTTCCGCCGCTCGAGTTGTTGGCCACATCCGAGGGTGAGTCTACGATACCATACACCGTCTGGCCCTGCGACGCCACCGAAGAGGGCTCTGGACGGAAGTTCCCGAAGGCACCGCCCCGGCGCGTACTTGCGTTTTCGCACAGCTCGCGGCCCAGGGCGACGAGCTTGGTGTTGACCGCATTGGTGAGCAGCGGCTCACCGGTCGCCTCGTTGAAGTCGCTATCGGCGAGGGGAGCGGACAGGAGGTGGTCGCCGCGGCCTTCGTTGGAGACGAAGCGGTTGAAGTACACCGACAGGTTAGTACCCGAGGGCAGGGCGCAGCGGAGCGTTCCGGGCGGGAGCCGCTCGTCTTCGATGGCGTAGCCTGAGCAGCACAGGTTCGCGCTCTGGGTGCTCTTGCCCGCAGGCGTGCAGCACTTGAAGTCCTGCGCCGAGAAGACGGCGCCGTTCTGCAGGCCGAAGTGGTTGGTGCGCCATTCGGAGGTACTGTTGAAGGCGAAGCTCGGTTGGTTGAAGAGCGTGCGGTTGCTGTCGGTGTCCGGGAGGTTGTAAAGCCCGGGGACCAGTTTCTCGGCGTTCGAGTTACAGAGGATCTTCTGGTGCGTGATCTGCGGAATCCCCGCCAGCTCGAGCTTGCCGAGGATGTCGAGGTAGTGCACGTCGCTGCAGGAGGGTTTGGCGATGGGACGACCGAGGCCGCCGCCACGACCCGGTGGCAGGTAGGTGACCTTCACACCATAGGTGCTCGTATTATCCGGCGTGGTCGAGCTGAAGTCTCCCGGGGCGCCTGGGATGATCGCCACGCGCAGGATGCGATTGGTAGCGTTGTACTCGTAACAGCAGCGGCCACCAAAGCCAGGACAGCTGCCGGCGCTGGTGGGGCCCGTGATGCTCGTTGCCGCCGCGGCACAGGTACGAGTGTTGCCTGGATCTGCTGGGTTCCCTGGGTTCGTCCGGTGTGCCGTCACGGTGATGAGGGAATCTCCCGCGTAAGAAGGGTGGAAGACGGTAATGTTGCGACGGCCGTTGGTCACCGCGTAGTCGATGATGGTGGCCGGATCGGAGTCAGCGGAAGTGGGTGGGAAGAAGGAGAAGATGTTGGCAGCGTTGCTCCACGCCTGAATCCCCGGGAGAGTCATGTAGTTCGCCTGGGCGGCCGTGTAGAAGGGATTCAGCAGGGGATTCGCATCGTACTCGCGAGAGGCACAGCTCAGGTTGTCGACGCTCCCCTCGGTCATAGTGATCTGAGCGCAGTTCCCGGTGGCGCCGGAGATGTCGAAGCAGTAGCGGCCGTAGTCGGAGTCGATCTGCGGCTGCGTGAGGCCCCAGATGCTCGGCGTGGTGGTGGAGACCAGCGGCGAGAGGTAGTTGAGGCAGCGGAAGTTGGAGACGTCGACGCGCACGCGGTCGCGCTTGGCCCAGTTGGTGGAGCCGTCGCTGAACTTGCGGACCCAGCCGCCGCCGCAGCAGGTGTTGCTGTTGGCCTGGTTCAGGGTGCGCCACTGGCCCGCGAGCATGGCGTTGCTCGGGAAGGAGGTGAGCGCGAGGCCACCGGAGTAGGTCTGGGTGAGGAGTGTGCCGCCCGCCGTTCTGCCCTGGAAGCCCGAGAGCACGGGGAAGGTGGCCCCGAGGTTGCGCACGTGCGAGAAGCGCTCGTAGCGGCCGGCGTTGGTGGGTTCGGAGCTTCCGGTGGCGAGCGGATTGAGGTTGGCGGTGACCGGGTCGATGCTGTTGGTGCCGTTCGGGGTCTGCGCCGAGTAGGTGGTGAGGTCTCGGCCAACTTCGCGGCAGCAGCGGTTGAGTGTGAGGTCGTAGCTGTCGAACTCGGGGGAGTTGAAGAAGGGCTTCGGCGTGGCCTGGCCACACACCAGCGTCTGCTCGTAGTACTCGCGGTTGGGGCGGTTGCCGAAGAAGGAGTCGTCGAAGAACTGCATCTGTTCGGCGTGGTACTTGTTCGGGGCGCAGTCGAGGTCCGTGTGGCAGACGCTGCCGGCCTTGCGCAGGCAAGCGTCGCGAACCAGCGTCGGGTTCACCTGCAGCTGAGAGTTCAAGGGCCGCCCCTCGATGGCGCGGAAGGGAGAGCTGAGCTGGAGCGTGTCGGCGGTGACGCCGCCGGTGAGGGTGCCGTTGCGCAGGGTCTCGAGGCCACAGCTGTTCTGCGCTAGCGCGCGGCGGGCGTAGGCGCTGAGGTTGTTGACGTTGGTGAAGTTCACCGAGTTGTGGATGAAGGTGCCGCCGTCGTCGAGCACCGGGCAGCTGGTGAGCTTGTTGATGGAGAGGTAGTTCGCCGGACAGCTGCCGATCTGCGAGATGTAGTCGGTGCGCGAGAACTCGTCGAGGCCCTGGTGCTGCACGAAGGGGTTCCAGGTGGTGACGGCGTCGCTGGCGGTGGGCAGACGCTTGCCGGGGCGGCACAGGCCCACGCGGCCGGCGGCGCTCGGGTCGAAGGCCGTGACGTTCGCGTCGATCGTACTGCGGACGACGTTGTCGCTGATGGGCACGAGGTTGGTGGCCGGCACCGAGTTGCGGTTGTGGAGGTAGTCGAGGGGACGGCCCAGGAAGTTCGCGTCCTGTCCGAAGAGGTGGTTGTTCGACACCGGCACCTCGTCGAGGGGCCGGGCGAAGCGCGCGATCTCTTTGTTGAAGACGCTCAGGAAGGTAGAGGTCCCGGGGATGTTGGCGTTGGTGGAGTCGACGTCGGCGCACCAGAAGTTCGGGGCGCAGGTGAGGAGCTTGCGCTTCTCGAGCTCGGCGGCGGAGATGTTCTGCGCGTCGGTGCGACAGACCGCTCCGGCCCCGCGGTAAACACAGCGGCGAGTGGAGCCGGGGGGCAGAACCCCTTGCGCGAGGATCCCTTCGATCGGGAGCGGCTCTTCGTTGCTGGCGCGCAGGCGCTCGGTGGCACCGACGGGGTTGAACTTGGGCCAGTAGGTGCGCAGCTGGGTGACGTCGGCGCAGGAGTACTCCCAGCCCAGGCGCGTGACGCAGTCGGCGTCGACGTTGCAGCGGTGGTAGGCCTGGCAGTTGCCCGCCTCGTTCTGGTTCGGGTGGTTCTGCACCAGCTCGGGGTTGAAGTCGAGGATGGGAGCGGTGGCCTGGCCCTCGTAGGCCTGCACGGAGACGACGTGGGTGCTGTTCTCCGCGAGGTCGCCGAAGGGCGCGTTGATGGCGAGGAAGAGCTTCTTGGTGGTCGAGCGCACGATGCGGCCTTTCCCGACGGCGAACCAGGTCACGCCGTCGAAGGAGCCGATGAGCGCACCTTTGTTGAAGCCGTACCAGTCGCGCTGGTAGCCGTTGATCCACATGGTGGCCTGGGTCTCGAGGCGCTTGCGGCGCTGCGAGACCTCCGAGGCCGAAGAGAGCGGCTGGGAGAAGGGCAGCATGGTCGGCGGGACCCAGCAGGCACGGCCGAAGATGGTGTCTTCGTAGTTGCCGAGCGTGGTGTTGTTGTCCCACATGTCGCGCGAGGTGGAGTGGCCTACGGCCTGCAGGCCCACGCCCTGGCCCGCGGTGGGGGTCGGCGTGAAGCTCGGGAACCAGGAGTCCTTGGCGCAGGTCGGACAGGGAGTGTAGAAGCCCGAGCGCGTAGCGATGAGGTAGACCTGGTCGACTTCGACGTCGATGGCCTTGGCCGGTACCGCGTCAGTGAGCGAGACGTTCAGCGCACCGAGGATCGAGTTCATGTTGAAGTTGCCGTTGATCGGCTGGAGCTTCTCCGGGTCCGCGTAGCTCATGGCCGTGCCCTCTTGGGTCGTGCCGGTGGCGGCGCTACTCAGGTTGACCTCGGCGCCGTTTTGATCGAAGAAGCGATGGGGCACGGAGCGCGAGCTCACCGCCACGTCGAGGCGCTGGAAGGGGGCGTCGGGAACGGCGTCGTCGAACACGCGGCAGGCGAACTGGATCGGATTGCCGGTGGCGTCGCGCGCCACCACTTGGTACTCGTACTTCGGACAGTTCGCCAGGCGCATGGCGAGGTTGGTGTTCAGCGGATCGCACCCGCAGTTGACGTAGAGGCGGTTGAGCACGCGCTCCCAGAAGAAATTGTCAGTTGCCGTCGAGACGTTGCACTTGCTCGGGTCATAGGCGCCGGCGTTGGCAGCCGTCTGGTTGAAGGGCGCGAGGTGAAAGGGAGTGGAGACGGAGTTCGCCTTGAGGTCTTCGATGCAGGAGTGGTCGCGGCGCATCTCCGCCAGCCGCGCCTGCGCCGCTGCGTCGGCCTGATTAGGGTTGCCGGTGGTGTTGTCCGGAACCTGGGGCTGCGTCGTCGAGCAGATGAAGTAGAACTGCGGGTACTTGAGGAAGGCCAGCGGGTTGGCGAGACGCTCATTTTCGGCGGCCGTGTAGGCACTACTCTGCTGGTTCACGCCGGGCCTGGTGGCGCCGTCGTTGACGCACTGGTTGTCGAGGCAGCAGCTGAAGCCCAGTGCGCCACAGGCGCTATTCGTGCAGGTGCCGCCGACCACGGGGGCGTTGCCGGGCCGGAGTGCGAGGGTGATGACGCCGAGGTCGAGCTCGCTGCGCTTCACTTGGGTCATGAAAGCGGTGGCGGTGTCGACTTTGAAGAGGCGGAAGTTCTGCGTGACGATCTGAGTGGCGCAGCTCGCGCAGGCCTCCGCGAGGGTGAAACCGGTCACGCTTTGAACGTTGATGAAGGGGATCGTCTCGGTCTGCGTGTCGTTGACGTACTGGATCTTGTTGCGGTTACAGACCTGCGCGCCGGCCGCCGTGTTCCCGAAGTCCACCCGCAGGTAGATCGTGCGGTTGCCCTGCACGATGTTGTTCACCGAGAGAGGAACTGCGCGCAGGCGCAGGAAGCGCTTGTCACCGGCCGGGACGGAGCTGCCGAGGTCGGCCTCCAGGCAGTAAGTCGCGGTGGGATCGTTTTGCTTCAGGAGAAAGTTTTCGATGCGCCGGCCGCGGATGTAGGCGTTGTCGTTTTGGTCGCGAAAGAGAGTGAGCACGCTGGAGCTGGTGAGGTTCAGGTACCAGGCGAGTTCGACGTCAGAAGTGCTCGTCGGTGGTGGCGTGGTGGTGCCGCCACCGGCCCCGTCGCTTAAGGCAGCATTGCGCACCTTCGGCTGCGGCAAGCAGGCGATCGCGCTGAGTAGAATAAAAACTAAACTGAGGCCCTTCATGATGCCTGTTTCCCTCTCCCAGGACTCTCTTCGGCGAAGCCAAGTCCGTGATTTATTTTAACTCACCCGAAGGCCTTATGGGGAGTACTTTGCCCTTCACTGGCAGTGCCTAAGCCAAGGCCTCGAAATCTAGTTTTTCTGCAGCTTCTGAGAGTGCAAAAGGGCAAAAACCACCCTCCGGAGGAGCCATTTTCTAGAGGCATGTGAGGCTAGAAGCTGAAGAAGCCCTTGCCGGCGCCGGAGCTCGCCGCGCCGAAGAAGCGCGAAGAGAGGCCTGTGCCCTGAAGTCCCGTGCCGCCCATGCCGGCGACGGGGGCGCTGCCGCTGAGGCCCCAGTAGCTGTTGAAGGCGGAGCCGGAGCCGACGCCGCAGCTCGGGCATTGGTAGTAGCGGCCATAGCCACCGTAGACTGTCGCCGTGGTCATGACGTAGTCGGAGAGGGACATGGTCATCGGCTGGGAGTAGGGAAGCATGCGCACCGGTGGCATCTGGATGCTGTTGAGCGAGGACTGCATGTTGCGCATGCGCACGTCGAGCCAGGTGTTGGCGATGTCGGAAGCCGCGTTGACGAGGGACTCGCGCACGATCGGATCGCGCTCGCGGCGAGGCGCATCCGTCGAGAGCGTGGCCGGCGTTCCACGGTAGGGCGCCGTGGTGGTTCCCGCGCCGGGCCCGGCGTGCTCGGCCTGGCGGTTGAAGGCAAGGTTACAAATGCGCACGTAGATGCCCTGCTCGCCGGCGGGGCAGTCGGCCGTGCTCAGTTCCGACTGCGAGCGCATGCCCTCGAAGAAGATCGCCATGGTGTCGTGGGCGAGGTTCACCGCAGGGCCAAAGGCGATTTTCCCCGGGAGGCCCTGGCAGTGGGGCGAAGCTTCGTGCTGGCCCTCGGCCGCGTTGATGCCGTGGCACTCGCGCCGGCGCATTTCGTCGAAGGCGAAGCTCCGAAAGCGCATGGGCGTTTCTTCCTGCTGGCGGAGGCGGTCTCGCAGCGCAAGCTGGATCTGGCGCGTGAGCTCGAGCTGAGGCCTTGGCATGGTCTTGTCGAGCTCGCACTCGGCCGGTGCAGCTTCACCTTTGACGAGCGCCTGGACCACGTCGTCGCGCGAGCAGCGCTCGGCGATCTGCGCCTGGCGTGCGGCGATCGAAGCCCCGAGCCACACCGAGCGCGCCTGCGAGTTCTGCAGCGTCGTCACCGGCGTGCGCGTCGTCACGCTTTGCGTGCCGCTGCTCCCCGGAGGCGCCGATAGAGAGATGCCGGTGAGCTCCGCGTAGGCGCCCTGGATGCAGTTGGCGAGATCGGCCACGGCGGCGTCGGTGCACTTCACTGGTGCTCCCTGCGCGAGCGACTTGGAGAGCGAGGCCCAGCGAGCCTTCACCCGGGCGTCGAGCCGAGCGTTGGTGTCGAGGATCGTGGTCTTGAGGAGTTCCTGCGTATTCTTCAGCTGGAGCAGGCGCTTGCTCTGCTCCACGCGGCCAAGCATGCGCCGCAGACTGGGCAGCGCCTCGCCCGTCGGGACACTGAGGGGTTCTTGGCGCAGCATCTTCACCTGCGCGTCGCTCAGCGAGCGCGGCGCCTGAGCGGTGTTGAACTGGTAGAAGTCAACCTCCGCGAGTCGTTCTTGGAAAGATTTGAAGTCGGTGGGGGCGTCACCCGCGCGCAGCTTCATCAGAGCGAGCAGTTCGCTCTTCTTGCTCTCGTCGAGCCGGCGCTGACCGTTCAGGAGTGGCCTCAGGTCATCGAGGAAAGCGTAGAGATCGTTGGCCTCCAGCGCTCGGCCACTGGAGCGTGGGCCGTGCTGGGTCCAGATCCCACAGAAAGGAGTCGCCGAGCGCGCCGTCTGGCCCTCGCAGAACTGCTCGAGGCGCGTGCGCCACTGCGGCCCCTGAGTGTCGACGCTGAAGAGTTCCGCGAGCTGCGGCATCTCGAGCACGTGCTGGACCGCCGCTCCGAGAGTGACGTCTTTCGTGAGTGACTGGGCGAGCACATTCTGTCGTGCCGTCCAGCTCGTGGTCTCGCGCAGGGACTGCGAGTGCTCCACCGCCTGGTCCCGGAGGTCCTTGAGCGAGTCGAGCATCACCAGCTGGGCCTCGCTGACCCCTAGGGTAACGTCGATCGCCGCTAAATTTTGGCAGCGAGATTTGTCAAAGATGGACCGCATGTTGTCATCGAGGGGCGGCAGGCCAAGGGTTTCGGGGGTGAGCTGGCCACAGTTGTGGAGCGTCGCCGCGTGCAGCTTGCGCTCGATCTCGATCAGCGAGTCGTGCAAGTCGTGGCAAGCATTCGAGGCCCGCGCCGACCAGCTCAGTGATAGCAGAAGGATGTTGAGGATCAACATGGAACGCATAGCTCTCCCTGCTCTACCTATCGGGGTGGCGGCAAAGAGAGTTTAGCACCCAAGCGCTTCCGTCGGTTAATATATTAGGCGACCGCCGCGGAAGCTATTGAAGTTTAGGGGGAAAGCTGACCGATAGGGGGAAAACGACTTACCGAGTCCGGAGGCACTCATGCGCTGGCCCTACCTGTTGATCGCTCTTTTCTATGTGCTACCAAGTAGCGCGCGTGCCCCGCGAGCGACTCCCTGTGGTGCTCCGCAGGTCACGGACCAGCGGCCCTTGCGCGACCTTGCCTTCGTTGCCTGTGAAAACCTTCGCACGCAGTACCGCTGCGACGAACTAGAGACAGGCGCCTCGCGTCGTCGCCGGAAAGGGAGCACGCGCAACTGAAGACGCAGTTCATC
>DAIPJL010000213.1:0-4561 GCA_036770305.1 Bacteriovoracaceae bacterium | reverse complement strand
TTTACGCGGCTTACATCTTCAGCGCCACCGCAGAGGTGAAGGGCGACGACGACTTCGACTTCGAGAAGGGCTCGGGCCAGAAAGTGGGCCTCGGGTTCACCGGCATTCCCTTCGTCGACATCAACTTCGAGTACCGCACTGTCTCCTACAAGGAGTACACGGCTGCGGGGGTCACGAACGACGAGGACGTGACCAAATCGAATGCGTTCTTCGTGGGTGTGTCCGTACCGCTGACCTTCTAGGCGAGCTCTTTCTCGTCGACGTAGAGGCGTGAGGTGAGCGTCTCGTTGCCCCAGGCGACGAAGGCGTCGTCGTGCTGGTACATGGTGATCGTTTCCCAGGGGCAGTCTTGGGAACAGTTCTGGCAGCCGATGCAGCGAGCGAGGTCGATCTCAACCATCTGCTGGTAGGTGGGATTCTTTGGATCAGGTCCGGGCACCAGCTCGATCGAGTCGACGGGACAGCCGGCGATGCACACCTCGCAACCCGTACAGCCACTCTGGTGAACGACGGCGAGGAGCTTCGGTGGCTTCTTACCTTTACGTGCGGGCTTGAAGCGCGCTGGGTGTGACGGGTTTTCGACTTTAATATCGCTCATACGAACCTCGGTTTTGCCTTGTGATTATAGCATTAAGCTTCAGAGTTGTGCTAGCATCGAGCGGCAAGTGCTTAAGTTGAAAACCTAGTATTTACGGTGCCTTATGTCAACCACATCCCGTCCTCTACGTTTTGTCACAGCTGCTTCCCTCTTTGACGGCCACGACGCCTCAATCAACATCATGCGCCGTCTCCTGCAGTCGAAGGGGGTTGAGGTCATTCACCTAGGCCACAATCGTTCTGCCAAAGAAGTTGTCGACGCCGCGCTGATGGAAGACGCCCACGCCATCGCCCTAAGCTCTTACCAGGGCGGCCACATGGAGTACTTCACCTATGTCCGCGAGCTCCTCGACATGGCCGGAGCCAAGGACGTGCGCATCTTCGGCGGCGGTGGCGGAGTCATCACACCTCCAGAAGCCGCGGAACTGCACCAGCGTGGCATCACGCGCATCTACGGTCCGTCCGAGGGCGTTTCGCTGGGATTGAATGGCATCATCGACGACATGATCCAGCAGGCGAGCTACGACGTGCTCGCGGGTGTCGACTGGAAGAGGCTTGCGGCGCAGAAGGCACTAAGCGCTAACGAGACGGCGAAGGTCATCACCTTCATCGAAGACCACAACGAGTTCCCCTTCCCCGTCGCGGCGAAGAGCGTGCCCGTGCTCGGTATCACCGGCACCGGCGGCGCCGGCAAGTCGTCCCTCATCGACGAGTTACTTCTGCGCTTCCACCGCACGCACCCCAAGCTCAAGCTCGCGCTCATCAGCGTTGATCCCTCGAAGAAAAAGAATCAGGGGGCGCTCTTGGGAGATCGCATCCGCCTCGGCTCAGCGTCCTTCGATCAGTTCTACATCCGTTCGCTGGCCACGCGCGACTCCGGCAACGAACTCTCGCCCGGCATCAAGAAGGTCGTCGAGTTCCTGAAGTCGCAGGACTACGGCATGATCCTCGTCGAGACCTCGGGCATCGGCCAGGCTTCCGACGCCATCACGCAGATCGCCGACAAGACGCTCTACGTGATGACGCCGGAGTACGGCGCCGCCACGCAGCTCGAAAAGATCGAGATGCTCGAGGTGGCGGACTTCGTCGCCCTCAACAAGTTCGAGAAGCCGCGCTCGGAGGATGCCCTGCGCGACATCCGCAAGCAGTACCGGCGCAACAAGAACCTCTTCGCCGGTCATCCGGGAGCACCGACGGACGACGAGCTGCCGATCTACGGCACCATGGCGTCGAAGTTCAACGACGTCGGCGTCAACGCTCTCTTCCGGGACCTGCTCAGCGCCCTCAAGCTCTCTGCGCCGGCCGACGCCGTGCTCGTGAACTGCGAGAAGGTCCCCAAGGTAAAAGGCGCGATGATTCCGCCGGGCCGTGTGTCCTACCTGCGCGACATCGCCGAAACCTGCCGCAGCTACAACGCGCACACCCTGACGGTGGTCGAGAAGCTGCGCGCCTGGGAGAGCCTCGAGAGCGCCGCGAAGCTCGTGCCGGTCGCCGAGGTCAAGGCGAAGGCCGCCGAGCTCGCGACGGAACTCACCGAGGCCCGCGCCGAGGTCGCCGCCTTCGACGACGTCGTCGCCCAGTACCGCTCGGGCACCTACGCCTACGAGGTCCGCGGCAAGAAGATCGAAGTCGCCAGCCAGCACACCAGCCTCTCGCACTCGCAGATCAGCAAGGTCGGATCGCCGCGCTTCCACTACGCCTCCGACAAGTACCGCTTCGTGCGCTCGCAGAACCTTCCGGGGTTCTTCCCCTATGCTGCCGGAGTGTTCCCCTTCAAGCGCGCCGACGAAGACCCCAAGCGCCAGTTCGCCGGTGAAGGTGGCCCGGCGCGCACCAACGCGCGCTTCCACTTCCTCTCGAAGAACGACAGCGCCAAGCGCCTCTCGACGGCGTTCGACTCGGTCACGCTCTACGGCGAAGACCCGGCCACGCGGCCCGACATCTACGGTAAGATCGGCGAGTCCGGCGTCTCCATCTGCACCCTCGAGGACATGCAGGAGCTCTACAAGGGCTTCGCGCTCACGCAGCCGAACACTTCCGTCTCGATGACCATCAACGGCCCGGCGCCGATCATCCTCGCGATGTTCATGAACACCGCCGTGAACCAGGTGCTGAGCGGCGCGGACCAGCTCGACGAGCAGAAGCGCATCGCGGTCATGCGCCAGGTGCGCGGGACGGTGCAGGCCGACATCCTCAAGGAGGACCAGGCGCAGAACACCTGCATCTTCTCGCTCGAGTTCGCGCTGAAGATGATGGGCGACGTGCAGGAGTACTTCTGCCGCCACGCCATCAAGAACTACTACACCGTCTCCATCTCGGGCTACCACATCGCCGAGGCCGGCGCGAACCCCATCACGCAGCTGGCGCTCACGCTCTCGAACGGCTTCACCTACGTGGAGTACTACCTCTCCCGGGGCCTGAAGATCGACGACTTCGCCGATAACCTGAGCTTCTTCTTCTCCAACGGCCTCGACCCCGAGTACACCGTCCTCGGCCGCGTCGCGCGCAAGATCTGGGCGGTGGCCATGCGCGAGCGCTACGGGGCCAACGACAAGAGCCAGAAGCTGAAGTACCACATCCAGACCTCCGGCCGCTCGCTGCACGCCCAGGAGATCGACTTCAACGACATCCGCACCACGCTCCAGGCCTTCCTGGCGCTCTCGGACAACTGTAACTCGCTCCACACCAACGCCTACGACGAGGCGATCACCACGCCGACCACCGAGTCCGTGCGCCGGGCGATGGCGATCCAGATGATCATCAACCGCGAGTACGGCCTGAACAAGACCGACAACCCGCTCCAGGGCAGCTTCATCGTCGACGAGCTCGCGGAGATCGTCGAAGAGGCCGTGCTCGGAGAGTTCGAGCGCATCTCCGACAAGGGCGGCGTCCTCGGCGCCATGGAGAGCATGTACCAGCGCGGGAAGATCCAAGAGGAGTCGCTCTACTACGAGACGCTCAAGGACTCCGGCGAGCTGCCGATCATCGGCGTGAACACCTACCTCCCGGAAGAGATCCCCGAGTGGAAGCCCATCGAACTCTCGCGCGCCTCGAACGCCGAGAAGGACGCCCAGATCGAGCGGCTTCGCAAGTTCCAGGCCGCGCACGCCGGCACGTCCGCGGAGATGCTCAAGCGCCTGCGCGACGTCGCCTTGAAGAACGGGAACATCTTCGAAGAGCTGCTCCAGACCGTGCGGCACTGTAGCCTCGGCGAGATCACCCAGGTGCTCTACGAGGTCGGTGGCCGCTACCGGAGGAACATGTGAAGAAGTCGCAGATTTACACGCGCACCGGCGACAAGGGTGACACGGGCCTCGTGAGCGGCACGCGCACGTCGAAAGCCGACCCGCGCATCGACATGTACGGCGAGATGGACGAGCTCAACTCGCGCCTCGGCGTCGTCGTCGCGCACCTGCGGCAGCTGGCCCGTTTCCCGGAGCTCGTCGAGCTCCTCGAGAAGATCCAGAGTTCGCTCTTCGACCTCGGCGCGAACCTCGCCTGCGAAGCCGACAAGCGCAGCGACTGGAAGCTGCCGCAGATCACCGCCGCGCACATCCAGCTGCTGGAGACGCGCATCGACGCGATGGACGGCGAGCTCCCGGCGCTGAAGAACTTCATCTTGCCCGGCGGCCATCCGATCGCCGCGGAGGTGCACCTGTGCCGCACGTGCGCGCGCTCCGTCGAGCGCGAGATGGTCGCCTTCCGCAACGCCAGCGGCGAGGCGCTCCCGGAGCTCTCGCTCGAGTACGTCAACCGGCTCTCGGATTACTTCTTCGTGCTCGCGCGCTGGGTGAACAAGCAGTTCGGCGGCGCCGAGACGCCCTGGAAGCCGAGCTAGTCGTCGTAGTCGATCGCCATGAGGCGGCGGCCGATGGTCTTGCGTGGGTAGCGCCGGTTGAAGGCCCGGACACCGGCGGCACCGATCGCTCCGACGACGAGCGCCGCGAGCGCCGAGCCGCTCACG
>DAIPJL010000013.1:0-28147 GCA_036770305.1 Bacteriovoracaceae bacterium | reverse complement strand
GCTGTGAGATACGCACGTCGAAAGCACTTGGAGTTCCGCGGACCGCGTCGAGGGTCAGGCAGCTGATGATGTCGGCCTGCTTCATGATGCGCTCGACGTCGACCACCGCGAGCGCCCCGAGGGCGAGCATGACGGATGTTCCGTTGATCAGGGCGAGACCATCTTTGGGGCCGAGCTTGGCGGGCTCAAGGCCCACTTGGTGAAAGGCAAGTTCGGAGCGGAGGATCTTTCCGCCGAACTCGACTTCGCCTTCGCCGATGAGGGCAAGTGCGATGTGGGAAAGAGGGGCGAGATCTCCCGATGCGCCGACGGAACCTTTCTCCGGCACCACTGGTGTGATGTCGTGGTTAACCATTTCCAAGAGGAGCTTAACAGTCTCCGGCGTGACGCCGCTGAAGCCCTGGATGAGGCAGTTGGCACGGGCGAGCATGATCGCTCGGGTGGTGCTGCGGTCGAAGGGGCGCCCGACGCCCGTGCAATGTGAGCGGATGAGGTTGTACTGCAGCTGGGCCAGGTCTTGCTCGGCGATCTGCTTCGAGGCGAGAGCGCCGAAGCCGGTGTTGATGCCGTAGACGGGCCTTCCCTTGCGCACGATCTCGAGCACGATCTGGCGTGATTTCTTCATCGCCTCCCAGGACGTTGGGGCAATCGTAACCTTCACCTCGCCGGGCTTGGCGCGGGCGATCTCGGTGAGCTGGTGGAGGTCAAGGTTGGTGCCGGTGAGTTCGAAAGTTTTCATGTTTATCTCAGAGAAGAAATGCGTTGTTCGTAGTTGTTCTGGGGGGCGCCGAAGACGTAGGAGCCGGCGACTAAGTTGTCGGCTCCGGCAGCGATCAGTAATTTAGAATTCTTATCCGTGACGCCGCCGTCGATCTGGATCTGGAACTTCGCACCGAGCTTTGCCCGCAGAGCGGCGAGCTGCTGACACTTGTCGACGATGGCGGGAATGAACGACTGGCCTCCGAAGCCGGGGTTCACCGACATGAGAAGAACGAGATCCACTTGCGAGAGGATGTAGTCGGGGACAAGGCCGATGGGCGTCGACGGGTTGAGCGAGATTCCCACGCTCGGATAGTGTTGCTTCGCGAACTGGATGAGACGGTCGTGGTGCACCTCCGCCTCCCAGTGGAAGGTGAAGTTATGGAGGCCCGCGTCTTTGAACCACACGATGTGGTCCGCTGGATTTGTCACCATGAAGTGGGCGTCGAGCGGGTGCTTGGAAACATTTTTTAGGTCCTTGAGGACGACGGGCCCGAAGGTGAGGTTCGGAACGAAGTGCCCGTCCATCACGTCGAGGTGGAGCCAGAGATCCTTCACGGCATTGAGGCGGTCGATCTCGTCACCGAGCCGAAGAAAATTTGCCGAGAGGAGGCTTGGGGCGATCACGGTGGCCATGTCAGTCCTTTTCCGGCGCGGGAGTGAGCGCGAGCTCGCCCCGGTAGCCTTTCAGTAGTTCGGTGTCACTGGTGGCTTTTTTCCCTTCCAGCTGAACGCTGGCCAAGCGGAGGCCTCCGTCGAGGCAGCCGACGACGAGCATGTCGTCCTGTGCCTCGAGCTTGCCAGCAGCGAGCTTTGCCGTCACCGGCGTCATCCTCAGAATCTTAAGCCGTTTCCCGGCGAGGAAGCAGTAGGTGCCGGGCCAGGGGTCCATGGCGCGCAACCGATTGAGGAGGGCGGCGCGGGGCTGCCGAGCAAAATCCAAGAACCCATCGCTCTTCTTCAGTGTGGGCGCAAAGCTGACGGCACTCTCGTCTTGCGGAGTCTCCGTTACTTTTCCCTGCAGGAGTAGTTCAAGAAAATCATTGCAGGCGAGCGCAGCCTGAAACTTGAGCCGGGTGCTGAGCTGGCCCCCGGTCTCGCCGGCCGAGACAGCCACGGGATGCGCGTGGACGACGTTGCCCGCATCCATTTTCTTTACCATCCGCTGAATCGAGACGCCCGTCTCGCGGTCTCCGTTCCAGAGAGCGTACTGGATCGGGGCCGCTCCTCGATACTTGGGCAGCAGCGACGTGTGAATGTTAAAACAGCCTTGCCGCGGAAGGGACAAGATCCTGCTTCCGAGAAACTGGGCGAAGGCCAGCACCACCATGAGATCCACACCGTCGCGCGCCCACTGCGCGAGGACGGCTTCTTCGCGGTTGATGTTCTCCGTCTGCACGACGGGGATCTTTAGGCTGCGAGCGTACTGCACGACCTCGGGAGACTTGAGCTCCTGGCCACGGCCCGCCGGCCGATCGGGCATCGAGACCACCGCCACCACCTCGATCGCGGGGTGATGGGCAAGCATCTCGAGCGTGGCGACCGAGAAGTCTGGGGTGCCGAAATATACTGTCTTGAGTCTCGCCACCGCGGTCTCCTAGAGGCGCTTCTTGTCTTTGAGGAGTTTGGTCTTGAAAAATTTTTTCTTGAGCGGACTGAGCCGGTCGATGAAGACCACGCCGTCGAGGTGGTCGTTCTCGTGCTGGAGGCAGATCGCGAGCATCTCATCGGCTTCCAGGCTGCACGGGTTGCCCTGGAGGTCCTGGTAGTCGACGACGATGCGCTCGGCGCGAGTGACTTCTTCGTAGACGTCGGGTACCGAAAGACAGCCTTCCTTGCCGACGGTTTTTCCCTCTTTCACCCGGAACACAGGGTTGATGAAGACCATCGGGTTGAGGTTGCTGTACTCGACATCCTCCGTGCCATCGGCGCGGGTCACCTCTTCGCGATCGAAGTCAACGTCCACGACGAAGAGTCGTTCGGAGACACCGATCTGCGGCGCCGCTAGGCCGATGCCAGGGGCGTGGTACATCGTGAAGAGCATGTCTCGGACTAACTTCTCAAGGCGCTTATCGAAAACGCTAACCGGCTTGGCGACGAGCGTCAGGATCGGGTCTGGATAGGTGTGAATGGGGAGCAGCTCTCCCTCGAGTTTATAGTCTGTAATGCGCATGCTTTTTTATAGCACGACTGAGGGATGATTAAAACGCGAGTTTCCGGTTGCGCAGGTAAGTCCAAAGCGCGTGCAACAAAAAGAGACCCGGCATGACATAGGGTGCTAACCAGGCTGTGATTTGGCCCCCTTGGCCCCAGCCCAGCGTGGCGGAGAACGCCACCCAAAAGGCGATGGTCATGATGAGTGTAAAGGCCACGTTTTTACCGAAGGAATCAGAGCGCCGGCTCGGTTTATACAGAGCGCCCATGGGGATCAGGGCGAAGACGAGACAGGCGAGCGCGAGTGCGGTCTTCTGGTGCAGCATGATCTGGTACTCGTTGATGTTGATCCCCGTCTCCGCGATCCGCAGGATAAACTCGTTTAGGTTGAACCAGTTCAGCGTGGTGAGATCGGCTTCGAATTCGCCGAAGTCTTCGGGAGTCTCGTTGAGCTCGATCGCCAGAGTGGGGGAACGAGACTCTACCGGAAAGCGACTGCCGGAGAGGTCCGCGATCACCGTCGCATTGGAGAGATCCCAGGTCAGGCCCTCCCGGAACACGGCTCTCTCGGCGCTCACGACCTTCGTCGCCAGGCCATCGACGCCGTAGTGGTAGAAACGAATTCCGTGGAGAGCGCGCGAGGCCTTATCGTAGCGCAGGAAGGTGGCGAAGTAGTCCTTCGACTTGAACCAGAACTGGCCCCCGTCGATGAGGCTGCGGGTGAGGTACTTTCCTTCGGAGGCTCGGCTCTTGGTGATTTCGCTTCGCTTGATGCGGTTCGCGTAGGGTTCGAGGAAGCCGAGGTTCACGAACTGCAGCGCGACCACGCTAAGAGAACACAGGGCGATGAGCACCGTCGCGCGTAACCCCGAGAAGCCTGCCGCGAGCGCGGCTATGAGTTCGTTGTGCGCCTTGAGCCGATTGAAGGTGAAGAGGGTGCTCATCAGGCAGGCGACCGGCAGCATCTTGCCGATGAGATCGGGCATCTTCAAAAGCCACTCGAGGACGACGCGCTCGCCGTCTTTGCCACGCAGAAACCCATTGATCAGATCCGCCGTTGTCACGAGCAGGAGAAGGGCGACGAGAGCGCCCGCAAGAGATTTGAACCATTCGCGGACGAAGATCCGGGTGAGGAGAGTCATGGCTTAAGTATAAGGGGAAGCCCGAGTCTTGAGAACCCGCGTAATAGGGGCGTGGCCAGCAGCCGTAGCAGAGACGCAAGCAAGGGCTTGGTTTCGAGGTGAGAAACGAGACGCGAGGAGACGCGGTAGTAGAGTGAAACCGCGCCCAGGCCCCCAGGCTTCGCGAGCAGCCAGCGCTTGAACTCGCGGAGCTGGGCCGTGCACGGGTCTTCTTCGCCGAGGCACATCGTCGCAATGTAACAGCGCCGCGACTTGATGAAGATCTGTTGGTACGCCTTGAAGAATGCGTCGTGGCGTTTGAAACGAAACTTCCGCAGCGTCTTCCGCAGAGTCTCGGAGTTCACCACCTGGAAGGGCTGGTTCGCCGTGAAGAGCACGAACTGATCGAGGCAGCGGTCGGTGTCTTCGGTGAACTTCCCGGTGGCGTCATACACCTTGGCGAGTTCGAGGTAGAGGTGACTGATCATGAGCATCTCGGTGATGTCGCGGTTCTTGTCGAAGTGCGGGGGCTTGAGGTCGTAGATGCTCCCGGCGCCCTTGATCTCGGCGATGGTCTCGAGGTACTCCGTGTACTTGCGGATCGCGGTGATGAAGTCGCCGGCCTCGAAGGCTTCCTTGCCGATGCGCACGTTCGTGATGCGCGTGTCGTACTTGTGCTTGAGCATGAGCTTGTGCTCGCGCTCTTTCATCGCGTCTTTCGTCTGCCTCTTCGATTTCACTGTCATGGAGTCCCTATCGGGTGACCCCGGGGCACACCTTAGAAACGAAGGTTCACGGCGAAGGAGAGGTCCTGAAGTCGCTCACGGCGGTAGAGAAGGCCGCCCTTTTCGGTTTTGATCTGTCGTGAAGTGCGCATCGCGAAATCGGCGCCGAGCCGAGGCCCCGCCCAGCTCAGGCCCCAGGCTTCGCCCTCGAGGTTCAGCGCTCGGTCCTGAAACCTTCCACCGCGCACGTAGAAGTCGTTGAAGGGAGAATACTGGAGCGCTCCTCTCCAGAGTTGGGTGTCCTCGTGGCTGCGGGTTGGGTCCTGGCCGAAGTCGCCGATGACCATGAAGCGGTCGGTGATGTTGTACTGGACTCCGGCGATCGCCCGCGCCTCGCCGCGGGTCGCTCGCGTCGGGTCTTCCCAGATCAGGCCAACGATGAGAGTCGGATCGACGACCCAGGTTCCGCCGAGCACGAGGGGGTTGGTCACGGCGTGCTTGCGCGCGAAGTCCCGCGGCCGCGTGTCCTCCGTGTACTTGTACGTGAGGCCGAGGGAAAAAGTCTCCGTCAGGGCCTGGGCGAAGCTGGCGGTGAGGCGCCGCCGGAGGAAACCGTCTTCTGACTGGCGCTGGTAGCTAAACCCGCCCTTCACCTGCGAGGTGTTATCGTAAACGAAGTACCCCTCGTTCCGATTACTGTTTGAGAAGCCGTTCCCGTCGGCCTGTCGCGCGCTCGCGGTGCTTTTGAGCTCCGACCTGGTGTTCTGGTAGGAAAGGTAGGTATCGCCGAAGAAGGCGAGGGCTGCCGGATTCAAGACGGCGGCTTCCGTCACGAGCAGCGACGCGACGCCGGCGCCGCCAGTGGAGACGAGGCGCGCGGTGTGGAAGGGGCGTGGCTGCGCAGCGCCGACCGTGGGAAGCGCAAAAAGGCAGAGCGCGAAGATGGAGAAAATGAAACGGGGACGCATGATGAAACTCGATTTTCTGTGGTATCCTCAACAACAAAGTTAACCATTGAACTTAGCGAACTCAAGGGAATTCATGAAAATTAGAAAGGCCGTCATCCCCATCGCCGGCAAGGGCACGCGCTTCCTTCCGGCGACGAAGCAGATGGCGAAAGAGATCATTCCGATCCTTAACGTCCCCATGATCCACCACGTGGTGTCTGAAGCCGTCGACTCGGGGATCGAGCAGATCATCTTCGTGACCTCGTCGGGGAAGTTCGCCGTCGAGGACTACTTCGACCGGAACCTCGAGCTCGAAGCCTACCTCGAGAAAAACAATAAGAAGACGGAGCTAGAGCTCGTTCGGAAGATCGGCACCATGGTGAACGTCACGAGCGTGCGCCAGAAGGAGCAGCTTGGCCTAGGCCACGCCGTGCTTGCGGCGAAAGACCTGGTGGGTGACGAACCCTTCGCGGTACTCCTCGGGGACGACATCGTCGTCGGACAAGTGCCATGCACCAAGCAGCTGATGGGGATCTCCGAATCCCACGGCGGGGCCCCCGTGATCGGCGTCATGAACGTGCCGCTTGAGCAGACGAGCCGCTACGGAATCGTTAAGGGAACCCAGGTCATCGATGACCCGCGGACGATGCTCATGGAGGCGATGGTCGAAAAGCCTTCTCCCGAGAAAGCCCCCTCAACGTTGGCGACGCCCGGCCGCTACATCCTTGCTCCGGAAATCTTTTCGATCCTCGAAACCATTCCCCGGGGAGCCGGCAACGAGTACCAGCTCACCGACGCGATCAACGTCATGTGCGGACGCCGGAAGGTCTACGCGCATCAGTTTCAGGGCGAGCGCTTCGACACGGGTCACCTCATCGGCTACCTCGAAGCGACCGTCGACTTCGCTCTTCGGGACGAAGCTCTGCGCGCCCCTTTCGCAAAGATCATCCGCGAGCGCGCGGCCCGGCACGGAGTTAAGCTATGATGAAATCCTCCCTCCTGACTTTTCTTTTTCTCCTGTCTGCGGCGCGAGTCCGCGCCTATGTGCCAACCGTCGAATCGCTCTTCCGCAACGGCGCCAACCCTGACGCCACCACCACGGCGGTCGTCCTCGCCGCGAAGCTCTACTCGTTCAACCCCTACCTCGAAGAGACCGGCGCAACGTCCCAGGGGGAGCCTCTCTGGGTGCGATGGATCTACAACATCACGCCGCAGGGGAAGCTCAAGCTCACGCAGCTGTGCTACCGAAACCAGGCCATGACCGACGCGCACCTCGTCGACAAGGTCTACCTTGGAGAGCTCGATGCCCGGAGCTTCAGCGGCGCCAGCGCTCGGCCTGAGCGCGGTCTCTTTCTTGGGCTCCTCAATAGTCTTCTCATCAACGACGGGTCCTTCGTCATCGAGTTCCTGAAGCTCAGGGGGGTCGAGGTCAAGGCGAACTCCGAACTGATCGACCAGGAGAAGGTGGCGCTGCTTCAGCGCTACAAGCAGTGGCTCACGAAGACGCGCGGAGGACGAGTCGCGAACGGCGAAGAGTCTCCGCTCACTCCGAGCAGCGCCGCCGAGCGAGAGAGGGTGGAGCAGCTGCTCAACGCGCCGATGTACCGAGACACGCAGCAGGTGACCCTGAGTCGCCACCGGGGTGAACCGGCGTGGAGCATCCGCGCGGACGGTTTCGAGGCCTGGGTCGGAGACGAGCGTCGAGACATCCGCCAGTTGATCCTTCGCACCACCGGCGAAGAGGTCGAGCTGTCGCTCCAGGACTACGTTCTCCTCAACGGCACCAACTTCCTTCCGCGGACAGTGCAGGTGCGCCTTGGGGAGGAGAAGTTCTGGATGATCGAGTTCCTCGGTGTGCGGCCCTTCAACGAGTCGGGCACCGAGATGCTTTCCCGCCTTAAGCGCTACGACCAGTTGCTCGGAAAACCCGCCGAGGCTCTCCTCAAGCCCCCCTTCTTGCTTTAGATGTTCTGTCGCGTCGCAGTTAACTATCCGGTACGGGATGGGGGACTCACGTACCGGCTCCCGCTGGGCGTCGTCCCGGTCGTCGGCCAGTTGGTAGACGTGCCCCTGCGCAAGCGCGCGGAGCTCGGCCTCGTCCTCGAGGTGAGCGAGGCTGCGCCGCCGGATTCGGGAGAGATCGTCTTTAAAGAAATCCTCGGCCTCCGCGATGACTATCCCGTGCTTTCCGAGCAAGAACTGCGGCTCTACAAGTGGATGTCTGACTACTACCACTACTCCCTTGGCCAGCTGGTGGTTGACTGTCTTCCGGCGAGTAAAAAGAGACCCCGCGCTCTCGAGATGGCGCAGGCGACGGGAGTGGAACCGGCGCCGACTCCGACGGCGGCGCAGGCGATGGTCATTGAGACCGTCCGAGGCACGCTCGGACATTTTTCTCGGCACCTGATCCACGGCGTGACCGGGTCCGGCAAGACTCTCGTCTTCCTCGAGGTCATTCGCTCCGTCCTCGCCACCGGCAAGAGTGCCCTTTACCTTCTACCGGAAATCAACCTGACTCCGCAGTTCGTAGAAACCTTCAGTCGTCACCTCGGGTTCCCGGTCTATAGCTTTCACAGCGAAATCACGGCTTCGCAGAAGTACCTCATCTGGAAAGAGGCGTCGCAGAACCGAGCGCCACGGCTCTTCATCGGTGTCCGCAGTGCGGTGTTCTTGCCCGTGGTCGACCTCGGAGTCGTGGTGGTCGACGAAGAGCACGACGGATCGTTCAAGCAGGACGACCGCTGTGCCTACAACGCCCGAGATGTGGGCATCAAAAAAGCGCAGCTCGCGGACTGTCCCGTGATCCTCGCTTCGGCGACGCCGAGCCTCGAGACCTGGCAGAACTTCCAAGCGCCGGGCGCAGTCACCTACTACCATCCCCTGCGCGAACGCGTGACGAACGCCTCGCTGCCGCAGGTGAGCTTTATCGACACGAAGCTACCGAAGACGGCGAGGCGCGAAGCTCACGATCCATGGCCACTCCATCCGGACACGGTGAGCAAGATCTCCGAGGGCCTGGCGAAGGGCGAGCAGGTTTTGGTTTTCATCAATCGCCTGGGCTTCGCGAACTACGTGCAGTGCCGCGCCTGTGGCCACCAGTTCCACTGCAAGAACTGCTCGGTAACCATGCGCTACTTTAAGCAGAAGCACCTGCTGAGCTGTCAGCACTGCGAGTACCACGAGCCGATGCCCTCAGGCTGTCCGAAGTGCGGGAACCTTACGCTGCTTCAGAAGGGCTTCGGCACGGAGCGAGTGCAACAGGAGGTGTCCGCACTCTTCCCGCAGGCGCGCGTCGAGCGCTTCGACCGCGACGAGATCAAGACCTTCGCCGCCCTCCAGGACAAGCTCCAGCGTTTCCACGCCGGGGAGATCGACGTGCTAGTGGGAACCCAGATGCTTTCCAAGGGCCACAACTTCGAGCGAGTCAAGAAAGTGATCATCCTCGGAGTGGACAGCCAGCTCAACATGCCGGACTTCCGGGCGAATGAAAGGATCTGGCAGACGATCGTCCAGGTTGCCGGGAGGGCCGGTCGCTATTCCCACGACGGCGAGGTCCTGGTGCAAACGGCCACCCCCGACGCACCACTCTTCGAACTCATCCGCGAGAACTCCTTCGACGGCTTCTATCGATCGGAGGCGCGCATGCGCGAACTCTGCGAGTGCCCGCCCTTCTACCGGATCGCGGCGATTTACTTTTCTCATCGAGACCAAGCGACGCTCACGAAGAAAATGGACGACGAAGTCTCCCCGGCGCTCCATGGCCTGAGGAGCAAACACTTCTCGAACGTGCTGGTGCTGGGGCCCAGGCCCGCTCTGATCGAAAAACGAGCGAACCAGTACAGTTGGACGGTGCTGCTCAAGTCGAAGAGTGTTAACGAGTTACACAATTTCATCGATAGCTTCCTCCTGAACTGGCCCGTGAAATCAGGGGTTTCGCTGAAGGTTGACGTAGACCCTCAGCATATTTCCTGACTAAGGCTCAAGCTTACTGCTCTCCCCGCCGAAAAGACGAAGGTCATATGAGTGACTTCATTGGGGAAGAACTATGAAACGATTTGTTGCGCTTGTGGCCCTCGCCGCAATCTCCTCTACCGGCGCCTCGGCGAACGACCTTCTGCGAGGACTCATTTCTTCGCAGCGAGACGGTGCGAGGTCGAGCGACGGGGTGACGCCGGGCCAGGGGACGCCGACGCGCGTGCAGACGCCGAGTGTGCCCTCGGTTACCTCAAGCGCGAGCACGGCGAACTGTCCGAGCTCGGGGCAGACAACAATCCCGCTGAACTTTGTCTCCGCGATGTTGCGCACGAAGGGCGCCAGTCTTCAGCTCATGCACGATCCGGCGCAGTCCCGCCTCAACGTCCGCGGCGGAGACTTCCTCGCGAACTGTAACGGCATGCTCGAGTGGGGTCTGCGGACACCAACCACAGACTTCCCCCAGTACGTCGTCGAGCTCAAGATCAAGTCCTGCGGCAGCGAGAGCTGCGAGTACACCGTGATGGAAAAAAACGACGCCGGGGAGCAGGTCGAAAAGAAGATCACCGTAAAGCCCGACTTCTCGGGCTTCCAGCAGTGTCTCAAGGACACCGGGGTCATGAAAGAGAACGGAAGCGTGGATGCCGCGAAGATGGTGATCCGTGACCTCGACGTGTCTTTTGACGGCGTCGAAACATCGGGCAACGTCTGGTTCGGCTCGCACCTCCCGCTCGCCAGTGCGGTCTACAAGAAGCAGGCAGAGAACGGCTGCTACTATCTCGAAGACGTTCGCCAGGGAGGCTTCGCGGTCTACTCGAGCGAGGACTCCGAACGCATGCGCCTCGACGAGCAGGCCCAGCTCATCTGTGAGAGCGGAAACTACCGGCACATCGCCGACTTCCTCGACCGCTACGGCCAGTACTCGGTCACCCTCGGGGCCATCCGCGACGAGCTCATTCTCAAGGACTACAAAGACCTCGCGGAGAAGATCCGAAAGGGCGATAAGCTCGAAACCCTCGACTACTCGGTGATCGGTGACTTCCAGCGCTACATCGTCGACCCGCTCACCACGCGCATCGCCGACCTGCACCAGCGCATCGGTGGTCTGCCCAACGGTGCCGAACGCCGCGCGCGCGAGGAAGAGCTCCGCGGGCTCATGCGCCAGCTGGCGTCCTACCGCTCGAGCCCCTTCGTTTCTCCGGCGGACCTCGACAAGCTCATGGCGAAAGGTCTCTTCGATGAAGCCGAACAGGTGAACGTCGTGCACCTCACGGCCCACCACTACGGTCGCCTCGGAGCCACCGACGGCGGAGTGCTCGTCACACCGCGCGTGGTGCGTGAGCGCATCTCGGCGGACAAGCAGCGCTTCCAGCAGAACCTCGTGGCGCGGAAGGAGCAGTACAACATCAAGACCGGTCGCGTGACCGGCCGCTCGGACGAGTACGCGAGCCTCGCGGCCCAGCACCGACGGAACATCGAAATCCGCACGAGAAACTTCCAGGCGGAGATCAACGAAGAAGCTGCGCGCATCACCCAACCGAATGGTTATTGCTTTAAGTACTTCCGAAACACCCAGCGCTGCGTTCAGGACTCCCTGCAGCGGATCCAAGAGCTCCGCTCCGTGCTTCAGCAGTACAACAACGCGGACGCGAAGATCGCCTCTGACCTCGAGGAGAAGGCCCGCATGTACCGCGGCTGGGAGCAAGAGGGCGAGCGCTACATCGCTCGTCAGAACGGGAGCGAAGAGGAGCGAGAGCCGTCCCGCGAAGAGCGGCAGCAGACCTCGCGGAGCCCGAGCGTAGAAGCTCCGCGTGCCGATCGCTCCGGCGAGGAGCAGCAGAACGGGCCTTACACCTTCCAGTTCAACAATCCTCAGCAGCAGATGCCGACGCAGATGCCGAACATGCCGGGTCAACAGATGAACCCGTGGATGCAGCAGCCGGCGCAGCAGTTCCAGAACCAGATGTGGGGCGCGCCCTGGGGCCAGTTTCAGCAGCAGTCACCCTTCATGCACCAGCAGCAGCCGATGGGCTGGGGGATGCAGAACGGTGGTCAGGGGTACACCTTCAACTTCAACAACTCGATGGCCCAGCGGAACCCGATGATGTTCCAGGGGAACAACATGTGGGGCCAACAGACGGTGCCTTACCAATGGGGCGCCGGTGGCATGGGCTACCAGCCACCCATGGGAATGCAGGGTGGCTTCGGCTTCCAGGCCGGCATGGGCGTACAACCGTGGATGGGGACCTCACCCATGTCGTACAACATGGGCGCAGGGATGCAGCACTGGCGCTAGAAGGTGATGCCGAGGCGCAGACCCGAGCCGAGCACGTTCTGCGTTGAGATCTCTTTCGCGGCGTTGCTGAACTTGTAGTAGTCGCCGACGAGCCAGTACCCGAGGTACCCGGAGATGTTAACGTTGGGGTTCCACTGGTACGCGAACGCGAGGTCGACCTCGGTGCCGTAGTCGCTGGCCTGGTTCCGGGTGGCGCCGAAGCGGTAGCGCTCTTCGTGGTGGTACGCGTTTTTGCCCTTCTTCGCGGTCTCGAGCGCCGTCGCCATGATGACGGCACCGGTCCAGGTCCACTTGTCCGTCTTGTAGTTGGCGTAGAGTTTGTAGAAACGCGCGTTCGTGATGCCGCTGTCGAAGATGCTCTGCGAGCCCTCATTGAAGGCGGTGTAGTTGTAGCGGAACATCAGCTCGGCGATGTGGTAGTTCGGGTTGAGCTGCATGCCTTCGAACTTTTGCGTGCTGCCCTTGTCGCCGCCGACTTGGCCGAAATGCGTGCCGAGGTCCCAGCGCTGGCTCGGCAGCCAGGTGACGTGGACGAGCGCGGCCGAGCTCGCAATGCGCGCCTTCTGGGAAGTCGCGCTGACGCCAGCGCCGTCGTTGAAGTAGACGTTGCCGTACTCACCGGTGAGCGTTGGCACGTCGACGGTGAGCTTCACCTTCTCCCAGTTCTTCGCGAAGTAGGCGTTGAGGAGAGTGACGTTGGTGCGTCCCTGGGGGTAGAGCGTGCTGTCCCCTTCGGAGAAGCGCTTGGTGTAGGCGATCGCCAGCGTCGTATCGGTGCTCTTGTTGTCGTAGCTGGCGATCAGGCCCATCTCGCGCACGTCGCGGCTACCGTTGGGCGTGTCCTGTGAATTGATCGCGTCGTAGCTGCCGAGCTTCGCCCAGTGTGGCGTGAGGCTGAAGTTGCCGATGCGCATCTCACCCTGGATGCCGTCGTACTGTGTGAAGAAGCGATCGAAGGTTCCGCGGCCCGCGTGGAGCACGGCGCCGCTGCCAAATTCCTTGGCGAAGCGACCGACTTTGATGAGCGCGGTGTCGGCGTAGAGTTCGGCGTAGAGCTGGTTCACGTTCAGCGCCGAGCGCTGCGCCGGGACGGTGCTATGGTAGGCGTTGGAGCCGGTGGTAGAATCTTGCGTCTGAGTAGAGTCGCCGCCGAAGAAGCCGCCACGCAGATGGCCGCTGGAGAGCTCGCCCTTGATGGAGACGGCGTCGTTGACGATCATGTGCGGATTGAGCTTGAAGATGTAGGTCTGGAAGTGCGCTCCGTTGTCGCCGCCCTCAATCCCCTGGGTACCGTCCTTCGGGTCGGGCTTGGTGATGGAGTCTTTGGTGCGGCGAATGTTGTTGATCAGGTTCGTATCAAAGCCGAGCGATCCTCCCCAGTCGATGGGAAGTGCCAGGGCGGGGGTGGCCGAAATAAGGGCAAAAACCGCAACCAGAGACTTGGTCGAGCGCACAATAACTCCTTCGAAAAGCTGGAAACTCTCAAAATGACGATAGAGCATAGCTTTACCTTCTGTCCAAAGAAAGCACTAATTCAGAGCGCCAAACCCCTAGCATTGCTTGGGTTTATCCTTGCCAGAGGTCTCGGGCCAAGCTAAAGTCAGGAAACAATTTTTTGACCTCTGTAGGGGTGTCGACAAGTGGTAAGTCAGCAGATTTTGATTCTGCCATACGCAGGTTCGATCCCTGCCACCCCTACCACCTTTCTGATGAGGAGTACTCTGTGAGACGGATTGTCTTGGTATCCGGTTCCTCGATTCCACAGCTTTCTAAAAAAATCTCTGAGTTCCTCGACGTTCCCCTCGTAAATCCCCAAATTCGAAAGTTCGCCAACGGCGAGATCTACTGCGAGATCGAAAAGAACGTGCGCGGCGCCGACGTCTTCGTGCTGCAGTCGACCTGCGCACCAGTGAACGACTCGCTCATGGAGCTGCTGATCATCGCCGACGCGCTCAAGCGCGCCTCTGCGAACTCGATCACGGCGGTTGTTCCGCACTATGGTTACTCTCGCCAAGACCGTAAGAGTGCTCCCCGCACACCGATCACCGCGAAGCTCGTCGCCGACCTGCTCACCGTCGCTGGCTGCTCGCGGGTCATCACCATGGACCTGCACGCGGGCCAGATCCAGGGCTTCTTTAACATCCCTTTCGACAACATCTTCGCCTCCCCGGTGATCCTGGATTACGTTCGTAAAAACATCCCGCCGGACAACCTCGTCTGCGTCTCTCCCGACGCCGGCGGCGTCGAGCGCGTTCGCCACTACGCGAAGAAGCTCACCACCGAGCTCGCCATGATCGACAAGCGCCGGACCGCACCGAACGTCGCCGAGGCGATGAACGTGGTCGGTGACGTGCGCGGCAAGGATTGCATCATCATCGACGACATGATCGACACCGCCGGCACGCTGGTGCAGGCCGCGCAGGCGCTCAAGAAGAACGGCGCCAACCGCGTCTTCGCGGCGGCGACCCACGCCGTGTTCTCGGATCCGGCGATCACCCGCATCGCCGAGTGTCCGGAGCTCGAAGAGGTGATCGTGACCGACACGATTCCGCTCTCTCCCGAAGGCCGCAAGGTCTCGAAGATCAAAGTGCTCTCGACCGGCGACATCCTCGCGAAGGCCATCCACCGGACCTTTAACCACGACTCGGTCTCGTCGCTCTTCATCTGATGTTCCGGCTGGTCGTAGGCGTTGGGAACCCGGGCCGCGAGTACCACGCGACGAAGCACAACATCGCCTGGCTGCTCTTCGACTCCCACCCCGAGCTCGCGCGCGCGCTCTGGAAGTCGAAGTTCAAAGGCGAGTTCTGTGAAGTCGCGCTGCGCGGCCAGAAGACCCTGTTCCTCAAACCGCAGACCTACATGAACCTCTCTGGTGAATCGGTGCAGCCCATGGCGGCTTTCTACAAGATCGCGCCCGCCGAGATTCTGGTGGTGCACGATGAGCTCGACATCCCCTTCGGCCAGGTGCACTTCAAAATGGGCGGGGGCCTCGCGGGCCACAATGGCCTCAAGAGCATCGCCGCGCAGCTCGGCACGGACCAGTTCGCGCGCATGCGCATCGGCATCGGGCGCCCGGTCCACGGGAGTGTCTCCGACTGGGTTCTCTCGGGGTTTGCGAAGGAACAGGCGGAGTTTTTACCCGGACTGCTGGAAAAGTTGCATGGCCCGCTGGAGGAATGCGTGGTAACTGGTATCGCGAAAGCCTCTGTGAATAACAAGAAAGCGCTCATTTGAGCGAGGAGTCAGTATGGGTTTGAATGTTGGCATCGTCGGTCTCCCAAACGTAGGGAAATCTACCATTTTTTCTGCGCTGACTTCGGCGCCCGCGGAAGCCGCCAACTACCCCTTCTGTACCATCGAGCCCAACGTTGGCGTGGTCCACGTGCCCGACCTGCGGCTCGATAAGATCGCCGCACTGGTGAAGCCCGAGCGCGTCGTCCCAGCCATCGTCGAGTTCGTCGACATCGCGGGCCTCGTGAAGGGCGCCTCGAAGGGCGAGGGCCTGGGGAACCAGTTCCTTGGCCACATCCGCGCCGTCGGCGCCATCGCCCACGTCGTTCGCTGCTTCGAAGACGGGGATATCATCCACGTTTCCGGCAAGGTCGACCCGGTCTCCGACGTCGAGACGATCAACGTCGAGCTAGCGCTCGCCGACCTCGAGACCGTCAACAAGCGTCTCCAGGGCATCGACAAGCTCATCAAGAGCCAGGACAAGGTCGTGTCCACTAAGGGGAAGATCGCGAAGCCCGTTCTCGAGAAGCTCGCCAAGGCTCTCGGTGAGGGCCTGCCGGCGCGCAGCCTCGCGCTCGACGCCGAGGAGAAGGACTCGGTGAGCGACCTCCACCTCATCACGATGAAGCCGCTCATGTACGTCTGCAACGTCGACGAGGCCACGATCACGAAGGAGAACGACCACGTCGCGCGCGTGCGCGAGATCGCCAAGCGCGAGAACGCCGGGGTCATCACCATCTGCGGAAAAGTCGAAAGCGAGATCGCCGCGCTCGGATCGAAAGAAGAGAAAGAAGAGTTCCTCAAGGAGATCGGCATCGAGGAGTCAGGCCTCTCGAAGATGATCCGCGCCGGCTACAACCTCCTCGGCATGTGCACCTACTTCACCGCCGGGGTGAAGGAAGTGCGTGCCTGGACTTTCCCGAAGGGCGCGAAGGCTCCTCAGGCGGCGGGCGTGATCCACTCCGACTTCGAGCGCGGCTTCATCAAGGCCGAGATCTACCACTGCGAGGACCTCTTCCAGTACCAGACCGAACCGAAGGTGAAGGAAGCCGGCAAGTTCCGCATGGAGGGCAAGGAGTACGAAGTGAAGGACGGCGACGTCATCCACTTCCGCTTCAACGTCTAGCGCTTGAAGCCCAGGTCGAGGTCGTAGATCTTCGTCACCGTCGGGGTGTCGAAGGTATCCTTCGATGCCCCCAGCGTCTTGTAGAAGAACAGGTTGCGGAAAATAAGTTTCACGTAGTTTCTAGTTTCGAGGAAGGGAATCATCTCGATGTTGCGGAGCATGTCGTCGCCGTCGAAGTGCTGACCCTTCCAGCGTTCGACGCGAGATTCTCCGGCGTTGTAGGCGGAGAGAACGTAGACCAGATTCCCTTGGTAGCGCTTGGTGAGCTGCTGGAAATACTTGGCACCGATCTCGATGTTCGTCTTCGGCACGACCAGGTGATTGTCGCGCACCGTGCGGCTCAGCCGCTTCGCCGTGGCCGGCATGAGTTGCATGAGCCCCCGAGCGCCCACGCGGGACTTCGCTTCGGGGTTGAACACCGACTCCTGGCGGATCAGCGACAGCAGCAGGAGCGGGTCGAGTTCGCTCGACTTGAGCGCCTTTTCGAGTTCGCCGTAGTAGGGCCGCGGGTAGAGAATCTGGAGCAGGAAGCGGTTGAAGTTCACCTCCTGGCGCTCGAGCGCTCGGTAGAGGACGCGGAAGCTCTCGAGGTAGTTCTCCTCAAGGCCGATGAGCGCCGCGGTGATGAGGACGCCGTCACTCGTGGCGTTTTTGCGATTCTTGTCTCCCGCGGTCCTGGCGATGTTCGGGATGAAGGTCTTCTCGAAACCTCGGAGTTCGGCGTTGAGGAAGAGCTTCGCGTCGAGGCGAGCCCAGGCGCGGAGCCGGCGCCAGGCTTCGAGGATGTCCGGGTCAACGGCGGAGAGGTTAATGACCGGGGTATCCGTGTCGTCGAGCTGGCGGTAGATCTTCGGCGCCTCGGACGTCGGATAGTGCGCCTGCAGCTGCTTGCTCGCCATGATCGCGTAGTAGCTGAGCGGATGCCGGCGAATCAGCGCTTCAAACGCGCCGCGCGCCTCGGTGCGGTGGTCGGTGTGGTGGAGAGTCGCGGCGATCCAGAACTTGAGGCGCGAATCACTCAGGCCGTCGAAGTCGGCGAGGGTCTTTTGCTTGCGGAGCCAGGCGTGGGCCTCGGTCCACTTGCCCTTGTTGGCCCAGATCCAGAGGTGGAAGAAGAGGGCGTCTTCGCGCTGATCGACGTTGCCGTTTTTTGCGACCAATTCGTAGACGCCGATCGCCTCTTCTTCGAAGCCGCCCCGCCACAAATT
The DNA here is from genome assembly GCA_036770305.1 of Bacteriovoracaceae bacterium. GTDB lineage: Bacteria > Bdellovibrionota > Bacteriovoracia > Bacteriovoracales > Bacteriovoracaceae > UBA6144. Next base: position 10,608 of record DAIPJL010000013.1, on the reverse strand, counting down.
TTTTCCGAGGTCACTGAAGCGCCCGAGCGCCGTGTTGCGCGGGAGGCGCCCGAGGTTCAGCCCAACCCAGGTTGTGAGCTGCTTCGCTTTCGTGGGGACGAGGTCCTTCTTCGTCTCGAGCGCCCGGTAGAGGTCCTCGAGCAGGCGACTGAACTCGGTGTAGAAGATCGAGCGCATGGATTCAACGTCGAGCCCGAGCTGCTGGATGTGTCGTGTGAGGTCCGGCGTGATCACGAGGGTCTGCAGGATGTCCCTCGGGACCTGCTTGTTGCGTCGGACGACCTCTTCCGTGACCAGCGTCGAGATGACCTGCATGACCTCGGGTTTCTGCTCGAGCCGCTGGAGCAACCAGATGAAGTCAGACTGGTTTTTCCCGTGAAGTAGCTGGGGCATGAACTGCTTCAGGAAGCCGACGTCAGCGAGGGTGAGTGCTCCGTCTGCGAGGACCCGGGGCGCCATCTGCTGGAGGCTCAGCTGGCGGCAGAAGTTCAGTCGCTGGAGCACGAGTTTGCGGCCGATCCCAGTGGTCGTCCGGAGCCGCTTCTTGAGGTCCCCGCAGGTCGCGAGGAGTTCGTCGGCCGGGAGCGAGGGGTAGCGCTTGAGGTCCGTGAGCCACTCATGGAACATCACGAGCCGGGGGGACTTCGACGCCTCCTTGATCCCTTTGTCGAGAAGGTACGCGCTCGCGTAGCCCTTCTCGGCGACCTTGTAGATCTGCAGGAAGTGATCGTAGACGATGAGGTCGCCCTGCTTGAGCACGAGCTCGCCGGAGCGGACGATCTTCGCCCAGGCGTCGCTGCTCTCGATGGCCGCGAACGCGGACCACGTGACCATCGTGAGTGCGAGCAGGAGAACTCGAAAAAACATGAAGAAATTTTACCACGAAAGCTCTGCGCGGCGAGAGACTTAGTCGTTCCCGTGCAGGCGTTTTTGAATGTCGGCGAGCCGGTCTGTGATTTCCTTGAGGAGGGGCTTCTTGTCCTCCGGAACGACGAGGCTCAGATTGTTGATGTAACTGGTCACTTCGGTGAGGAAGGCGTAGTCCTCTTCGCGCTCGTCCGCCAGGCGGTCGAAGGCGGCGTTGACCTCCTCGGCGACTTCGGTGAAGTTGTCCCCGGTGCGAAAGGAAATCGCGCTCGGCTGAGCTCCCTGGGAGATCGACCGGAGGTAATTGGTCAGCTTAAACATCGGCCCTGCGATCTTGTGCGTCAGGAAGATGCAGATGATAAAAACGAAACCCACGTAGATGAACTGGCAGGCCACGAGGAAGACGAGCAGGTCTTGCTTGGCTTCGCTGACGGCGCTCGCGGCGGCGGGGTGAGCCTTCACGAAGGAGTCGAAGAGGCCAACGATGGTGATCGGGTAGATGAGGCTCGAGATCCAGACGATTGTGCACATCACTAGCGCGAAGCGAATCTGGAACTTCGGATTGATCAGAAAAATGGTTCTCTTGTAGACCGACACAGCGGGCTCCTCGCAACGTGGCAAGTGATTCAACTAATGATAAATCTTGCTCTCGTTAATCGCCACCTAAAACTCATTGACCAGCCAGTGACCAGCGGAGAACATAGCTCTGAGATTGTCCGACATTTTTAGGTGGGAACGTATGCGCGATCAAATTCTTGAGAAGTTAGCCAGTATCAAAAACCCCGTGACCGGTGCCTCCTTCAGCGAGGAGCAGCGCTGGAAAGACGTTCGCGTCGATGGCGCGAAGGTTACGATCACCTACGCGCGCGACGGGATCTCGCCGCAGGACAAGCGGCTGGTGGAGAAGTTCGTTGCGGAGTGCCTGGCGGGCCTAGTCTCGGAGAACGACCTCACGCTCCAGAGCACGTCGACGGACTCCGGAGACGTCTACCGTGCAGCCGGCGCGAAAGCGCAGCCAGCCCCGGAGGCGCCGGCCGCCCAGCTCAAAACGGGACACGCGGCTCCGCAGCCGAAGAAGTCCGTGCCCGGGGTCGGCAAGGTCATCGCTATTGGCTCTGGCAAGGGCGGTGTGGGCAAGTCGACCGTCACCGTGAACCTCGCGGCGACGCTCGCGCGCATGGGCAAGAAGGTAGGGATCATCGACGCGGATATCTATGGCCCGTCGGTGCCGATGCTACTCGGCAAGCGCAGCGCGAAGCCGAAGGCCACCGAGAACAAGAAGATCGTTCCCGTCGAAGCGCACGGGATCCATTTCTTGAGCTTCGGACTCTTCATCGAGGAGAAGGATCCAGTCATCTGGCGCGGGCCGATGCTCGGTGGCGTGCTTAACCAGTTTCTCTTCGACGCAACCTGGGAGGGGATGGACTACCTCTTTCTCGATCTCCCGCCGGGCACCGGCGACATCCAGCTCTCGATGGCGCAGAACTGTCACATCGACGGTGCCGTCGTCGTGTCGACGCCCCAGGACGTTGCGCTCCTCGACGCGACCAAAGGCCTCGAGATGTTCCGCAAGCTACAGATTCCCATTCTTGGGATGGTGGAGAACATGAGCTCGTTCGTGTGCTCGAACTGTCACCATGAGCACTTCCTCTTCGGCGAAGCCGGAGTCGAGCGCGCCGTGGTCGACCTCGGCGTCGAATTCCTTGGCCGCATCCCGCTGGAGATCGAGCTGCGGAAGTCGGCGGACGAGGGGAACCCGTACATGGCGAACCCGGGCTTCGAGGGACGACCCGTGTCGCGCGGCTTCGTCGCAGTCGCGGAGAAGATCGATCACCACTTCCATCCGGCGAACCCGGCGAAGGCTGGTCTTTTCTCACGCCTCTTTGGCCGCTAGACTCATCCCATGGAGACCGGTGAGATTCCTTTGTATCGCGTCCTCGACGAGCAGAGCACGGTGGCGTTCACCGGGCGAGTCAATATCCTTGATCGCACCACGCGCCAGCTTCTCGGCGTCGTGATCCTCCGAGACGGACAGGTGTTCCGTGCCGAGTACCGCGGCTCAAAGGGTCTGAAGGCCTTTTATAACATCGTGCTCGAGGGATTCCAGTTGGTCCCGCAGGACTTCATCATCGAGCCCGAGATCATCACCGAGAGTGACCGGCAGATCCACTACCCCTATTCGGTGCTCAAGTCGCGCACCGACGAGATCCTCCGGCGTTTCAAAGCCGTCGCCGGGTTGCGCCCACCGGATGCGGTGAAGCTCATCACGCGCGACGAGTTCCTCGAGCGCGAAGGCGACGTGACCGAAGCCGAATTTCAGGTTTTAAACACTCTCTGTGAGTGGAGCCAGGTCAAAGATCTTTATGCTCACTGTCAGCTGCTGGATTTTGAGATCACGGAAGCGCTGGTCAGTCTTCGAAAACAAAATGCTCTAAGTGTCATTGGCACTCGGAAGTCCTGACGGTGACTTTTAAAAAAAAACAGGCCAGAATCCTTTCACTAAAACCTCCAGGAGAGTGGGATGAAATCTCAAAAGCATAATCAGGGTGAACTTAAGGAAATTAAGGTACTTATCGAGAAGGATGTTGCAGAGTCAGTTGAGGTCATGTCGAAAAATTCAGGGCTTACGCCTGCCGATATTGTTGTGATTGCCCTCAAGCGTTTTCGCTCTAGCCATCTCGACTACCTCCGCGCCACCCCGCCAACTGAATAAGTCTAATTTATAGACAGTGGTGCTTAAATCCTAGGCACCACTTAAGCTCATCTCCTGCGCCCCCTGTATAAGTCATTGTTTTCACAAGAAGATAGCGTCCACTAACTTAGCACCTTGTTGGCACTTCACTTGCTCATAAAGAAGCAAAGCAGGAGTGTTTTATGAAGAGTCTAAAGTTTAAGCGTCAGACCGCAGCCCTTATGGCCTTCGCCTTTGTAGCGACCGGCCTCTATAACTCGGTGATGGTGAACTCGGATGCCTTCATGGATTCGCAGTCCGTTCGCTTCGTGAAGCGTTTGGACGAGATCAATGGTGTGGTCACTTCGGGTCGCCGGCTCGCGAACGCGGGTGGCGGGGAGTGGGTGAAGCTTCGCTCTGCTCCGCGCGCGTCCAAGGCACTTCCACGCATTGCCGGTGACAGCGTTTCTACTCAGGCATCCGCCAACGAGCAGATGGTGACCGAGTCGCTGTCGGCGCATGCGGCGATCAAAGAAGACCTCAACCTCGAGCTCAAAGAAGTTTTCAACGCGAAGAAATACGCGCAGACCCTGAGCGCCGAGCAGTTCAGCGGCTCGCTGACCGCACAAGACGGCGTCATCGAGTCCCTCTCTGTTAGCCTCCCGAATAACGAGTCCGTGTCGGTAGTGTTTTCAGAGATGACCGGAAACGTCTTCGAGTACGAAGTCGATGGCCAGGTGCTCAGCGGGATGATGTACCAGATGGATAAGAACTCCTACATCGTCACGCTCACGAACGGTCCCTTCGAGGGCACTCGCTTGAAGTTTACGGCGAAGGAAGCGGTCGAGGAGAACTTCGGAAATAACTCGGAAGAGGTCGCCGAGAACAACTCGAACTACCCGCAGCAGGAAAACGTCGAGACCTACGCAGCCGTGCAGAACGACGACGGAACCCAGACGGACGTCGGCACCTTCGGGATGCAGGCGGAAGAAGACCTCGGCGACGTGGCCCAGGCTCCGGCCGCGCCCGAAGGCGGCTACGGTTTTAGCTTCGAGCAGTCGTCTGCGACGTTCTAGGCTTCAGGAAAGAGATTAAAAAGAAAGGGCCCCGCAGGGCCCTTTCTTGTTTCAGCGAAGGGTGTCCGTGGTCATCGCGCCCCGGTTCTGGGAATCGAGGTGATCTTTCAGGCGCGTGCCGACGCGGCCGTCGCCCTCCCAGCTCGTGTGGATGCGGCCGTACCAGTCAGCCGTCCGGCTTGTGCACGAAGCGTAGCCGCCGTGGAGCTGACCGATCACGCGGTGATCCTGATTGAAGAGCGGAGATCCGGAGGAGCCAGGCTCGGTCGTCCCCTTGTCCCAGTCGGCCACGCGGATGTGAGTCCCGTCACCCGGAACCGCCGCCTGGAGGTAAGAAGTGACAGTCGTCGGGTCGTACTCGAAGGAGATGCTTTTTTCATCGGTCGACGGGTGGTGGATGGCTACGGCCATCGCGGCGTCGACGTCGCTGCGGTCCCAGCCGGCGTAAGTCACGTTCCACTCGGGGGCGGGAGCTTGGTTAAGGCGGACGAGGGTGAAATCCGACCGGCGAGAGCCGGCGAGGAACTGCGAGCCGGTGTTGAACTGAGAGCGAGTCGCGTCGCGCGACCCGCGGCACGTCGAGCGCTGGTAGTTCCAGTAGGTCACCAGGCTCGCGGCGTTGCCGGCGTTGATGCCGCAGTGGTCAGCGGTCATGAAGAAGGGTGTGCGGTCTTCGGCGGTGTTGTTCACCATGAAGCCGGTGCAGAAGGTCGAACCGCCGCGCGAGATGACGGCGACGGAGTTGATCTCGGCTTCCCAGCCGGCGCCCTCGGAGCAGGCGACGTCGATGTTACACGAGCCGGCCTTCTGCGTGCGCTGGGCGAAGGTGCGGAAGCCCTGGCCAACGACGCCGAGTTCGAGCTCGAGCTGCGCGAGCTCGCGAGCGGCGATCTTGAGCTCGATCGTCACGTCGTCGCTCATCACCACAGGGGTCCAGAGTTCACCAGCGGCGTTGTTGTCCGCGGCGGTGAAGGGGCGGATCACGTGGGTAAAGTCGGACGCACGCACGGTGAGCTCTGCGCTCTCCGGTAGGTGGAACTTGGTGAAGCCGAAGTTCAGAGAAACGGAGTTCGGGGCGAGCACGCGGTGGGTCCAGGTGAGCTCACCATTCTCCTCGCGCCAGCTCTTGTCGTGGAGCGCCGACACGCTTTCACGGTGCGGGACCGCGAAGCGCGGCGCTTCGCCTTTCTGTTCGCGGGCGAGTTCCTGGTCGTGCAGGGATTTGACGTTGAGGGGAGCGAAGAACGATTCACCGGCGAGAGCGCTGGTGGCGGCCACGAGTAGGCCAAGGGCTAAGAGTCGCATGGGATTTCCTCCAAGGATGAGTGTCATCCCAGCGTAGCGAATGCGAGGCGATTGGAGAAAGAAGTGCGGCTTAAATTGTCTGACTTGAGATCCGAAAGAGTCGGGTATTAGTGGGCGAGCGGTGCCCGCCCACTAAACCGAATTACTTACCGAGGAGTTTCTTGAATTCTTGCGTGAGAATCGGCACGACCGTGAAGAGGTCTCCGACGATCCCGTAGTCCGCTTTGGTGAAGATCGGCGCATCGGGGTCCGTGTTGATCGCGACGATCACCTTCGACGTGCGCATCCCCGCGAGGTGCTGGATGGCGCCGGAGATGCCGCAGGCGATGTAGAGCGAAGGAGAAACCGTCTTCCCGGTCTGGCCAACCTGCATCGCGTGCGGGGCGAAGCCCGAGTCGACGGCGGCGCGCGAGGCACCGACCGTAGCCCCGAGGACGTCGGCCATCTCGTTGAGGACTTTGAAGTTCTCCGCGTTCTTCATGGCGCGGCCTCCGGAGACGATGATGTTCGCTTCCGTTAGGTCGACCTTCGTGGAGGCGGCCTTCACGATTTCTTTGATCACCGCACGGATCTGGCCCGCGTCGGCGGCGACGTCCGCGGCGGCACCGGCGCCCTTGGTGGGAGCCTGGGGCATGCCGAGGGCGTTCGGCCGGACCGTGACGAAGTGGGGCTTCGGTCCCGTGAGCTCGACTTTCGCGAGACACTTGCCGGCGAAGAGCGGGCGAGTCCCGGCGAAGGCGCCGCCATCGAAGGTGAAGTTCGTGCAGTCCGAGGCACAGCCGGCGTCGAACTTCGCCGCCAAGCGCGGGAAGAGGTCCTTGCCCGTCGAGGTCGCTCCGCCCATCACGTAGTCGTAGTTCTTGGACTTGATGAAACTCGCGAGCGCGTTGCTGTAGCCCTCGGGAGAGTACTTGTCGAGGTTCGCGCCCTTGAGCTTGTGGACGTTCTGCGCGCCGTAGGTCGCGAGCACCTCCACCTGATCAGCAGCGAGGTCGCCGATGACGGCGACGTCGGCGCTTTGGCCGGCGAGTTTACCGAGGATTTCGAGCGTGACGGGCTTGACCTTCCCGTCGTTGGTTTCTGTGAAAATGAGTACGTTAGCCATGGCGGTGTTCCTTGTGAAAAATTAGATAATCTTGGCTTCGGTGCGCAGGAGGCCGACGACTTCGGCGACGATCGCCTGCTGCTTAGCCGCGTCCGTGGCATCGAACTTCTTGCCTGGTGGCTTCTCCGGCGGGAGACGGAAGCCGGAGTACTTCACCCGGCGATCCGCATCGCTGACGCCGACGTCGGCCAGCGAATGCTGCGCCATGGGCTTCTTCTTCGCTTTCATGATGCCGGGGAGAGACGCGTAGCGAGGTGTGTTGAGGCCCTTGTTACAGGCGACAAGGCAGGGCGTGCTCATCTCATAGACCTCGAGGGCGCCGCCCTCGATCTCGCGCTTCGCCTTGATCGTCGTGCCGGTCATTTCGAAACCGACCACCACCGAAACGGAAGGGAGGTCGAGCATCTGCGCCAGGATCTGCGGAACCTGCAGGCAGTCGTCGTCGATGGCCTGTTTGCCCGTGAGGATGAGATCCGGTTTTTTGCCGGACTTGTCGATGGCGCCTTTGAGCGCCTTGGCGATCGAGTACGAGTCGAGGTTGTCACCCGCTTCCACCAGAATGCCATCATCGGCGCCCATCGCCATGGCCGTGCGGAGCGCTTCCGTATCCTTGACGGAGCCGACGCGCACCACGGTGACGTTCGCCGCGGCGTTCGCTTGCTTGATGAGGAGGGCCTGCTCGACGGCGAATTCGTCGTAGGGGTTCATGATCCACTTGATCGATGACGTTTCGATGAAGGAACCGTCTCCGTTCGGGGTAACTTTGGTTTCCGTATCGGGAACCTGCTTCACACAGACAAAAATATTCATCCGAACTCCTTTGGAAAACTACTTAAGAACTTCTCGTGCGATCACCAAGCGCTGGATCTGCGAGGTTCCCTCGTAGATCTGAATGAGCTTGGCATCTCGCATGAGCTTTTCGACTGGGTATTCTTTGCTGTAACCGTAGCCGCCGTAGATCTGCACGGCGTCAGTGGTAATCTGCATGCACGAGTCCGAGGCGAAGGCTTTGGCGTAGGAAGCTACCTCGGTGTTGCGCAGGTGCTGGTCGCACATCCAAGCGGCCTTGTAGACGAGGAGGCGCGCGGCTTCGACCTTCATGGCCATCTCGGCGATCATGAACTGGATCGCCTGGTGCTTCGAAATCGGCACTCCGAACTGCACGCGCTCTTTCGAGTACTGGACGCTGAGGTCGAGGGCGCGCCAGGCTCCGCCGAGCGCTGAGGAGGCGACCAGGGGCCGCGAGTGGTCGAGGGTCTTCATGGCGATAGCCCAGCCCTCGCCGACGGCGCCGAGCATATTCTCTTTCGGAACCCGGACATTGTTGAAACGAACGCCGCGCGTGTCCGATGAACGATGGCCCATTTTGTCTTCTTTCTTGCCGAGCTCGATGCCCGCCGTCTTGGCGTCGACGACGAGGGCGCAGATGCCCTTGTGCTTGAGGCCCGGGTCAACGGTCCCGTAGACAACAAAAAGGTCCGCATGGCCGGCGTTCGTGATCCACATCTTCTCGCCACTCAGCACCCAGTGGTCGCCGCCGTCTTTGATGGAAGTTTTCAGGCCTCCGGCGTCGGAGCCATTGCCGGGCTCCGTGAGGCAGAAGGAGGCGATCTTGAAGTCCGTCGTGAAGGGGGTGAGGAACCTTTTCTTTTGCTCCTCCGAGCCGCCGATGACGATCGGCAGGAGCGCGAGGTCGTTCGCCATGAACGAGGTGTTCATGCCCATGCACCCGTAGGCGAGGGCCTCGGAGATGATCACGCCGTCGAGCGAGCTAAACCCGGTGCCGCCGTACTCGGCAGGGACGCAGGTGTTGACTAGGCCAAGCTCCCAGGCTTTTTTGAAGACGGCGTGCGGGAACTCGCCTTTGTCGTCGAGCTCCTGTGCGAGCGGGATCATCTCGTTGCGCGCGAACTTCAGGGCGAGGTCCTGAATATCTTTTTGTTCTTGCGTGAGGTGAAAATCCATCATGGGCCTTTAGCGACGGGCGTGGCTTCAACGGTGAACGACGCTGGTATTGTAAAACATTTTTTAACCGTGTGGAAGAAAGGTAATTCGGACAAAGGACGGACGACGAAGCTTCGCTGCGTCCAGCGCGGGTGTGGCACTTCGAGTGACGGAGTGCGTATCTGGTCGAGGCCCCAAAGAATGATATCGAGGTCGAGTGTCCGGGGTCCGCGCCACTGGTCTCGCACTCGACCGCGCGCCGCCTCGATCGAAAGAAGCCGCTCAAGCACGCTCTCCGGAGAGGCCTCGGGGATGCGAAACTCGAGAACCTGATTGAAAAACTTGGGCTGCTCTTCGTAGTCGACGGCCGCGGAGACGTAGACGCGGCTCTCGGCGATCAGGTGGAAGTGCCGAGCGAGCTGGGTCTTTGCCCAGGCAAGGTTTTCTTCGGCGTTGCCGAGGTTACTCCCGGTGGCGATGATCAGCGACATCTCAGGGCGCTTTCACCGGGTACACCTGTCCCGGCTTCAGCTTTAGCTCTGGCTGCTGCTCTTCGAGGGAGGGGATCGTCGCGTCCTTCGGCGGCCGCGGTGGCCCCTTGACCCCGCAGGAAGCCGCGCTCAGCAGGAGGCAGAGGGACACGAGTCGGGCGAGCTTAGAACTCAATCGCCACTCCGGCGTTCATGACGTCCGTCCCGAGGTCCGCCTTGAGGAACCACCCAGGAACGAGCCGCCGCAGAACCGTGATGCCAAACACGGGACCGGTCTTTTTTAATTCTTCGATCCGGTTGAGCTCGCGCTGGGCGAGCACGGCATTGTTTGTCTCTCCTGCGTTGCTGTCGACGGTCTGCGAGTAGAAGCCGACGTAGGGCATGAAGAAGGTGTAGAGCGGGCCTTTGAAGTTGTACTTGAGTCGGCCCGTCACGACGTTTACGAGAGTCTGGGCCCCCTGGGACGGAAAGTCCTCGAACTGCGCACGCGAATAGTTGAACTCGGCGAACCAGTTATCGGTGAACTGGTAAGCCCAGGAGAAGGAGAACTGCGCCGCCCGCTGGCCTCCGCCTTCGAGGTCCTGCTCGTCGACGAAGCCCAGGCCCGCGCCGACGACGTTGTCGGGTTTGATGTGCCGTCGGCTGTTGTCTTCGAGCTCGCCGGCGTCGTCTACCACTGTCGAGTTGAACAGGTCCTCTTCACTTCTGATCTTGGGTGCCTGTTCGGTGATCTCGACCTTCGTTTCGGTTTTCTTCCCGAAGCTCGAGTCGTCGCCGCGGATGACGAGCACGTCGCTGCCCTTCTTGAGTCGGTTCCACTGCGAAAGCGAGTAGATCTTGATGATCTTAATGCCGGCCTGCCCCTCGTGCGTTTTGGCCACGATCGCTCGCGCCGCGAGACTGTTGTCGAGCGCCAGGGAGATGAAGTCTCCGACGCCCAGCTGCTGGTTGTTGTTGGTGATGACGAAGATTTTTTTCGAGGCGGAAATAATTTTTATTGTCTCGGCAAAAGTATTCTCCCGGTCACCGAGGGTGAGGGGTGAGCGCGCGTCGTCGACGAGTGTTTGCGCCCCTGCTCCGGAGGTGAGAAAAAGTAAGGATAAAGCACCCAGGAGAACTGGCTTCCAACACATGAAAATAGCTTATATG
>DAIPJL010000212.1:0-4718 GCA_036770305.1 Bacteriovoracaceae bacterium | reverse complement strand
CCCCATATCCCAGTCGAGAGAATCGTCTTCGTTGTTGGTGAGTACGACGTACTTGGCGTTGACGGTGCCGCCGAAGAACTCGATGCCGTCGTCGGCATTCATATTAACGTGGATATGCTCAACCACTGTTCCGTCACCGACGCCGTTGAAGGTGATGCCATTGAGTTCGTTATCTTGCGAGATCGGGTAACCGGCGAACTCGACGCGCACGAAGCGCAATACACCGCTATTGTCAGCGGGGTTGTTTCCACCGAATTTGACTTGCTCGACCTTGATGCCTTCCGAGATCGCTTCGCAGACGGTAGAGCCGGCGCGACAAGCGTTGATAGGAGCATTGCCGTTCAACACCAGTCCGCCCCACTCACCGCGAGCGCGGTTGGCGAGCTTCAAAGATGTGAAAACGATCGGGCGCTCAGCAGTGCCCTCGGCGATGATTTTTGAGCCGCGGAGAATGGCGAGGAAGGCGCCGGGGTTTCCGTGGATGGTCGTGCCGGGCTGGATGCGCAGGGTGGAGTTCTGCTTGTTATCGCCGCCGAAGAAAACGCCGTCTTCAAGAAGGTAACGGTTATTGCTAGTAAGAAGTAGCTGGCTATTGAGGTACTTCCCTTTGAGGGCGCAGAGGTCCTGGCCTTCAAGCTTTCCTTTCAAAGTTGTGCCCTTGGGGCAGGCCGCAAAGGCCTGGGCCGAAAGCAGGCAACTGATGGCAACGAGTGCGAGTTTCATGGGGGCTCCTTAGGAGGTTAAATGCTTAAAACTTGGGATGGTTATAGCGAAGGCGTTCACAGCTTGTGTGTGAGTTCATGTTGTGGGTTTTGTTAGGGTTTTATGGGGACTCGGAGCATAAAATCGTCCAAAAAATTGACACCATCTCACTTCTTAGACGCAAGGAGTGCCCCGGAGCTCATCTAAGTCCCCGAAGCCCTTAGAGGGCTTCTGGCCTAAGCCTTGCTTTACTTTTTACCAGGTGGCGGGGAGCTGACCCTGCCTCGTGCTAATCATGTGCAAAGGATCAGTTCTATGAAGTTTAGCGTTGCTCGCCTCCCAGCTCTTCTTCTTGCCTTGCTGGTGACCGCCACTGGTCCCGCCATGGCGCAGAAGATTAACGTTAAGCTTCCGAAGCAGGTTGCCCGGCCGATCGTCAAGGCCACCCCGCAGACCTCCTACGCCTACCCCGTCTCGATGCTCGAATCGCGTTTCGCCTCCTGGGGCGTGGATCCGATAAAAACCCTTACCTCGATCAACGTGAAGGAGTCGTGGAAGAGCTTCCAGAAGAAGCAAGACGTCGTCGTCGCCGTGATCGACACGGGGATACAGCACGATCACCCCTACCTCGCGAGCAACATCCACTCTCTCGACGGCAAGGCCGGCGCGGAGAACTACGGCGTCGACTTCTCGGGCAAGACTGTGACCAAGACTCCCGTCGACTCTCACGGCCACGGCACCCACGTCGCCGGCATCATCAAGAGCGTCTTCCCCGACGTGAAGCTCGTCGCGCTGAAGTACTACAACCCGCAGGCCTCTGGTCAGCAGAACCTCGAGAGCACCATCAAGGCCCTCGAGTACGCCGTGCGCATGAACGTCGACGTCATCAACTACTCTGGCGGCGGTCCTGAGCCGTCTGTAGAAGAGCTTCGCATCCTCAAGGAAGCGGAGAGGAAAGGGATCCTCGTCATCGCCGCTGCTGGAAACGAGCGCTCGAACATCGACGACAAGAAGAACGCCTACTACCCGGCGAGCTACGGGCTCTCGAACATCATCACCGTTGGCGCCCACGACGAAGAGCTGAAGATCATCGCGTCGTCGAACTACGGCAAGAACTCGGTCGACATCGCCGCTCCTGGTTTCCGCATCAAAAGCGCCATCCCGCAGGGCGGGGCTGGGTACATGACTGGCACCAGTCAGGCGACCGCTTTTGTCACCGGCGTGGTGGCCCTGATCAAGTCGAAGCACAAGGACTTCACCTACGAGCAGGTTCGCAACATCGTCCTGAGCTCTTCCGTGAAGGTCAAAAACTTCGAAGGGAAGATCCTCGGCGCCGGTAAACTCGACGCGGCCCGTGCTCTCGAGACGGCCCAGGCAGTAGAAGACCGCCTCAGCGGCCGCAGCCTCGCCAAGGCTCCCTAGTTCGGAGGGCAGCGCAGAATTCGTATGCGCTGCCGAGCGGATTCGACTATTCTAGAGTGGTAACACTCTAAAAATAGTTGAGTATGATTCGAGCCTTTATCGCCGCTTTCCTCCTCACCGCGGGCCCCGCGGTGGCCGCCGCAGCGGAAGAACTCATGCGTCTCCCGCTGGACCGGGAGACGATCCACCTCAACGCCTACAGCGGCAGGATCCGCTTCCAGTGGGCCCGGCACCCGGACGCCGCCAGCTACCTCTTTCTCCTCTACGACCACCCGACGAAGCCGCCCTTCAAGAAGATCCGCGTGAGGAAGACGGGGCTTTCTCTGACCGGGAGCAAGTGGCCCACGAACCTCTGGTGGACGGTCCATCCGGTGAACCGGGCGAACCGGGTCCTCGTGCAGTCCTCCAAGAAACACCGGATCTTGTTGGTGAAGGCGAAGGCGGGCCAGGACATCCTCGAGCACGGATTGTTCGTTCGTACCAAGGCCGGGTTCGGATCGAATCGCTTTAGCCTCAGGGCCGACGAGCTCAAAAAGTCCGAGCTCGTGCAGGGCCCCGTGCTCGACGCGAGCGCCGAGTACTTCATCAAGTCCTGGGCCAACAACTCCCTCAACCTCCACTTCCGCGACACGCGGCTGAGCGGCGGCGGAGCCGAGCTCCACGAGCAACGACTCACGGCGGAGTTCGGCTGGCTCTACGACTCCGAAGGCCAGACCACACAGCGCTTCTACCTCGGGCACCAGTTCACGAATAACCTCCGGTTCGAATTCGACGATGGCACGCAAGCGACCACGCAGGTGAACTTCATCTCTCTGCGCCACGCGCTGCGGACGGAGCTCGGGCCTCTCTGGAGCGGAGAACTCTCGAGCATCATCCTGCTCCCCTACTTCACGCACTACGTTCCGTCGCTGATCCTCAATCCGCAGCTGAACTACGCGCTCGCCCCGGGCCTCGAACTGAACGCCTTCGCCATCTTCGAGAAAAACTCCTCACGCCCCGTGGAGAGCGGTAGCAACGAAGTGCTCCGCTTCGAAAACACTTTCCTCGCGGCCGGGCTTGGGGTGATCTGGCGTCCCTAGGGATTCTCTAGCGGCAGGATCTGGTGGACGTAGCCGTCGTAGGGAACGACCGTGAGTCCGACCGCGCACAGGCGCGTCGTGTTCCCGCAGTTCGCGAGCTTCTTGAACTCCGGCGACGCGTCCGGGTAGCTCAGGTCGATGTCGTAGGTGTGGAACCAGCTGAAGTCGAACTGGTTGCGCGTAAAGATCCGCGTGCTCGTCGCCACGAAGACCCGCCCCAAGACGTCGAAGTCGAAGTCCACCGGGTTCCCCGTGAGAGTTCCGTCGTAGACGCTAAGCCAGGTCACTCCGTTGTCAGGAGTCCGGCGGACGCGCGCGGGAGTGGTGACGTAGACGTCTCCGCTGCTGTGCCGTTTGATCTCGCCGCTGCTCACGGTCCCGTTTCCGCGGAACACCTCCGTGAAGCTCACGCCGGCGTCGGTGGAGCGATAGATCACCGTCTGCGCGACGGCGAGGTTATTGGTCTCGGTCCCGAGCACCCAGAGGCTTCCGTCGGAGAAGGATTTGATCCGGCGGAAGTTGAAGTTCGTCGACCCCGCCGCTTGCGGAAAAGTGCTCACCGTCGTCCAGACGGTGCCGTTCGAGGCACCGCGCCGGAGCTCCTTGACCCCACCGACCGAGTCTGCGGCAGTGTAGAACACATCACCGTTGGCCCCCACCGTGATGTAGGCCTGGCCCCAGAAGTTGGTGTTCCCGGGTGGGTTGTAACTTTGGATCTCGTTCCAGGTCGCCCCGCTGTCGAGCGACTCTCGGACGATGAAGTTCGACTCGGAAAACCCGACGGCGTAGACGCGGTTCAAGGGCCCGATCGCGAGGCCCATCGCCGTGAGATCTTCCGTCGCCGACGTGAAGACATCCGATGAGGTCCAGGTAACGCCGTTGTCCGTGCTCCGGACGACGCCCCAGGCGGTCGTGAGGTTTTCGTCGATGTAGTTCAGGTAGCCCGTGGCCCACAGGTTCCCGAGGCCATCGCGAGCGAAGTCGTAGATCTCCGTCCACATGCCATGCAGGAAGAGGATCTGGCTGCGATTCACCCACGTGTCGCCCTCGTCCACCGAACGGCGCACCTGCATCTGGTAGCCGACGTCGTAGGCCGTCACCGACCAGAGTCCGTTACTCGCGTTGAAGAGCAAGGCACCTTCCTCACGAAGAGTGGGGTCGCTGTAGACCTCGGCCCACGTTGCTCCACCGTCGCTGCTTCTTAGAATCTTAGCGTAGTTTTGGAAGCCGATGCGTTCGGTGCCGATGGCCAGGAGCTCGCCGCTCGGGAGCCGGAGAATGTCCTGGCCCTCGGTGGTGTTGAGGGCCCCGGTGAAGGAGTTCGCCCAGGTGGCGCCGCCGTCGGTGGTGTGCTGAATCATCCACCGGTTGCTGGCCCGGCTCGAGTAGAAGGCTTCGGTTTCGGAGATGATCTCGAAGTCTCCCATGAGCTGGTAGGCACCGGCGGCGATGTTCGCGGCGATGACTCCCTCCTGCGTCCAGTTCCAGACGCCCAGCGAGAACACTCCCTTGTAC
>DAIPJL010000211.1:0-4741 GCA_036770305.1 Bacteriovoracaceae bacterium | reverse complement strand
AGGGTGACCTGCGCCGCCACTTCATCAAAGTCAGCAGCGAGTCCGTCCGGCTGGTGCAGAACTTCTGGAGCCGGCTATTCTCGAGTGCGATCTTTCGCATCTTCAAATTCTCCACGGTGATCCAGAACGATGCGTCGCTGACGCGCCGGCTGCTCCTCGAGTACGAGGCCAGGCACCCGTCGGCCATAGACCCGCGCCAGCTCATCGCCATGCGCAGCGCGGACGCCTCCGTGGTCCTCTCCCTCAGCTACCAAGCGCTCTCGACCGTCGGCAAAAGTGCTAGGCCCTACCGGCAAGAGGCCGCAGAATTCGTCAAGCGCTTCACCACACTCCCCGCGGACTGGGCGAAGAAGATTTCTTCGACGGAGCTCCGAGGGCCCTTGCGCATCACCGCCAACCTCCGTCTTCTACCGGATGCCCTCGACGCCTTCCACGCACTGCCCGAAGAGCTCGCCCACCAGAGCTTCCGTAGGCTCTGCTCCGGCGCCAAGGCCTGTGTCCAAAAGCTCCAGGCCCCCTACGCCCGGTACCAGAAAACCCGCATCGCGACGGGCCAGCTGGAACTCGTCGCACTCCGAGAGCTCCTGGAGGTCGCCCTCGCGGAATCACCGGATCTCCAGAGCCTCGCCGCGCTCTTCGGTGGACAGCTTTTCGCCCACGGGACCCTCAGCGCGACGACGCCCCAGGGCCAGCAGCTCAACCTCCCCTTCAGCCGCGGACTTTTCAAAGGCCTCGGAATCATCGACAATGCCGCACGCAACGACGGCGTGCGCTTGCCGGCGTCGATCTGGAGTGAGTGATGACTAAACTAGCAGAAGCGATTTCCAAACTCAGGGCCGGTGACGTGGTCGCGATCCCCACCGAAACGGTCTACGGCCTGGCCGCGGACATCGACTCCGAAGCCGGTCTGAAGAAAATCTTTTCCGTCAAAGAGCGGCCCTTCTTCGATCCGCTGATCGTGCACGTAGATAGTATCCAGAAAGCGCGCGCGCTCTCCACCGACTGGACTCCGGTGCACGAGGCCCTCGCCCAACACTGCTGGCCGGGCCCCTTGACCCTGCTGGCACAGAAGCACGTTAGCATCAATCCGCTCATCACGGCGGGCCTTTCGGAAGTGGGCCTGCGCTGCCCGCGGCATGAGCTGACTCTCGAACTCTTAAAAAACTTCCGTGGCCTCGCCGCTCCGAGCGCGAACAAGTTCGGCAAGACCTCGCCGACGTCACCGGCCCACGTGCGTGACGAGTTCGGTGAGGCCGTCGCCATCCTCGAGGGCGGCGACTGCGAAGTGGGCATTGAATCCACCGTCGCCGCGGTGGTGCGCGAAGGCCAGCGGCTGAAGCTGCTGATCTACCGGCCCGGCCACTACACGGCGGCCCACCTCCATGACCTCCTCGAGTCGAAGGGGATCGCGACGGAAACCGCTTACGCCGAATCACCGGTCGCACCAGGGCATCTCAAGCACCACTACATGCCGAACATTCCCGTGCTCATGTCAACGACCGGAGACGAGAACAAAACGAAACTAGAAGCGGAGAAGAAACTGGCCCGGAGCTTCTCGCGTATCGCTCGCCTTGAACTGGAAAGTGATCCGACGCTGGCGGCACGGAGCTTCTACCAGCAGCTCAGGGAGCTCAGCCCGCACCACGATGCGATCCTCGTGCCCGTGACCCAGGAGCACCTCAAGGCCGAGTCCTGGCGCGCACTGATGAACCGCCTGACGAAGGCCGCGAGCTTCAGGGGATGAAGCGAAAGAGTCCCGCCTTCTGAGCCGTGTAGAGCACCAGCGTGAAGGCCAGCACCACCAGGACGAAGCGCTTGAGGTTCGCCACCAGCGCCACCTGCGCGTCGCTCGCCATCTCTCCCTTCACGCCGTGCTGGTCGAGGATCGCAATGACCCGCGGGAGGTTGCCGTCTGCCACCAGCAAGAGTTCGCCGCCTTTGGTGGAGAGGGCCAGCATGTTCTTCGGAGCGATCACCTTGTAGGACTTGAGGCTCTCGAAGGGAAGCCACTGGTTCAGGAAGGGTAAGCCGCGGTTATACAGAATGCCCTTCTCATAGAAGCGCACCCCGCGAATCAGCCCGTAGTAGATCGCCACCGGCAGAACCAGCGCGGAGATCGACAGCAGTTCGCTCGGGTAGCGGAGATGGAAGCGTAGTACGTCGAGGAAACGAAACTGGCCTTCCGCGATGAAGCGGACCACCGAGAAGGTCGCGAGGTAGAGGTCGTGGTAGAAGAAGGCCACGAAGGCCAGCACCACCAGTCGGAAAGGGGCGATCATCGCCGTCCGGTAGATGAACTTTCCTCTCACAGCGTCTCCTGCGCCGGTGCGATGCCCTGGGCGTAGCGGAGCATGTCGATGACCTCGCGCACGCAGGCCTCGCCGCTTCGGCGCTCGGTGACGTAGTCGACCGCCTCGCGCACCTCGACGCCGGCGCTCGGCACCGTTGCCGAAAAGCCGCTCGCGCGCAGCAGCGGCAGATCGAAGAGTTCGTCGCCCATGTAGAGCACCTCGTCGCGCTGCACGCCGTAGCGCGAGAGTAGCTCGCGGAAGGCGGCGCGCTTGTCTTCGTTGCCAGCGTAGCAGAAGTCGAGGCCCAGCTGCTCGACGCGCTTCTGTACCCCGAGGGAGTTGCCGCCGGTGATGACGCCGACCTTGAGGCCCGCGCCCATGAGCAGCTTCATGCCGTAGCCGTCGTAGACGTTGAAGAAGCGGTTGAACCCGACCTCCTCGCCGGCGTAGTAGACGCGCGCGTCCGTCAGGATGCCGTCGACGTCGAAGCAGGCCACCTTGATCTTCTTGAGCTTCACCGCGAACTTCACGGCCTCGTGGCGCAGGTCTCTCATGCGATGGCCTCGCGGATCTTCAGGAGTTTTTCCACGATGCCTTTCACCTGCTCGAGGGGCAGCGCCGTCGCCGCGTCGGAGAGCGCCTTGGCCGGGTCCGGATGCGTCTCCATGAAGATGCCGTCGGCGCCCGCCGCGACAGCCGCGCGCGCCAGCGTCAGGATCTGCTCGCGCTTGCCGCCGGTGGCGGTGCCGAGGCCCCCGGGGCGCTGGACACAGTGGGTGGCGTCGTGCACGGTACGCACGCCGAAGGACTTCATGATCTGGAAGCTCGCCATGTCGACCACCAGGTTATTGTACCCGAAGGAGGTCCCGCGCTCGGTGAGCAGAATCTTGTCCTTCGACATGCCCGCGGCGGTGGCCTTGTCGACGATGTTCTTGGTCTCCTCCGGGGAAAGGAACTGGCCCTTCTTTACCTTCAGCGTACGGCCGTGCTTCACGCAGGCGGTGGCGCCGGCGTGGATCATGTCCGTCTGGCGGCACAAGAAGGCCGGCACCTGGAGCACGTCGACCACGGCAGCGACGGGAGCCGCTTGCTCCGGAAGGTGGAAATCGGTGATGGTCGGAAGGCCAAAGGTTTTGTGGACCTCCTGAAGGATCTTAAGGCCTTCGTCGAGGCCCGGGCCGCGGTAGGAGGTGAATGACGAGCGGTTGGCCTTGTCGAAGCTCCCTTTGAAGTGCAGCTGGATCTGCGACTGGAAGGGCGCGAGGTCTTTCACTAGCCGCTCGGCGATCGTTAGGGCGAGGTCGCGGCTCTCGAGGACACAGGGGCCGATAAAGAAATCCATCTTCATACTGTTTTTCCTTCTTTGTGAGCGATCGCGGCCCTCATGAAGCTCGCGAAGAGCGGGTGCGGAGCCACAGGCCGCGACTTGAACTCCGGGTGGTACTGGCAGGCGATGAAGTACGGGTGGTCGGCCAGCTCGATGATCTCGACGAGGTTGAGCTGGAGGTTCAGCCCCGAGACCACCATGCCCGCGGCCTTGAGCTTCTCGACGTAGGCGTTGTTGACCTCGAGGCGGTGGCGGTGGCGCTCGGAGATGAGCGTCTTCCCGTAGACGGCGTGGGCCAGCGAGCCCTCGCTGATGGCGCAGTCATAGGCGCCCAGGCGCATGGTGCCGCCCTTCTGCGCGTCCCGCTGGCCCGTCATGTAGTGGATCACGAAGTCGCCGCTGTCGGTGAACTCCATAGACGTGGCCCCAGCGATACCAGCCTTGTGGCGCGCGAACTCGATCATCGCGAGCTGCAAGCCGAGGCAGATGCCGAAGAAGGGAAGCTTCTTCTCGCGGGCGTAGCGAATGGCCATGATCTTGCCCTCCGTGCCCCGGGAACCGAAGCCGCCGGGTACGAGAATCGCGTGGACGCCGGCCAGCGTGCTGAGATCACGGTCTTTCTCGAGCTCCTCGGCGTCGATGTAGACGGGTTTGAGCTTCGTCTGCGTTGCCATGGCCGCGTGGCGCAGGGCTTCGTCCAGGGACTTGTAGGACTCGATGAGCTCGGTGTACTTGCCGACGATGCCGATCTGCACTTCGTGCAGCGGGTGGGTGGCGTTGTGGACCACCTGCTCGAGCTCCTTGATGTTCGGCTGCGGCGACCAGATGTTGAGGATTTCGGTGATGCGCTCGTCGAGGCGCTGGCGGTGGAACTCGAGGGGCACCTTGTAGATCAGGTCGAGGTCGATGGACTGGAAGACATTCTGCTTAGGTACGTTGCAGAAGAGCGAGATCTTCTCGAGGATGCTCTGGTCGATCTCCCGGTCCGCGCGACAGATGATCATCTGGGGGAAGAGGCCAATGCCGCGGAGTTCTTTCACCGAGTGCTGCGCCGGCTTCGACTTGAGCTCCCCGGCGGCGGCGATGTAGGGCACCAGCACGAGGTGCACGAAGAGCACGTTCT
>DAIPJL010000210.1:0-4854 GCA_036770305.1 Bacteriovoracaceae bacterium | reverse complement strand
ATGCCAAAGCGCCGGCAGCCGTAGGGCAGATCCTTATCGAAGGTAATGAAATAATGCCGGCAGTTGCGACAGAGGGGACGTTCCATAGACCAATTTTATTTGTTTTCCGGGCTTCCCCTCAAGGCGGCAAAATCCCCTCATGTCGATGATTTATACGCTTTGCCGCGAGGCCTGACATATAAAAACTTCCGGGCCTTAAACGCGCCGCCCAAAGCAGCAAAAAAGCATGTTAGCGTTTGTCCAGTTAGCCGCTTTGGCCCCTCTTAAGTGGGACAGGAGCTGGCATGGTGAGTGCAAAGGATCTCAGCAGCGTCGCAGGGCGCAGGAGCAGCAGCGAAATGAAGGGCCAGGACACAGTGAAGAGCGCAGGACAAAAACTGGTTTTATTGACCGGCGATGCTTCTTCCCAAGTAGGGCGCTCGCCGGCCATCACGCAGGACGACCCTCTGGAGAATCTGCTGAACGAATTTAGCTTCTACGACGACTCCGATTTCGAATCCGCCGAGGCCATCCTCGTCCGCGGCCCGAAGGTCGCCATGGATCAGAGCGATGAGGAAATGATCCACACGCTGGACGGTCAGCTTGGTGCCTTGCGTGACGGCATCAGTCGCCTGAGATTTTATTTAAGTGATGTCGACACAACTCTTCCTCGTTGAAATCACGCTAGACAACCCCGGCGAAATCCCTTAACTTCAATTTCTCTTCTTGCCCAGGTGGCGAAATTGGTAGACGCACTACCTTGAGGTGGTAGCTCCGAGAGGAATGGGGGTTCGAGTCCCTTCCTGGGCACCAAAAGCCAAAAAGCCTTCTAAGTTTTAAAAAGCTTAGAAGGCTTTTTTGTTTTTCGCGTGCCAAGATTTCTCCATGCGCTTTTGTTCCTTCGTTGTGTTCATTTTTTTGTGCTCCTGTGGCCCGGAGCGAAGCTTTGAAAATCTGCTGCCGACACCCGTTTCCACCGGCGTCGGTAAGCTCACCGCCACCTGGGCACTCTTCTTCCGGGACCATCCCGAGAGTGCGCCGCGGGAGCGGCTGCCGGTGCGAGCGCTGCGCTCGAGCGAACTCACGGGCACGCACCAGGTCAGCTGGCTGGGCCATGCGAGTGTGCTGCTGAAGTTCGGCGCGGACTTCGTGCTGACGGACCCCGTGCTCGGTGAGCGCGCCTCTCCCGTCAGCTGGCTCGGGCCGAAGCGCTTTCATCCGCTGCCGATCGCCGTTCACGATATCCCGCCGCTCAAGGCGGTGCTCATCTCTCACGACCACCACGATCACCTCGACGAGGAGAGTGTCCGCGTGCTCGCGGCGCGGACGGACTTCTTCGTCGTGCCTCTGAAGGTCGGAGCCTTCCTCCGTGGGTGGGGCGTGCCGGCGGAGAAGATCCGCGAGCTCGAGTGGTGGCAGTCGGTGGAGCTCGCGGGCCTTACGATCACCTGCACACCGGCGCGGCACTTCTCGGGCCGAGGCCTGTGGGGCTGGAACCAGACGCTGTGGGCGAGCTTCGTCGTTGGCGACGGAAAAAAGCGCGTCTACTTCGGCGGCGACACCGGCATGTTCCCCGGCTTCGCGGAGATCGGCGAGAGGCTCGGCCCCGTGGACCTCGCCATCCTACCGATCGGCGCCTACGACGAACTCTGGAGTGCCATCCACCTCTTTCCGGAAGAGGCCCTTGAGGCGCACCGGCTCGTGCGAGGCCGGCGCCTACTGCCGATGCACTTCGGGACCTTCGATCTTTCGCGGCACGCTTGGTACGAGCCACTCGCGCGGCTCAAGGCCGCGGCCAAAGCGGCGGGCGAGGAGCAGGCGCTGCTCGTTGGAGCGCCCGGGGAGGTCTTCGCCTTTTAGGACGCGGCCTCGGGCACGAGCATGTTCACGTTGCGCGTGAAGGTGTCGAGCTTGACGGGCTTGTCGAGGAAGATCGTGTTGTTGAGATCCTGCACCAGCTGGTACATCTCGGCGATGTAGCCGGAGATGAAGAGCACCGGGGTGTGCTGGTTCGGGCCCGGGTTCTGGCGCAGCTTCTTGAGGAAGACGCCGCCGTTGATGATCGGCATGCGGTAGTCGAGAACGATGATGCTGAACTTGCGCTGGGTTGCCAGCATGAAGGCGTCCAGTGAGTCTTCGGGCACGACGACCTCGCCGAACTTCAGGTAGTCGAAGTAGGTCTTGTAGATCTCCTGCAGGCTCTTCTCGTCTTCGACGATGAGGGCGGACTTCATGGATTCTCGCTTGAAAAGTGTCTTTCCATTATCTCCGGACAGGGACGCATTTCAAGATTTTCGGAAAAGCTTTTTTTACTGAGCGATGTCACTCATCCCTCCGGATGAGGGACTGCGCCCGATAGGCGCTCACTCCAGTCGGGTGAGGAGGTTCAGGATTTCACTGAGGGCCTCCCGGGCCTTCACCGTCGCGGCGTTGGTTGCGACCAGGTACACGCGGCGGCGCCGAGGCGCCAGCAGCACGGTCATGAGGTTGAGCGTGTTACTGCCGGTCATCAGCTGCACCGGGCCCTGCGCCCACTCCCGCTCGAGCAGCCGCAGTGAGCTGCGCGCGAGGGGAAGGCCCGGGCGAGTGGCGCTCATGAGCTTGTGCCAGGTTTCTGAGGTGACGAGCTGCTGGCCTTCGGCCGCGAGCAGCAGCTGGTAGAACTTGACGACGTCCGCGAGCGCACAGTGGAGTGTCCCCGCGGGGCCAAAGGCCCAGGGGTTATCTGCCAGAGGCCCGGGCGCCAGCGCCACGAGGCGCTCTCCCAGCAGTTGGTGGCCCCAGGGAGCACTCGGCGTACTTTCCCCGTGCACCCCGGGGGCACCGAAACCGCAGCTCCTCATCCCGAGCGGCGCCAGAATCCGTTGCGTGAGCAACTCCTCCCAGGCCGTGCCCTCCAGGCCCTCGAGGATGTGCCCTAGGATGACGTAGCCGGCGTTGCTGTACTCCTGGCGTGCGCCGGCCGGGAAGCGCGGCGGAGCGGCCAGCAGTCTTTCCACGAGGGTGTCACGCTTCGTGCGTGCTCGCGGGTCCCCTTGCCTGAGCCAGCGCCAGGTGGCGCGCTGGTCGTGCTCCCGCACGTCGGCGACGCCGGCGGTGTGGGAGAGCAGCTGCTCGATGGTGACCGCGCGTACCTCGGGGTGCAGCGCCTTGGTGGGGTAGAGCTCGTGCAAGGGCGTGTCCCAGCGCAGACGTCCTTGGTCGATGAAGAGTCCCACCAGGAGTGCGGTCATGGGCTTGGTGACCGAAGCGAGGTGCCAGCGCTCGAGGGGCATGACCGCCTCCGAGTGGCCCTGCGCTCGCACACCCTGCTGGTACTGGAAGAGCGGCCCCTCTGGAGATTGCACTAAGACTGCCACGCCCGGGAGCTCGCCGGCCTCGCTCAGCTGGGTGATAAGTGCAGGTAGTTCCGCGGGCGTGAGGGGCCTTGGGGCGTGCGCACAGCTGGCGATCAGAAGAATGGAGAGAGCGCGAGACAGACCCATGGCCCATTCTAGCAGGCCCGGGTTGAAAAAAATACCCGCGGCGCCCTGCTGGCGCAGTAGCGTGCTAGCCTTCGCCAATAAATCACTCTCGTGAGGTAGTTCATGGCGCATCTGCTAGTCATCTTCGGACTCTTTATCATGACGGGGCAGAGTTTCGCCGCGACCTTCTGCGTGGGACGCGAGAGCGCCGCCGCGGCCTTTACCTACAGCTACTACTCGCAGTGTAGTGCGGGCCACCAGCGCGAGTTCTACACCCGGGGCTTGCGACTCTTGTCGCGCGACTCCGAGGCGCGCCGGGAGCGCAAGGCGAGCATCGTCGAGGCGATGCAGGACGATGGCCTGGTCTTCATCGAAAAACTTGGCACCTTCGAACTCTACGGCGATGTCGCCACGAGAGGGGAGCACTGCCTGATCGCTCAGTGGTCACAGCGCGCCGGCGCGGCGGCGATGCTCATGGGCTGTTCGGCGGGGGTGCGCTTGCCACGGGACGCACAGGAAGGGGTGGCCCCGGAGGACCTCTTGGCGCGTGAGGGGTTTAGGGTCGTTGCGCGCATCAAAAACTGCCAGCTCTTCCAGCCAGGGGTTTACAACAATTGCTCGCTCTACCGGCGGGACTAGTTTTTTATCTCATTGAGCGGCGCGCAGTGAAATCTCGGCTTGCTAAGTACCGCGAAGTGCCTTAAATCTATTAGTCTTTCCTACCTGCCCAGGTGGTGAAATTGGTAGACACGCACGATTCAGGGTCGTGTGCCGCAAGGCGTGAAGGTTCAAGTCCTTTCCTGGGCACCAAATGTCAAGTTCTGCGAACCAAGATTCCTTTTAAAATTAAGCACTGCCCCCAAGGGGGAATCCGAAAGGCTGGAGCCAGCCCCTTTCAGGGCCAGCTCACGCTCAAAATGCTCATCGTCCACGATCCAATGGATCTTTACCGTTTCTGTTCCGACTTCAACTTTGTGGATGAACTTCTTAATCATCTGCCGCAGTTCATTCGGCTCGATTTCCTTCGTCACAAGTTTTTGATAGTGGGTTGAAAACTCCTCAAACTTACTTAAATCCACCACACGATCTAAACTTGTTCTGCCTGTTGACCTCAATGTTTGAAGCTCGCTTTCGTGATTTGCTTTGATGTCTTCAAGGCGTTCCATTTGCTTGTAGATCGGAGCTGCCGACACGGACTTCGGAAGTTCCGATAATCTTTCTGCAAGCCCATCAAGCTGACTGCTCACTCCATAAATTTTAGCCTTAAGCCGTTCTTCATCCTTACGATGGGGATTCTCGGCGTGTTTCTCACGAACACGATTCAAGATGTCCTTCATAAAATCAGGTCTTAAGATCAAGTCTTTGAACTTTTCCATCAAAAGAGGCTCAAGCATCTTTGCAGGTACTCGGT
>DAIPJL010000209.1:0-4881 GCA_036770305.1 Bacteriovoracaceae bacterium | reverse complement strand
GCCGTGGCCCTGGGCCTGTGCCTCGCCCTCGCGCTGGGCCTGCTGCCGCGGCTCGCGGCGGCGCTCCTGTTCTTCATCGCCCTCGGGTTCTGCGAACGCTTCCCGGGGATCTTCAGTCCCCTCGACCTCGCCTTCCGCGTGAGTCTGCTGTGGCTCGCGCTCCTTCCGCACGGAACTGGGCACTTATCGCCGCGACGGCAGCTGGCGTGGTACTACCTATGGGCGCTCCAGCTGCTCATCATTTACTTCACGAGCTTCCTCGAGAAGTGGCCAAATCCCCTCTGGAGCTCGCAGGGGAACGCGGTGGCCACGGTGATGTCCATCAAGCTCTACACGACCGCGCTGGCGGAGCTTGTGCTTAGATTCCCTGAGAGCATCCTACGAGCGCTCACCTTTCTCACGCTGCTCATCGAAGGCGTGCTGCCCTGGCTCCTGCTCTATCCGCACCGCCGTCTGCGGCGGGTGCTCTGCCTCATCTTTTTGGGCTTCCACCTGGGGATCGGTCTCACCATGAAGGTCGGCGGCTTCGCCGAGCTCGGCGTCGCCTGGTGGCTCTTGCTCTGGCCTCTCACTCCCGGGCCCGCCCAGCTCTCCACCAGGGCCTCGCGGAGAGACGACCTACGCCTCGGACTCGCGGGCCTTTTTGTCTTGTGCTTTTCGCTCTCGGCGATCCATCGTCAGCTCGGGCCCCGCTTCCCGCTCGGCCCCCTGGACGACGCGCTCGCGGCGCTCCACCTGCGCCAGGGCTGGTGGATGTTCGGCCGTCCGAGCACCCTCGCGCAGAACGGCTGGATCAGCGTGCGAACCTGGGACACCAAGGGCCAGCGCGAGAACCCCTTCCTCGACCCGAGTGACCCGCGGAGCGAGTTCGATCAGCTCGTCAGCAAGACCCTCTACGAGAAGAAGTTCTTCACCAAAATTCTCAAGGAGAACCGTGGGCACTTCTTCGAGGTTCTGGAGCGCTACCTCTGCGAGCGCTGGCAACCGCGGCAGCTCGACCGAGTCGACGGCTTCGAGCTCAGCTACCAGTTCCCGCACAAGGAAAGCGGAAGCCTGCGGGTCTACTCCTTGCACCGCCAGGCCTGCCAGCGCGCCCAGAAGCCACCGGCGTCGAACCAGGGCAAGTAGAGCACGAGGTTCACCGACGAATCGATGAAGAGCAGCAGGAGCGCGGCGAGCTGGAAGCTCACGAAGAAAAGCAGTGCAGCGCGCGCGGCCTGACGATGCACGAGCGCCAGGGGCGTCAGGAGCTGCGCGAGCACGGTGCAGAAGGCCAGCGCCCGACTCAGAGTCGAAAACTGCGCGACCCAGGCGTTCAGGCCCAGCCCCGAGAAGACCCCCGGGACGAAGTCGATGCGGGTGAAGGGCGAGCAGAGGAAGGTGTTGCGGAGGTTGTCACTGAAGATCCACTCGGCGCCGGTCTTCGTGAGCTTGAAGTAGCCACTGGAGAAGATGAAGAACACGAAGAGGAACTGCCCCAGCCGAAAGAAAAGAGCGTGCCGAGCGGCGGGAAGCACCGGAGGAGCGCCGCGCCGCTCGCGCCACCACTGATCCACCGAAAGCGCGTCACCGGCCGCGCTCAGCGCGAGGAAGGCTCCGAGAGAGATGAGCGGAAGGTAAAGATAGAGGTTGGCCTGGAAGGCCTGCGGGAACGACAGGAAGAGGAAGCCGATCGCCGAGCTGACCACGAGGGCGGGCGTCGTGAAGAGTCCCACCAGACCGAACACCGTGGCCGTCTTCCACAGCACTCCGAGCTCCGTGCGATGCGCGGCGACCCAATGCGCGACCTCAAGACTCACCAGCGCCCCGTTCGGCGTGAAGAGCTCAACCGGAAAGCGCAGGTAGCTGACGAAGTTGAGATAGTTGTCGATGCGCGAGAGGAGGAAGGCGCAGAAAAGGATGCGCGCCACCGCGACGTTAACCGGCGCGACGGGAGGCAACAGGGAAGAGAGCGGCAGCGTGAGCATCATGGCAGCACCGCACTGACCGGACGCTGCTGACAGCTCTCCGCTGCGAAAGACAGCGGGTCTCGGCGTGGCGAGGCAGCGTAGAAGGCCTGGCAGTCGCAGCGCTGCTCGACGACGACGAAGTCACGGTACTCTGGCAGGTGCTCCTTGGCGCGCTCAAGCGCGCGCCGGCCGAGCGCCTCGCTCATCGGCCGAGGCCGGTAGCGGAACACTTCGTAGACCTCGCGCAAAGACATGGGTCTGAAGAAGGTCTGCGGAAGCACCTCGCGCTTCCCACTCGGAGCGAGCGCTTCGACGCGGTAGAGTTCCATGCTCGGCGCCGGGACCGTGCGGTGGAACATCTGGTACTGCACGAAGGGAAAGGGAAGCCGGTTCGTGAAGAGCGACGCGAGGGAGACGGCCAGGTAACACAGAACGAAGAGCTTTCTCAGCACGCGTCCCCCGCGAGGTTTCGCACCACGAGGGAGGCGTTGTAACCGCCGAAGCCGAAGGAGTTCTTGATCGCCAGCGCGAAGCGCCCCTGTTCCGTCGTCCGCGGCAGTCGGAAAGGGATCTCCGGGGCCAGCTCGCGAAGGTGGATGTTACCAATCCGGAAGCCGCCCTGCGCCTGCGCCGCCAGCGCGGCCACCTCGAGGAGTCCGCTCACGCAGAGCGTGTGGCCGAAGAAGGCCTTCGCCGCCTGCACTTCGAGCCCCGGCCGATCGCCGAACACCTGTCTAAGGCCGCGCACCTCGATCAGGTCGTTGAGCTGCGTGCCCGAGCCGTGGGCGCTGACGAGGTCGATCTCCTCGGCGGCCGCATGCGCGTCGGCCAGGGCCCGCCGCATGGTCTCCGCGACGCGCTCCCCGGATTCGATCCCGTCGGTCAGAGAGTGGGCGTCGCAGCTCAAGGCGCCGCCGGCCACCTCGAGCACTGGCCGGGCGCTCTCGTGTCCCTCCGCCTCAAGGAGTAGCGCACACAGGCCGTCGCCCTTGACGAAACCTCGCCGGCGCCGGTCGAAGGGTGTCATGGCCTCGGCGGGCGTTTGCCCCTGGCCATTGAGCACCCCGAGCGCCGAGAGAGAGTTGAGGATGTAGTAGTTATTGTTCGAAACCTCGAAGCCCACCACCAGCACGCGCCGAGAAACTCCGGCGCGGATCCGGTGAGCAGCGTGCGCCAGAGCCGCGGTGCCGGAGGCGCAGGTGTTATGAAAGGAGATGGTGCGCAGCTGAGCGGAAAGTTTTTTTTCCGCCAGCAGATGCGCGCGCACGTCCTCCGGCTGCAGGACGCCGTGCTCCCCGGCGCGGTAGAGGACACCGGCCCGGGCGAGCGTCGCCGGGTTCGGTCCCGCGTTGTGCACCAGCAACAAGGTATCAACGCCCGCGAGTTCGCCCAGCGGCGCGAAGAGTTTTTTCAGCAGCGTGCGCTTCTGCTCGCACTGAGCGACTGTGTGAAGCGTGTTGTCCTCGCGGTCCTGGCCGGGGAGCAGGCCAAGCACGCCCACCCCGAAGAGCCTTCGCACGAGGTCGTCGTCGGCAAGGGGCACGAGGCCGGTGTGGCCCGCGCGAAGCTTACTCGCGAAGTCCTCACCGGAAGTCCCCAGTGCACTGAGCGCGGAGTAGCTCGTCAAAAGCGCACGCTTCATACCGTGATGTCCCACGGGAGCAGACCCTGGAAGAAGGGCGAGCAGACCCCGTAGGGTAGCTCGGCCCGATGCAGTCCCTTCTCCCAGAGCAAAGGACTGGGCCCAACCGCGGGTGCGAGTTCCAGCAGCAGAGCGGCTTCGCTGAGCTCGGGCGCGGTGGCGGCGAAGAACTCCAGGTTCTGCTCTTCGTCGGCCGCGAAGGCCGCGAGCAGCAGCGCGCGCTTCACCCGTCCCTGCGCAAGGTCGAGGGCCGCCCACTCGACCGCATCGGCCAAACCTGTCCACGGATCAACGAAACTCACTAAAGGGCCCGCGAGCTTCAGCGCCAGCGAGTAGTGAGTGGCCCGCAGCGGAGCATTCTGGCGAAAGTGCTGCTTCGGGGGCCAGCGTTTTCTAAGAGTTTGGATGCGGCCGATGAGGGTACTCTCCTGCTGCCAAAGCTCCGTCAAAGATTGATAGGGCCAGGGACCGTTGAGAGCAACGCTGTACAGGCCCGTCTCACAGGGATCAATCGCACTCTGCCTCTGCCGCCACTGAGAGAGCAGCTCAAGTGCCAAAAATCCGTCACGTGCCAAAGAGCGAGAGAAAGGAAGCTCTTTAGTGATTTCAGTGAGATGGCCATCCGGAAAGAGCTTTATCTTGGCGCGATCGCCGACTGGCCTTAGAATAGCACCAGGGAGACTATCTGCCCGTGACGCGAGGTAACTCACGAGGCGTGGAGTGGGAACTCCTGCTAGCGCTCTTCTCGGGAGTTTAGTTGTACAAGCATCCATTGCAAGTTAATGTATTAAATAATAATTGATCTTAACACCCATAGAATCGTCATGAACAAGAGTGCCGAAGAAAAAAACGAAAAGAGCGAGCCGCAGGAAAAGAAGTCCGAGGCTTCGCCGAAGTCCGCCCCGGCCTTCGGAACGATCTCGACCCTGACCGCTGCGCAGCTCATCGATGTCCTTGTCCGCCCTGAGATCACCTACGCGGCCTGCGCCTACTAGCCCCTCCGTGACCTGGCGATTCCCGCTCAAAGACATCCCCGCTCACCAAACCGTCCACAGCTTCATTCTCCAACACAGCGACCTCACAGAGAAGGCCCGGGCCCTGCGACCGCGTTTCGAGCGCAGCTGGCTCAGCGCGCCCCTCACCCTCTCGGATCGGGTGCTGCTGGCGGATGCGCGGGCAGCGATCGCAAGTTCTGGGCTTTTCCAGACGCAGCTTAGAGGGCAACAGGCCTCGACGCTGCCGAGTTACCAGTCTGTCTCCATGACCTGGAACCCGCCGGCCATCGACGCC
>DAIPJL010000208.1:0-5003 GCA_036770305.1 Bacteriovoracaceae bacterium | reverse complement strand
ACCCCTACCCGCCGCACTACCCCTTCCCCGGAGACCCATGGCGTGACCCTTGGCACCGCCCGCTGCCCGACAACGGCTGCTTCGGCTCTCGCTACGACGAAGCCGCGGCCCAGACCCGCGCCCTGGCGACCGAGCGCCTCGAACGCTTCGCTATCGAAAAAGGCGTCAACTGCTCACTCACCAAGTCCGGCCTGGATTTCGCCGAAGGGAACTGCTCCGAGGTCTCCGGCGAGCGCTTCGCTCGGCTGCGCATGAGCTTCAGCGTGAACTGCATTGCTCGTACGCCGACCTCACAACTCCGTAAGACCACGATTAAGTACTACTAGATCGCGCTCTTTCTCCTTGTTTGACCCAGGGTTGGTCTCGCACCTTCCCTGGATTTTTTTTTCACACTCGCCTCCCGATCTTTTGCCAGGCCTTAGACTTGAGACATCACCCACCTCAAGGACTCCCATGAAGCGCCTCGCCTTCGCCCTTACCCTGCTGACTGCTGCCAACGGCTTCGCCCGCCCCCTCACGGACGCCGAAGAGGTCTCCTTGGCGAACAAACTGCAATTCGAATCCCCCGAGCGCCAGGTGCTCTGCCTGGACGAGGACCTCGCGCGCCACCCTGAGATCGAACACAGCATGCGCTTCCTGAGCCACGTCGGCATGCTCGACAAGGACAACTGCACGAACCTGAACGACGACAGCACGGGGATGAAGAAGCGCCTCCTGCGCTTAGTGCAGAAGAACGCTCAGGCCTACACCGTCGAAGCGGCGCTTCGACCCATGGGCCGCTACGAACTCGTCTACCGCACCTCGAGCCTCGCGGTCGTGGAAGAAACGCGCGACGTGCGTGTCTACGGGATCTCGCAGGACTCCCGCGACTACCTTAAAACCGCGGGCCTCGTGCTCGGCTCCGTGGTCCTCGGCAACGTCCTCTCGAACCAGATCTACGCCGGCGAAGCGGATAAGAAGAAACACGCCGTCGTCGGCGGCGCCATCGCCGTGGGCGCCACGGCCGCGAGCCTAGGCCTTGCCTACATCATCCCGGACGAAACACTTTCTCCGACCTGGAAGAAGCTCCTCATCGGCTGCTCCGGGTTCATCGCGAGCACCATCGCTGGCATCGGCAAAGAAGTCAGCGACGCGCGCGATCGCACACGGCACACCGTGGACCGCCACGACGCCTACGCCACTTCCATCGGCGGCGGCGTCGGCCTCGGCTGCGTCTACTCGACGAAGTTCTAAGCGCAGTATCTCTGCAGCAACGCGGTGGCGAAGCGCAGGCCCTCGCTCACCGCCGCGGCGCCGCCGATCTGATCCAACGCCCGCAGCAAGCGATCGGTGCTGAAGCGCTCGATGCGCAGATTGTGGACACGACTGAGATCGGCGACCGTCAGGCCACAGAGCTCGGCTTGTTCTGAGAGCTGAGGATACTGCCGACGCAAGAGCTGCGACAAAAACCTACACACCCCATAGCGGATAGCAAGTTCAGCAGGTGGATTTGGCCCGAGAACGAGCGGAACACGCGGATCATCATCCAGCTCAGATCCATCATAATAAAATGAGTTTGCGTCCACATACCTTTTTAAATTCTTATCAACCATCGACAGAACCTCGAGGATAAATTGTCACGACCACCCAATCATTTTGCTCCAAAAGATCAAGCACCACTCGATACACCATGGACTCATCTAGGTAGTCCGCGATGAAGCGCGACATCACAAAATCCGGCGGCGTCCTACTACTCGTTGTGAGTAAACCACTCTCTAAAACGGCAAACACTATTCGGAGGACATCCTCCTCTCGAAAACTAAGTCTCGCCCTTCCTCTCTTGTAGTCTTTTGTTTGCGAATCCCACCCTCGATTAATGTGCTCTAGATCGCACTTCACCTGGAGCACGATGTGTCCCATGAAGATTACAGGCTTTGGAAGACGAAGGACTCGAAGATTCTCTAGTTTCATGATAATCCCCGCCCTAATTTTTGTCAAATTTGACAAGTCCAGGACTTCGCAGGGATTCGAACAAGCGCAGTCGTTTTTGATTCACCGAGAACTCCCAGTGCCGCAGGCCCCGTTTCACCAGGAGGGCCGCCTCGAAGCTCAAGGGGTCATTGAGCCAGATCAGGTGCGCCGCCTCGCCACCGAGGTCCAGCGCCACACGGCTCATGAGGGGAAAGGGCGGCGCCTCGAAGAGCGTCGAAAAGGGGTACTCTTCCACCCGCTTCACCAGCCCGCCCCGCAGCGGGTTCTGCAGCACGTACCGGTAGACCTGGTAGTAGTAACTTATGTGATTGATGAGGCTCCACTTGTAGCGCCCTTCCCACAGCCCTCCCGCACCGCCAATCGCCAGCGCCAGTTCACGCATAAAAAAATGCATCACCTGATCGAGGTTCCCCGTCGGCGTTCGCACCAGCAGATGAAAGTGATTCCCCATCACCACGAAGGCATGCACCTCGATCCCGAAGCGACGGTAGCATTCCCGCAGCAACTCCAGGGCCCGCTGCCAGACCACCGCACGTGGCGCAGGAAAGAACTCTCCCCCCTTCACTCTGCCGCGTACGTGGTAGCACCATTTCTCATCACGAATCAGCGTCATTCTTCCCATGCACACCTCAACCCGAGACCTATTGGCGCTCGCGAGTGGCAAGCGCACGTGTTAAACTTCCTTGAGGGAAGAGCCTAAGCGAGATATCTATCTCCACTTAGGGGTGCGGCAGCACCAAGGGGGTCAACGTGAGCGCGGAACTGGCAGAACGATTCACTCGAACCTTCCTCTTCCCTTCCTCCTCCCTTCCTCCTCCCTTGCAAAAAGACGGAAAGAAAAAAATCGAACAACCTCTCGATCTCACTCCTCCTAAAGCGCGCATCAAAGAAATATTTCCCCGCCTAAAATCCAAAAATTACCCAAATCACCCATCAAACCGAAACCAATTGGCACTCGAGAGGGAGAAGCACACGTGCTACAATTCAAAGAGGGAAGAGCCTAAGCGAGATATCTATCTCAACTTAGGGGTGCGCCAGCACCAAGAGGGTCAACATGAGCTTGGAACTGAAAGAGCGTCTCACTCGAACCTTCCTCTTCCCTTCCTTCTCCCTTGCAAAAAGGGGGAGAGAGAAATTTCGAATAAGTCCTCAATCTCACTCGGTCCAAAGTAGTCATGATAGAAATAAACTACCGGCCACAATCCAAAAACTACTCACCCTAACCCAACAACCCGAAACCAATTGGCACTCGAGAGGGAGGAGCACACGTGCTACACTTCAAAGAGGGAAGAGCCTAAGCGAGATATCTATCTCCACTTAGGGGTGCTGGTAGCACCAAGAGGGTCAACGTGAACACTCAACTGAAACAGCGGGTCACTCGAACCTTCCTCTTCCCTTCCTTCTCCCTTACAAAAGGGAGAAAGAGAAATTTCGAATAACCCCAGGACTTCACTGACACGAAGTAGAGTCGAGCAGAGAATTTCTCCGCCAAAAATCTAAAAAATTCCTCTATACTGATCGCATGACGATCTACGAGAAATACGGCGGCTTCGACTTCTTCCATAAGTGCGTCTATGGCCTCTACCTCGACATGTTCGATCATCCGGAAATCGCCTACCACTTCATCGGCGTCGACCTGGTGCACCTCTCCAAGCTCCAGACGCAATTCCTCGTGCGCGCCATCGGTGGCCCGGACACCTACCAGGGCGGCGACATCAAACTCGTTCACCGGTCGATGCAGATCACGACCTTCGAGTTCACCGAAATCGCCAATGCCTTTCGCGGAGTCTTCCTCAAGGCCGGAGTTGAAAAAGCCGACGTCGACGTGATCATGAATTTCATCGCTTCTCACGAGGGTGACATCGTCACCGCAAAGACCAACTTCATGGTCCGCATCATGCGGCCCATCTATAAATTTTGCTGGCGCTACCTGCGCTTTCTCTTCAGCAAAGACAGCAGCTGGCTGCGAGTCGGAAGGAATCTCGTGAAGGGGAAGAAGTCTAGGGGCGGCTAAAGACCCGCAGAATATGCGCAAGCATGGCCCGTGACTCCTGCGCCGTCACCCGTCCGATGACCGTATTATGATCTCCGCTTACGCGCACCACCTGCGCCTGCGGCAGCGCCGTCGCCAGCTCCAACTGGTATGGCGCTGGAACCGTCACGTCATTCATCGCCACATACACCAGGGCACTTTCCGCTGGCAGCGCTGCGGCAACAGAGAGCGGGTCTACCGTGAGCCTGCGCCGCAGTTCCGCCGCGTAGTCCTCCGCCGTCTCCAATCCCAGAATGCGCATGCGATTGGCCCGCTCTTGCGCAACCAATCGCTGTTGCCCGAAGGCAAGGACCCCCGGCATGTTCCCCGCGCCCGTCACCAGCACGCTCGCGCGGACCCGCGTTTCGACTCCCGCGACGTAGGCACCTTGGATCGCCCCCAGACTAATTCCGAGCAGGGCAACCGGAAGTTCCTGCGGCAGTTCATCCACGACCGCAGCAACGGCGACCTGTGCCCGCACGAGCACCATATCCGTCTCCGCCCAGTTCACCACATCGACCTCGGTCGGCGCTGGCCTTACACTATTCACGATCACCGTGCGAAGCCCGGCGCGGCAGAACCCCAGCGCGAGGCCTCGCTCTAGCTCCGTCTCTCCGAGGATCGAGGGCAACACGAGCAACGCCCCTCGCGCATCCTCCCGCTCATACTCCCGCACACGAAAGCTCCACTCATCCCCGTAGAGCGGATCCCGCACCGCCAGCACACGTTCGCTCCCCGCACAGACCTGCGCACGCGCGTCGATGGCGAAGAACGAAACAAGCAATACAAAAAGCAGAATGAGATTTTTCATGTCTCTATCATGCCGTAGATTTCCAACCAGCACAGGCCACCATCACCCGCATCCAAGTTCTGTCTGAACCAGAAACCTTGATCCAAGAAAGAACTTTTACTCTCACAAATCCACTTAAAACAAAAAGCCGGCCGTAGTGGATCTATCTACGTCCGGCTCTTCCTTAAACACCCAATGAAGGACGCCTTT
>DAIPJL010000207.1:548-5055 GCA_036770305.1 Bacteriovoracaceae bacterium | reverse complement strand
CATCAGCGCGGACTTTTTCTTGCTCACCATCACCGTCTTCACCACGAACTCGTCGATGGCGGCGAAGTCGCTCCGCTGGAGGTGGTGGCGCAGGATCAGTTGGTTGGCCTTGAGGGTGGCGAGCTCGGCCTCGTGGGGATTGTCAGAGCTGGCCAGCGCCAGCAGCTTTTTGACCTTCTCCACAATCGCCTGAGAAGCGAGCGCGCCCTTCACTTCTTTCGTGAGAAGATCGTCGCTGGCGCGGCTAACATCCAGGGGCCAGCCGTAGCGCTGGCACAGCGCCTGGAACTCGGGGCCATGCGCCGAGGCAGGGCCTTCGCTTTCGATGTGCACCAGGTAGTGCGCGAGCTCGTGGCGCAGCAGGTCGCGCAGGACGGCGTCGGACACGCGGCCCACCAGCCTCGCGTTGAGGGCGATCTGGTAGAAGGCACTGTCGAAGTGTCCCCAGCGCGTGTCGGACTCGATGCAGACGAGCTGCAAGGGCCAGTGGATGTTACGGTGCTGGAAGCGGGTGCGGGCGACGGAGATGCCGCACTCGCGAGTTAGGATTTCCTGGGCCATGCGCGTGGCGTGGCCCAGGAAGACGGCGATGGTCTCGGAGTAGAGGCGCAAGCCTAGCTCGCGCCGCCGCTGCGCTCTTTCTCGTAGTAGGTGAAGCTCGCTTTGGTGAACTCGCGGTTCATGCGGGCGATGTGCTCGATGGAGATCTCCTTCGGACAGGTCGCTTCGCACTCGGCGTGGTTCGTGCAGTTGCCGAAGAGCAGCTCGTCGTGGGTCTTGACCATATTCAGGACCCGGCGAGGGGCTTCTGGTTGACCCTGGGGGAGGAGCGCCAGCTGGCTGATCTTGGCACCCATGAAGAGCATGGCGGAGCCGTTGGGACAGGATGCCACACAGGCGCCGCAGCCAATGCACGCCGCCGCGTCCATCGCTTCGTCGGCGACGGTCTTGGGGATCGGGATCGCGTTGGCGTCGGGGGCGTTACCGGTCTGCGCCGTGGTGTAGCCGCCGGCGGCCATGATGCTGTCGAAGGCCGAGCGATCCACCGCCAGGTCTTTGATCAAGGGGAAGGCGCGCGCGCGCCAAGGTTCGACGACGATGGTGTCACCGGACTTGAACTTGCGCATGTGCAGCTGACAGGTGGTGGTGCCCTTCTGGCCGCCGTGGGCCTTGCCGTTGATCATCATCGAGCACATGCCGCAGATGCCTTCGCGGCAGTCGTGGTCGAAGGCGATCGGGTCCTCGCCCTTCTTGATGAGCTGGTCGTTCAAAACGTCGAACATCTCGAGGAAGGACATGTCCGGAGAGACAGTGTCGATCTTGTAGTCGACGAACTTGCCTTCGGCGGCGCCGTTCGCCTGGCGCCAGACTTTGAGGTAGATGGTCATGTTGTCGTGAGAAGACATGGTCGGCTCCTTACTTGTACGAACGGGTTGCGAGCTGGACGTTTTCGAACTTCAGCTCTTCGGTGTGGCGGATCGGCGACTTGCCGGTCCATTCCCAGGCGGCGACGTGGCAGTAGTCGGCGTCGTTGCGCTTGGCCTCGCCGTCTTCGGTTTGGAACTCGGTGCGGAAGTGGCCCCCGCAAGACTCGTTGCGCTCCAGCGCGTCGAGCGCCATGAGCTCGCCGAGCTCGAGGAAGTCGGCCACACGGGTCGCCTTGTGGAGCTCGCCGTTGAAGTTGCCTTCACCGCCGGGCACGTTCACGTCCTGCCAGAACTCTTCTTTGAGCTTGCGGATGTCGGTGATCGCCTGCTTGAGACCTTTTTCCTCGCGGGCCATGCCAACCTCGTTCCACATGATCTTCCCGAGAGCCTTGTGGAAGTCGTCGACGGAGCGGCCACCCTTGGCGCCGAGGAGCTTGTCGGACTGCAGGCGGCAGGCCGTTTCGGCTTCCTTGAAGGCGTCGTGCTCGGTGGTGATCTTCTCGATCTTGTTAGAGGCGAAGTAGTGGCCGAGGGTGTAGG
The DNA here is from genome assembly GCA_036770305.1 of Bacteriovoracaceae bacterium. Taxonomy (GTDB): domain Bacteria; phylum Bdellovibrionota; class Bacteriovoracia; order Bacteriovoracales; family Bacteriovoracaceae; genus UBA6144. The sequence goes on along the minus strand of DAIPJL010000207.1, from coordinate 3,088 downwards.
GGATGACGAAGTAGCCGTCGGCCAGGCCCTGCATGAGCGCCGAAGCTCCCAGGCGGTTCGCGCCGTGGTCGGAGAAGTTCGCCTCGCCGAGGACGTGCAGCCCCGGAATGGTCGACTGGAGGTTGTAGTCGACCCACAGGCCACCCATGGTGTAGTGGACCGCGGGGTAGATCATCATCGGCTGCTTGTAGGGGTCTTCGCCGACGATGCGCTCGTACATTTCGAAGAGGTTGCCGTACTTACCGGCGATGGTGCTCACGCCGTCGCGCTTGATGGCGTCGCGGAAGTCGAGGTACACCGCGAGCTTGGTGGGGCCCACGCCGAGGCCCTCGTCGGTGCGGTACTTCGCCTGGCGCGACGAGACGTCGCGGGGCGCGAGGTTCCCGAAGGACGGGTAGATGCGCTCGAGGTAGTAGTCGCGGTCCTCCTCGGGGATCTCGTGGGGCGGACGGGTTTCGTTGGGCTTCTTAGGTACCCACACGCGGCCGTCGTTGCGCAGCGACTCGGACATGAGCGTGAGCTTCGCCTGGTAGTCGCCGTGCACCGGAATGCAGGTGGGGTGGATCTGCGTGTAGCAGGGGTTAGCGAAGTAGGCGCCGCGCTTGTGCGCGCGCCAGGCGGCCGTCACGTTCGACGCCATCGCGTTGGTGGAGAGGAAGAAGACGTTGCCGTAGCCGCCGGTGCAAAGAAGAACGGCGTCGGCCACGTGGCGCTCGAGCTCACCGGTGATGAGGTTGCGTGTGATGATCCCGCGGGCCTGGCCGTTGACGACCACCAGGTCGAGCATCTCGCGGCGGTTGTACATCTTGATCTTGCCCTTGGCGACCATCTTCATCATGCCGGAGTAGGCACCGAGGAGGAGCTGCTGGCCGGTCTGGCCGCGGGCGTAGAAGGTGCGAGAGACCTGCGCGCCGCCGAATGAGCGGTTGTCGAGGTAGCCGCCGTACTCGCGGGCGAAGGGCACGCCCTGGGACACCATCTGGTCGATGATGTTGTTCGACACCTGGGCGAGGCGGTAGACGTTGGCCTCGCGGGCGCGGTAGTCGCCGCCCTTGATGGTGTCGTAGAAGAGGCGCTTAATGGAGTCGCCGTCGTTCTGGTAGTTCTTCGCGGCGTTGATGCCCCCCTGCGCGGCGATGGAGTGCGCCCGGCGCGGAGAGTCCTGGATGCAGAAGGCGGAGACGTTGTAGCCGAGCTCGGCGAGCGTCGCCGCGGCGGAGCCACCGGCGAGGCCCGTGCCCACCACGATGACGGAGAACTTGCGCTTGTTGGCGGGGTTCACCAGCTTCGATTCGAAGCGGTGCTTGTCCCACTTGTCTTCGAGAGGACCGGAGGGGATTTTGCTATCGAGTTTCGAGGAGGACATCTTAGGCTCCTTTGACGTGCAAGAGGATGGAGATCAGGGCGAAGCCGCCGCCGACGACGAGGGCGTAGGCGTAGCTCGCCTTCTTCACACACGGAGTCCAGGCCCCGTGGTTAAAGCCGAAGCTCTGGAAGGCGCTGGCGAAGCCGTGCGAGGTGTGCACGGCGGCCGCGGCCATGGCGAAGACGTACCAGGCGGTGTTGAGCGGCGAGCGGAAGAACTCGACCACCGTGCGATAGAGATCGCGCATGACCACGCCGTCGACGGTGGTTTCGTAGTAGGCGCCGAACTTGAACTGCAGGATGTGCAGCACCAGGAACACCAGGATGATCAGCCCGGTGTAGGGCATGGTCGCGCTCATGATGGTCTCGCCGCGGCCGGTGCGGTTCTTGGCGTAGTACTTCTGGCCGCGGGCGACCTTGTTCTCCCAGGTCATCTTCATGGCGAGGCCCAGGTGCGCGAGGAAGATGGCGGCGAGGCCCGCCTCCGCGACGTAGATCAGGGCGCCCATGGACATGAGCTTGTGGGCGTAGAGGTTGAAGGCATCGGCACCAACCAAGAGCAGGACGTTGCCCAAGAGGTGCGTGACAAGAAAGCCACATAACAGCAGGCCGGTGAGGGCGATGAGCTGCTTGCGGCCGATGGATGACATAAAATAGCGCGTGACGGCTGCACTCATGATGATGTGTCTCCTAAGAAAATAGACGGGAAAGTGTCTATATTTTCGCAGAAGTTCAAGCACTTGTCAGGGTAAAAGCAGGTCTGTCTAAAAAACGCCGCAGTGAGAAAAATGTTTGATGAGCCGAACTTCTCACCTTTCTATGTTGCGTCAATCAGCGCTGAGAATAAAAAAACCCCGCACGAGGCGGGGTTGAGAGGGAGCGTTCGCTGTGAATCTAGCGACAGCGTCTGAACTGTAGCTGGTAGATGATGCCGGAGCTGAAGTCGGCCGAGTCGACGGTGGCGATGGCGTCACGGAAGCGATCCGAATTGGTGAGCATCATCGAGGCGTTGACGCGAAGATTCGTCTGAGCACCGCACTCCGACCACACCATGGCGGAAACCGCGAGCCGGTTATCGATGAGGTAGTCGGTGTCCTGCGCTCCCACGAACTGGCGCTGGAGCAAGGGCCCGCGCATCCCTGCGAAGAAGTACTCGGCCGAGAAGCGCGCGGTGG
>DAIPJL010000207.1:0-538 GCA_036770305.1 Bacteriovoracaceae bacterium | reverse complement strand
CGGTAGTCGACCTGCACGATAGAGACCGAGTAGCCGCCGGGGACCGTGATCGGCACGGAGATGTTACAGCTCTTGCGGTCGATGGTGCGGCCAGTGGCCGGGCCCGCCTCCGCGACGAACTGGTCGAAGAGGATGGAGAGCTCGCGGCCATCGGGCGAGAGGTTCGCCGAGACCGAGCCCTGCGGACAGCCGTTGCCGCCGGTGCTGGGCCAGCCGAGCTGGAGACTCTGCGCCATCGCGGAGACCGAGAGCGAGGCCATGAGGACGAGGAAAAGTTTCTTCGAAAGATTCATTCAGACACTCCTTGCAGGTTGGTGTGCTCGTGACCGTTGGGTCAGATGCATGAACCGATCATTGAAGAAAAAAAAATCTTTGGGAACTCCTGAAATCGCAGCGCCGCCGCTTTGTCGCCCAGGTGGTCGCGCGCCGAAAACCAGGTGGGCGACAAAGCACGAGCGCGGCGGATCTCGACTTCTCGGCCCCTGCGCGCGAAGGGTATTCAACACGAGAGCGCAACCTCATCAAGGGAGAATAACGA
>DAIPJL010000206.1:0-5066 GCA_036770305.1 Bacteriovoracaceae bacterium | reverse complement strand
CCCTCGGCGTTCCGCGCGGCGCCGAGCTCGCCAAGCAGCTCGAAGCCTTCGCCAGAGAGATCACCAACGCGGCGACCCTGTCGAGGCCCGACGAGCTCCTGCAGACGGTCAGCGAAAAGGCCAGGCGCCTGCGGGTGCAGGCGGAGGGGAGGCGCTGGCAGAACCTCGCGCGCATGCTGCAGCGATTCGAGGCCCGGGCGCGAGAGCTCCAGCTCAACCTCCGCGTTGAGTCGCCGCTCGTGCGCTACATGGAATCCGATCTCACGGCTACCGTCGCCCTCATCAAAAATTCCGCGCTCGACGAGGCGGACAAGAACGAGGTGCTGAAGCAGCTGGAAGGAATCCGCCAGGAGACCCAGATGCTCCTCGAACTCCACCAGGCCCGGCGGGGCCAGGGGGACATCGGCGAGCGCACCGAAGAAGCTCTCGCGAAGTGGGTCGCCCGGGCCGAGCTCGCCGTCGGTGGGCTCGAGGCCCAGGCCCGCGAACGGAACGCGCGCGTCGTTGCTTGGCTCTGGGCGACCTTCGCCTTCCTCGCGGTCGGCTGGGCCCTCGTCTCCGCCGTGAGCGCCCGCGCGCAGGCCGCGCAGCTGCGCGCGAGCGACGAACGTCTCAACGAGGTGCTCGCCCGGCGGGTCTACGAGGGCGATGCGAGCTGGCTCTCGGCGCTCGCTCCTCAGCGCCGGGACGAGATCGCCCACGCGCTTAAGAACCTGAAGAAGCGCCTGCGGCTGGGTGAGGAGTTTGCCCTTGGCCTGCCCTTCGCCGCGGCCCTGATCAATCACGAGCGCCGGCTCGCCTGGGCCAACGAACTCTTCTGCGAGCAGTTCGGCCTGGAGCCGGAGGACCTCGAGCACGAGAGCCGCGCCTGGGAGAGCATCGAAGAGAACCTGGTCACGAACGAGCGCGGGGCGATCGAGCGCGCGCTCCACGACGCCGCACCGGGCGTCTGGCAGGTGAAGTGGAAGATGCCGGACGGGGTGACCGTGCCCCTCGAGCTCCACGTCGCTCCGGTCGCCGGTAAGAAGCCAAAGCTCCTCGTCGTGTTCTACCCGTTGGCCTTCGTGCAGGACGCGATCGTCGCCCAGGGACAGCTGCTGCTCGCGCCGATCCGCGAAGCCTTCGCCGCGCTCGAGGCGGAAGCCTGGGGCGTGGAAGCCGAAGCTCGCCTGAAGGAGCAGTGGTCCCAGGTCGGCCTGTCGCAGGAGTGGGAGCGCTTCGCGCGCACCATCCACCGCATGAACGAAGTGCGCGGGGACCTGCTCTCGCAGGCGCAGCTCCTCGAGAGCGAGCGCCACGACCTCCTGAAGGAAATCTCGGACCGAGACCTCGCGTTCCAGGAGCGCGGCCAGAACCTCCTCGGGCGTCTCTCGGGACTGCGGGACATCCGCGACGCGCTCGTGTCTTTGGACCAGCTCACCAACGAGTTCGGGATCGAGCACAGCGCGCTCGTGGCCGAGTCCCGCCACGCCCTCAAGCGCGGCGACGCTCTTCTCGAGGCGACTCGCTCGCTCTCGGAGCGCCTCTCCCAGGCCAAGGACTCGATCTCGCACCTTGAGAAAACGAAAGCCGCCTACCGAGACGGGAAGCAGGTGCTCGCGGACCTGAAGAAGGGCCTGGTGCGCGCGTTTAACCTCTTCCTCGGCGAGCTCAGCGACATCACTCCGGCGGGCGCCGCGCAGGCGGCCGAGCTGAAGGAACTCCTCATCACTCTCGACCGCACGCTCTCGAGCCTCGACCAGAGCATGGCGGGGTTCGACGTGCAGATCACGAAGCTCGCGATGGTGACGACGGGCCCCGTCCCGTCGGCCGAGCGCCTCGTGCTCGAACTGGTTCCCCACGAGCGGGTCGCGCGCGAACTCCTCGAGGCCATGCGCGAGGACCAGGAGCTCATCATCGCCAAGCTCCAGGAGCTCGTCCAGGGACTCAAGAGCGAGGCGCACGAGTGCCTGAAGTGGCCTCAGCAGGACCAGCAGGCGCTGGCGGCGAGCGCGCAGGATCTCTCTGAGTTCGACGCGTGAGGACCTACCAGATCGCCTCCAAGGCGGACGGCGAACGCCTGGCGGAGGCCCTCGTGCGCGCGACGAAGCTCGACGCTCCGGTCGTCGAGAAGATGCTGGCCTTCGGCGCCGTGCAACTCCGCTTCCGCGGCAAAGGCCCCTGGGAGCGTGTGCGCGACGGTCGGCTGAAGCTGCACCCGCAAGATCAAGTTCGAACAGCGTACGACCCGAAGGTGCTGGCCTTCAAAGCCTTCGATAATGCACAGAGTGTTTATGAGAACAAGAATTACGGCGTGTGGATCAAGCCCGCCGGCGTGATGTCTCAAGGGACGGACGCGGGAGATCACGTGAGTCTCCTTTATGCGATCGAGAAAACGGGCAAGAAACCTTTCCCCGTGCACCGTCTTGATCGAGAGACAGAGGGCCTGACGGTGGTGGCCTACACTCCCAAAGCCGCCGCAGCACTTTCGCAGCTCTTTCAAGAGTACAGGATTCAAAAGACCTACTGGGCGATTGTGACGGGCGAGCTGGCGAACCTCAACGAGCAGGGGTTGATCGACCACGATCTGGATGGGAAGAGCGCTCAGACGCGCTACCGCATCCTCAAGCGCTTGCCGGAGAATCGCCTGCTGATGGAAGCAGCACCGCTCACTGGCCGCCTCCACCAGATCCGGCGTCACTTCGACCTCCTCGAGTGCCCCGTCTTGGGGGACCCGAAGTACGGGCGCGGAAACAAAAACCGCGATGGGATGAAGCTCGCAGCCGTGGGCCTCGTGTTCATGGACCCCATCGAAAAGGTCCAGCGCAAGTGGAGCTACGAACCAGAGTGGGCAGCGCTCAATTAGACGCTGTGAGCTTTTGGTAGACGTCCTGGACAGCGGTGGCGAGCTCATTTCGTGGGCCACCATCGTTATCGATCACGAGGTCTGCGCCTCTGCGTTTTTCATCCAGTGCGAGCTGAGCGTTGAGGATGGCCTCGGCGACCTCATCCGTCGTGAGCGGGTCGCGCGCCTTAAGGCGTTTGAGCTGCGTCCCCCGCGAGCACCAGACGACGAGGCTCACGTCCACGAGCTTTTCGAGGTGTCGCTCGAAGAGTAGCGGTACCTCGTAGACCAGCCACGGGATATTTTCAAACTGAGCTGCGCGATCACGGAAGGCCTGGGGCAGACGCGCATAGATGAAGGCTTCGATCTCTTGCTTGAGCTTCTCATCGGAAAAGACCAACTGGCGCAGAGTGGGGAAGTCGACTTCGCCATCCTTCAGTGCCTGAGGGGCAAGAGCCGCGACAGTGATTTTGGTCAGCGGCCAGCGGTAGATGTCTTTCACCAGCTCGTCGGCGCTTAGCACCGGAACACCTCGCTCTTTGAAGAGTTGCGCGACGGAGGATTTCCCGGAGGCGATGCCGCCGGTGAGGCCGACGATGGGGTAGGGCGCCTGGTGCAGGCGCGTCTCTTTCGTGAGGCGGACCCAGCGCTCAGCGAGTGGAGCTACCTGGTGAGTTGCTTGGCCTTCACCCATAGCTCCTCCATCTCCGGCTGGGACATCTTGCCGACGGCTTTCCCGTCGGACTCCGCGAGCGCTTCGAGGCGGTGGTAGCGCTTGAGGAATTTTTTATTTCCGTCGCGCAGGGCCTCCTCCGGATCGACGCCGAGGTGGCGCGCCAGCTGGGCCACGCTGAAGAGCAGGTCGCCGATCTCGTCTTTCACGCGTGCCTTGTCGTAGAGGCCGGTCGGCGGGAGTTCGTCCTTCAGCTCCTGCCACTCTTCCTCCACCTTGTGCAGCACCTGCCGGTGATCGCTCCAGTCGAAGTTCACCTTCGACGAGGCAACGCCGATGAGGTGTGCCGTTTTGAGGGCCGGATTGTGCATCAGCTTTTCCGGGATGGTCGAGCGCTTGGCCTTCTTCTCTTGGTGCTTGATGACTTCCCAGCGCTCGCGCACTTCCTGCGGACTCAGGTTGTTTTCCGTGTCTCCGAAAACGTGGGGGTGACGACGCACTAATTTATCTGCGAGCCCCTTGGCCACATCTTCTAAGTTAAACCGGTTTTCCTGTTCGGCGATCACGGAGTGCAGGATCACCTGAAGGAGAACGTCGCCGATCTCCTCGCGCATGAGGGAGACATCGTGCTTCTCAACGGCATCGATGAACTCGTAGGACTCTTCTAGCAGGTAGCGCAGGAGTGACTGGTGAGTCTGTTCGAGGTCCCAGGGACAGCCACCGGTGGGATCACGAAGTTTGCGCACCACGCGGATAAGGTTCTCAAGTTCAGGATAGTTCATAGAATCCTCGGCTATTAGAATCAAGGCTAGCATGCTATAAGGAGCTATGTCGAAAATTTCACTGACGCTCACTCACTCGGTCGCGCTAGGGCCGAAGGCCCGTCGCTGGCTGGCGCTTGCCGCAGCGGTCGCGGCCCGGGAGCTGCCTCGCGCCGCGAGGACCGCAGCGCTCTCGCTCACGGTGTGCGGCGACGCGCGGATGCGCCGGCTGAACCGCGAGTTTCGCAAGAAGGACCGCACCACTGACGTGCTCTCGTTCCCCCTCCAGGCGGAGGTCCGGGCCGGTGACTTCGACCTCGGCCCCGCCTCCGGCGAGCTGCTCCTCGGAGACCTGGTGATTTCGCTCCCGAAGGCGCGCCAGCAGGCCCAGGAGTTCGGCATCTCTCTTGAAGAGGAGCTGGTGCACCTTTTCTTTCACGGCTTTCTTCACCTGCTGGGCTACGACCACGAGATTTCAGCCGTCGAGGCTACTCTCATGGAAAAGCACGAGAAGAAACTGCTCGCGGCCTTCGCCAGACGCCGGGCTTCGTGCTAGACTGAACTATGGTTTCGAAGTGGTCGCTCTCCTTCGTGCTTGTCTTCGCGTTCGTCACCTCGGTGGCGACGAGCCCCCTTGAGGCCGGAGCGCGAGCCACGCAGCAGATCTCGCAGCACTGCTTGGCCTTCGGCGCTAGCGCCATCGGACAAGGGCCTGCGAAGGGCAGCGACGCGACCGCTCAGGCGGAGCTCCTCGCCGTCGTCGACGGCCCTGCGGCGCGGGTGACCGCGCCACGGCGTTTCCTCAATG
>DAIPJL010000205.1:0-5071 GCA_036770305.1 Bacteriovoracaceae bacterium | reverse complement strand
ACACCGGAGTCGTCGCTTTCGATGAGCCGCCGCTGGGGAGGAATCAGCTCCCACATCGCTTGGAAATTCGCCCGCCGGATTTCTCTGGGGCCGAAGGAAAAATGCAGCTGCGGGTGCAGCCCGAGGAGCTGCTCCAGCTGCGGCAAGGGGATGCTGGCGGCGTGCCACAGCCAGGGCATGGCGGCGGGGTGTTTTTTCAACAAAGCGATGATCTCACTCTGCGCGCGCACGCAGTGGAGCACCAGCGGCTTTTGCCAGCTCTCGCTCAAGCGCCAGTGCTCAAGGAATATCCGCAGCTGAAGAGCTGGATCAGGACGCAGATGATCCAACCCCGTTTCGCCGATGGCGACGAAATCGGCCGAGCCACGGAAAGGAGCAAGCACTTGCTCCACACTCATGCCTTGAGGCAACTTAGAAAGTTCCCAGGGATGCAACCCCGCGCAGAAGGACTGCTCTACCGCTTTGCCCGCCAGCACTTCCTCTAGGCCCAGGATGTAGACGGAATCGTGCGCCTTCGCGTCGTGGGTATGGGCGTCCATGGCCCGAGGCTAGCGGCCCGTGCCGGTTTTATGGAAGAGCTGAATGAACTCGTCGCCCATCGGATCGGCGTTCTTCTTGATCGCCTGCAGCTCGGCCTTGAAGTCGATGGCCTCCTGGATGCGCTCGCGCACCTTGAGGATCTCGAGCTTGTGCAAGAGCTTCACCGCGCCGTAGTCGCAGACTTCCTTGGCGAAGTCCTCGGTGGCGAAGGCCGAGATGAAGACCACCGGCACGTCTTTGCCTTTGTGGCGCAGGGCCTTGAGCATCTCGATGCCCGACATGCGCGGCATCTTGATGTCGCTCACCACGCAGTCGTAGTCGGTGCTGAGGATCATGTCGAGGGCAGCGCGGCCATCGGGCGCCTGGTCGAACTCGAGGTCCGACTTGGTGGCGAGGACCTGCAGGCAGTCGCGGATTTCCGGTTCGTCGTCGACAAGCAGCACACGATACTTTTTCATGGAGCGCCTCATTCAGTGATTATCCCACGAAGGCCTGGCGGTGGGGACCTTAAGAGTTTAACCGCTGATCGTCTTCGGCGCGAAGCTTTCTAACTTAATGTTTTCAGACCCGACACCTTAAGATCTGACCCCGGCTGTAATGACTTAGGGTTAGACGAAGAGTCGCAAAAACCCGTAGGCTTAATGTTAAGAAAACAGGGAGGTCTTTTGTGAAGTCGTTAACATTCGTACTCGTTATTTTGGCAGCTATGTCCCTGCACGCCGAGGACAAGCGCCCCGGAGACTACGTCAACGTGCGCGCCCGTGTGTGGAGCTTCAACAACCAGGTCCAGGTGGACGTGTGGAACTCAACCCAGGTGGATATCGAGTGCCGGGGCATGGTGAACATCCGCACGCAGAACGGACAGACGCAGACGGAGTACTACTGGGAAACGATCTACCGCGGCCAGACGCGCACGCGCACCTTCTGGCTGCGCGACTTCAACGACCGCGTGACCAGCGCCTTCGATTCGATCAACTGCTACGAGCGCTAGGGGCTACTTGAGCTCCACCCGCGTGAAGGTGCCGCGCCACCCGGTGAGGCCCACGCTCGGGTGGATCACCACCTCGCGCACGCGGCCCTCGGCGGAGTTCAGCACCCAGGCGTCCCCGGACTTCGCCAGGCGCACGGGGTAGTTGGCCAGCTTCAAGGGCGCGAGGTCCGTGGCGATCTCGAGGTTAAACTCTCCGCCGGTCGCGGGGTTAAGGCCCGGTGGGCGCTTCACCGAAAGTCGCAGCGGCGAGGCCTTGCCCTCCTGGCCCGCCAGCTGGAGGAGCTGGCCGCGGTTGAGTTCCTCGGCGGTCACGGTGAGCACGCGCACGTCTTTGCCGTCTTGGTAGTTAATGCGCACGGCTTCGACCTCGCCGGCGTCGTTGAGCAGGATGGAAATGTCCCCGCTGCCGGCCATGCGAATCTTCATGGAGACGACGCGCGTGAAGAGCTTATCGGTGGCAGCGAGCACGTCCAGCGAGAGCGTTTCGATGGCCGCCGTGAGTGGAGCATCCTCGGGGTAACAGCTCTCCGCGGCCCGCGCCAGTGGTGCTGTGAGCAGTAGACAAAGCAGCGGAACACGAAAATTCATAAACCCTCTCCCGCTTTCTAATTTAGCACGCCCACGGCCTGCGGCACGCTAGTCGTTTTTTACCGCCCCTATCCGATCGGGATAGTCGGTGATGATCCCGTCCACCCCGAGGGCCTTGACCGCCCGCAGGTCCTCCAGAGTGTTCACTGTCCAGGGAATGACCCGAATCCCCAGGCCCTGGAGCTCCCGGACCTGCTGCGCGGTGAGCAGTTTGAAGTGAGGAGAAAAGACCTGCGGCCTAAAGCCGAGTTCGCGGATGACTCCCGTGACCTCGTAGGCCTCTTCGCGCAGGGCCACCAGAGTGAGCTGAGGATGCGTCTCGTGCAGGTAGCGCAGTACGCGCCAGTCGAAGGACTGGATGCTAAAGCGCTGTGCCGGCAGCAGTCGCAAGAGCTCGGCCACCACCAGCTCGCTCATCTCCTGGTAGGGTGGCTGCAGCGCCTGGGCCTCGGCTTCGGGTGTGGACTTGATCTCGACGTTATAGAAAATCCGGCGCTGCGGGTGCGCGGCTTCGATGGCACGCACGAGGTCGGCCAGCAGCGGTTTGTGGGCGAATTTTTTTTGCTGCTGGGGAAAGCGCGGGTGCGGCTTCGATCCGCAGTCATAGCGCTCGAGGGCCCGGGCCTCGAGGTGGAAGATGCGATGGGACTTATCGCGGATGGGCCTTCCCCGAGGATCGAGGCAGATCTCCCCCTCCATCCAGGGCTCGTGGCTCAGCACCACGCGCTTGTCCTTCGTGATCACCACGTCGAGCTCGAGGGTGCGAACGGGGTACTCGAGGGCCCGGTGCATGCCCTCGATGGTGTTCTCGGGAAAAAGGCCGCGGGCCCCGCGATGGCCCTGCCAGTCGAAGGGCCGCGGGCTCTTCGCAGGTGTGGCGCAGGCGCTCAAGATCAGAAGGCCTAAGAGGGCCTTGGACTTCGCAGGATAAGTGCTCATAAGCAGACCTTTTTACTCTTTTATTTTGGGCCCGGGCCGCAACTCACCGATAAGGCAGCGATCATGAAAAAGGATTAAGCTCATGCGACTCATCGGCCTTCTTATTATGTCGAGCTTGCTCTTCGCCTGCAACCCCAAGCAGCGCTCTCCGGCCCAGTTCCAGCAGACCGACGAGCCGCTGGTCAACGTCGGGGTTCCGCTCCAGACCATCGAGCGCGAGCTCTTGAAGCTCGCTCAGGGCTCGCCGGTCATCAAGCGCATCGACTTCGTACGCATGGACCCCAACACCCGTATCTTGAGCGTGCGCGGCGTGCTCCACTTTCCGCTGGAGCGCCTCTTCAACTTCGGGCAGACGCTTCCGGCGGGCGCTCCGCGGGATCACAGCTTCGAGATCGCCGTGAGCTTCCCGCCCATGAAGGAGGCCTCGCAGACGCGCTTTTTCCGACTTAAGTTCCACCGCCTGACGGTCAACGGCGACGACTACCTCCCCGTCTTCAGCGTCGGAGCGAGTGTGATCCAGACTCTCATGGCCAACAGCGACCTCGTCCACTACGTCTACGAGCAGACCGCGCGCAGCGTGCGCAACCCGGACGCCATGACCATGATGCGAGAGATCATCGACTCGAACGGCTTCGTGGTGAACGAGACCATGAAGACCATCGCGGTGAAGCTGAACCTCAACTACTTCTCGCAGCTGCAACCCTTCCAGGAGATCAAGGATCTGCGGCTGTGGTACTTCGGGCCCGATCTGCTGAGCGGCACGCGCAGCTACATGGTGTTCCGTCTGGTGGCCGGCATCGGAAAACCCTCCGACTACTGGGTGAACCAGTACAACCAAGACGAGGCGCGCGACCGCCGCTCGCTCGACGAGGTCCGCCGCGAACTCTACGCCCAGTACGGCAACCACCAGGAGGCCCAGCGCCAGGTGCAGAGCTACTTCCAGAGTCTCCTGCGCGCGGAGAACGTGCAGGAGGCGCAGCTGCCGCCGCAGTACCGGCGCGAGATCGAAAGCTTCCTGAGTGCCGAAGGTGCCCGGCTGCGGGGGCGCCTGAGCACGCAGAACGAGGTCTTCCTCGCCGACCCCGAGGCCGAGTACCTCGGCGCGCTCGACGAGGGCAAGGCCCGCGCCCGCGCCTTCTACGCCGACCTCGACCGGCGCCTCACCATCGACGCGCTCGCGCTCCAGCAGAGTGACCCGGCCAACACCGGGAGGCCCTTGCTCACCCAGCGCATCGGCCAGGATCTCCTGAGCGGTGCGATGAACTACGTGCGCGACATCGAGGCCGACGGCCAGTACTGGGTGAAGGAGGCGCACGCCATCCTCGCGCCCCACATCCCCGGCGTGATCCTGCGCGGGAAGATCAACATCGACCTCTCCTACCTGCTCGGCCTGATGAACTCCGGCTTCATCGGCAAGCGCTTCGCCACCAACATGCGCGAGGTCACCGAGGGCCTGCCCTTCGAGATCGTGCTCGAGACCCGCATGGGGGCCGACGGCGTGCTGGGCCTGGACGCCAAGTCCATCCGCCTGCTGGAGGGTGAGCGCCAGCTGCGCTTCGACCGCACGTCGCAGAACCAGCGCTTCTTCCTCGACCTCCTCAAGGTCTACCTCGCGCAGTCTCTGGCGGCGCTCAACATCGATCTCACCGAGACCACCGAACCCCTCGATCAGCAGCGCGCGCGCCAGCTGCGCGAACAGCTCGCCTACCTGCGCAGCCTCCAGACGCAGTACACCTCGCTGAACCCCAGCGATGATCTCTGGCGCCTGCTCTCGCTGGACCTCACCCACAACCCCTTCGCCACCGCCGGCGCCGAGTACCTCAAGAAGAAGGGCCAGATCCTGCTGTCGAACCTCATCAGCTACGACGACAAGGACCGGCTCTTCAAAATCCGCCTCGACCCGCGGGTGGTGGTCGACGCGGTCCAAGGGGCGCAGCACAACCTGCAGATCTGGAACGTCGCGCCCGTCACCAGCAGCGCGCTCAACAACACCTTCCTCGAGGTCGCCGTCGG
>DAIPJL010000204.1:0-5092 GCA_036770305.1 Bacteriovoracaceae bacterium | reverse complement strand
GAGCTTGAGCGTCTCCTTGAGGTGGATGAGCTTCTCTTTGATCGAGAGCCGGTCGCGCTTCACGACGGTGTACTTGCGCTTCTCGCGGCGGATGAGGTCCATCATCGTCGTCGTGAGCAGCTGCAGGTCGATGGGAGTGAGGATGCTGTTCTCGACGGCCTTGCGGTCGACCTTCGGTTTCACGAAAATCTCATGGCCCTTCTTCGGGAGGGCCCAGAGCTTCTGACCCAGGCGCTGGTAGCGCTCGAGCTCTTCGAGGCGGCGAATGAGCTCGCCGCGCGTGGTGATCTGGATGCCCTCGTCACCGCTCTGGAACTTGAGCTTGCTGTCTTCGGACTCTTCCACCGCCGTCTGGCTCTTCAGCCAGAGCAGGGTGGCGGCCATGAAGAGGTACTCGCCGGCGATGTCGAAGTTGAGGTCCTGCATTTTCTGCAGGTAATCGAGGTACTGGGAAGTGATGGTGGTGACGTCCAGCTCGCGGATGGTGACTTCTTCGCGCTGGATGAGATGGAGCAACAAAGCTAAGGGCCCGTCGAATTGATCGATGCGGACCAGAATTTCGGTCTCAGACATGAACGTCCCTCAAATGTGTGTGCGTCAAAACCATCCTGGTTTGCCCCGACAGTATGTCATTTCTTTCGCACATCTGAAACCTGATTAAATCTTTCAGATGCCTCATAAATTCAAGGCTTTTGCAGTTTTTTCTAGAGGCAATTTGACGACGCAAGGCAGCCGAAAGGCCAAACAAAAAACTATAGGAGGGAGAGCAGCCCGTAGAACACAAAAATGAGCTTCTGCCCGATCCACTGGAAGGGGAAGAGCAGGTAGCCCAGAGTGGGGATACCCACCATCGAAAGCGCCAGCACACCGAACATGATCATCGGGGCGTAGCGGGCCAAGGATTCGTACTGGTAAAGGGCCGGGCCTTTGAGAAAGCTCGACACCATCTTCGAGCCGTCCAGCGGCGGCAGCGGAATGAGGTTGAAGCCCGCGAGGATAAAGTTGATGAACACGGCGTACTTCAGCATGCCGATCATGATGCTGTAGTAGGCGAAGCCCGGGGAGACGTGCGTGGCCACGAGCGCGACGGTGAAGGCGCACAGGGTTCCGAGAATGATGTTCGAGAGTGGGCCAGCGAAGCTCACCCAGAAGATGCCCTGACGGATGTTCTTAAAGTTGCGCACGTCGACGGGCACCGGCTTCGCCCAACCGATCACCGCCCAGCCCAGCATCGCGGAGATCACCGGCCACACGATCGTCCCCATGGGGTCGTAGTGGGCGGCAGGGTTGAAAGTCAGCCGGCCCGCCATCTGCGCTGTGCGATCACCGAAACGCAGGGCCATGCGCGCGTGGGCCCACTCGTGCACGACAACCGCCAGCAGGAAGCCCGGCAGAGACTGCGCAATCGTGAAGATGATCGAACCGATGTTATCCATGCTGGGCAGACTAGCAGAAGGCCCTCCAAGCGGCAAATTACAAGCACAGACAAAGCCTGTGCGCGCGGCGCGCAATGGGCGCAAGATCAGTGGAGAAAAGTAAGGACTTCGGGCATCATAGAAGAGTCATGGAAGACAAACATCGCAAAGTCCAAGTCGTGCTCGCCGCCAGGGCCCCGAGTGGGTCATGGAGCTACCTGATCTTTAAGACCAACAAAGAGCGAGGCCACTTCTGGCAGAACGTCACCGGCTCTGTCGAGGCCGGCGAAACCTACGAAGAGGCGGCCCTGCGCGAGGCCCAGGAAGAATCGGGCCTTCGGCTCGAGGACATCGTCGAGCTGCAGGCTTTGCCTCTCGTGGAGCACTTCACCGACCGGCGGGAAAAGAAAGTCGAAGAGCACGCCTTCCTCCTCGTGCTCGAAGCGCAGTGGAAACCCACCCTCGACCCGCACGAACACGAAAACTGGAAATGGATCGAGAGTAGTGAACTGAAGGCCGATGTCGTCGAGTGGCCCGGGAACTATCAGGCGCTGGTGAAGTCGGACCAGCTGCTGCGCCGGGTGGGCGTGTGATCGCACTCCTGCTGAGCCTGAGTCTGAGCGCCTTTGCCCAGTCCACCGAGGATCAGACGGAGCTCAAGATCCTCGAGCAGCTAGAGTCTCGCTTCCGCGAGCCGCCGCGCTTCGGGCTCGCCCCGACCGTCAAACCGGCGCGCGGCAACTTCCCCGAGCCGCGCACCTCGCGGGAGGCCATTCTCGCGAGCCCGCTGGTGCAAAAGGCTCTGCGCCAACCGGCGCAGATCGAAGAGCTGAAGAGCGGCGACTTCACGATCACCAAGCGCGCGGTGCTCCTCCAGGTGCACGCGCTCACGGACTCCGAGGGCTTCCACTACGTACGCAACGCCAGCGGGGAGCTCACTCATCGGGTGAGCGCGGCTTTTCTGGAAGACGTGAAGCCCATCACCGCCATGGCGGAAGAGCCGCTGAGCTACTCTCCGATCAGTGAAAGAAAAAATATCTCCCCCTTTGACGCCGCCTTCGACCAGCGCCTCGAGCTGGGCCTGAGCTACGGCGTCGCGAGCGCCAACTGGACCTCCGACGTCCTGCGCGACACCGCCGCGCGCTCCGCGAGCGGGTACCAGATCGGCGCTCGGTGGCTCGCGGAGTTCCGCCAGCGCTTCCTGCTCGGCTTCACCGCCAACCTCGAGCAGTGGAGCTACCGCTCGAGCAGCGCCGAGGTGGGGTACCAGAACGTCGGCGTCGGTGTGATCGCCAAGTCGCGGCAGTTCGAGGCCGGCGGCTTCCCCTGGCGCGTCTTCGTCGAAGGCCGCCTCTCGCCCTTCGGCACCCTCTCGCTGCGAGCGCCGGGCCTCGACACCGACCTCGCCCTCCGCACAGCGTCTCTGGTGCTCGGCTGGGAACGCAGCCTGCAGAACCGCTTCGGCCCGTGGAGCTGGGGCGTGGCGTGGCAGCGTGACTGGCCACGCCTTCGCACGCGCGACGAGCTCGTGGCGCAGAAAACCTCCGTGCAGAACAACGACTTCTTCGCCCTCCACGTCACCCAGGGGCTGGCATGGTGAGGCACGCGCTCGTCTGCTTCGTGTTCCTATCGCTGCGCGCCTTCGCGGCGGGAGAGGCGATGGTCACGGTGCTGGAAGCTCCCATGTTCGAGAAGCCGTCTCGGGAGGCGCGGGTCGTGCAGTACGCGCGGCGGGGCGAGCGCGTCTTCGTCCACGGCGTGGTGCTCGTCGACCGGACGGCCTACGGCGATCTCCCGGAGGGTGAACGGCTGAGTTCGGAGGACCCGAACGACCCCTTCACGCTGAAGCCGGAGATCGAAAACTACTACGACGGCTCGGACTTCATCCTCAGCAAAGACAAGCTCGGCCGTGACGTCTGGCTCCTCAAGGAACACGTCTTCTTGCTCACCGGCGACCGGCGCGAGTTCGCGCAGGCTCCGGCGAGCTCCCGGAACGATCCGACCGACTACCGCCTCCTCGAGCCACTGCCCGCGAACTACCCACTCCATCGCGTGAAGTCGATCCGTGGAACGCTGGGACTCTCGCTCGCGAGTCCGGAGTCGCTCACCTACGCCTACCCGCGGCGGATCACCTCCGAAGGCTACGGGCCTCAGCTCGAGCTCGCCGCCAGCATGTCCAAGATCCTGAGCAAAGACATCGGGGAACGCTGGCACGTCGGGGGCCTGGGGCTTCTGCGCGTGTCCGGAAACGAGTACCGGCTACAGGGTCGCACCTCGCGGGAAGATGTCCTGCGCCTCGGGGGGGGGCCGCAGCTAAGCTTCGACGCCTGGAGCGCAGAGCGCCAGCGCCTCGTCCTGAGCTGGGCCGCTCTTGTGCACTTCACGCAGCTGGCCGTGTCCCAGACCGAAAACGCCAGTGGCGATCAGGAGGTCCGCGCCTTCCGGGGCCTCAACTTCGCCAGCCGGATCGGGGGCCAGTGGCAGTGGCTCAACGTGCTGGCGGACGCCGACCTCTTCGTCGGCGTGTGGGGCGAGTTCGAAGCCTCCAGCGGACTGGTCGCCAACACGGACACGAACCGCCCGCAGTGGTGGAACGAGTCCCGCGGGAGCACGTATCGGCCAGACCCGGTGTTCAGCTTCGGCGCCGGCGTAGGCTTCCAGTCGTCCTACTAGCGCGCTCGGGAATTATTTTTTTCTGCGCCTAAAAAAATGTCTAAAGTTTATACGCAGGCCGACGAAAAGTTTGTCACAGCCTCGGACAGGAAGTCCGAACGCATCTCTCAGGAGGAGAGCCATGACGAACACCACTACCCACAAGAAACCATCTTCGAAAGACGTCCTGTTCCAGCGCATCGGCCACACCTGGTTCATCTTCGCCGAGTACAACGGTGAGATGATCTACTCGGTGATGCCCGAAGGCATGGACCCGAAGACGACGAAGCTCGAGCTCTACCAGATCATCGAGGAGCACATGGACCGCGTGGCCAGCAACAAGTCCCGTCCGCGCGTCGCCGAAGCCGTCTAGGGTTCACCATGGGCGCACCCAAGAAGGGTGTGGGCGAGTTCGCGAAGCTCTACTCCACACCCTCTCACGCTCAAGCAGAGAAGCGCGCCGTCGAGCAGATGGTCCGCAAGCTCAACGACCAGCTCCAGCGCGATCCCCGTGCCGCGCGCAAAGCCGCGCTCATCCTCGAACGCTGGCTGCGTCAAGGCCCGAAGTCTAAGTAAGCCGCTATCGCACCTTATTTCTTTGCGCTATCATAGGGCCCTCACCAGAGAGGTTTTATGAAAGTCCCCTTCATCGATATTCTCCGCTACGAGCCCGGTTTCTTCGAAACCGTGAGCCAGAAGGCCACCGAGCTCATCAAGAACGGCCACTTCGTCGGCGGCCCGGTCGTGGGCCAGTTCGAAGCCGCCCTCAAGGCCTACACCGAAGCTCCCTTCGCCATCGGCTGCGCCAACGGCACCGACGCCATCCAGGTCGCCCTGCGCGCAGCGGGCGTCGGCAAGGACGACAAGGTGCTGCTGCCGGACATGACCTTCTGGGCGACTTTCGAAGCCGTCGTGAACGTCGGCGCCGTCCCCTACACGCTCGACGTCTCGCGCGAGACGCTGCACCTCACGCTCGCGGGCGTCAAAGAAGGCGTGGAAAAGTTCCAACCCAAGGCTCTCTTGCT
>DAIPJL010000012.1:0-30110 GCA_036770305.1 Bacteriovoracaceae bacterium | reverse complement strand
GCCGCGGGCCTTGCACCCGGAGTCTTGATCTTCCTCGCGGCGATGCTGGTCGGAATGGGAATCTTCAAAGCGCTCAAGCTATAGCTCGAGCGCCAGCTCCTGGATGATGGTGCCGATCCCGTAGGGCACCGAGTAGGGACGGCGGGCCGTGGCGTTCGAGTCATGGCCGAAGCCCAGCTTGTGAGTCCACTCGTGGAAGATGTTGCGCGCCACTTCTGCGGAGTTGTAGCGGTTGAAAAACTTGCGGTTCATCCAGATCTTGAGTGTGTTCGGGTAGGTGTAGCCGACGGTGCTCGTCGTGTTATTGGTGTAGAGTTCGAGCTGAAGGTCCATGATGTGATTGACCTCGGGCTTCAGCGTCTCGGCGCCGTCGAGGAGAATCTTGTAGATCTGTTCGTTGCTGAGTCCGTTGTTCTGCACGAACTGGAAACTCCCTTGGTAGCTGTGCCGGAGGACGCGGTCGCGGAACTTCTTGGTCCGCACGATGCGCTGGATGAGTCCCAGGGCTTCCTGAACCTTATCGACGTCGGCGGAGGTGAAGTTGGTGAAGCTCACGTTCGCGGCGAAGAGCCCTGCCACCGCCGGCACGTCGCCCTCGATCGGCTCTAAGATCGGCGGTACCTCCACCACCTCGTCCCCGGGAGCAGCGCCCGGCGTACACTCGCTAGAGATCGTGGCGCCTTCCTCGCTCTCCTGCTGGAGGGCGACCTTCGTGCAATTATCGGGGGTGGAGTTACAAGCGGTGAGAAAGAACGTGAGTCCAAGAAACAAGAGAGTGATCTTCAAGCGGCACCTTCCTTGGTTGCGGCGTTGAAGGATGTCCCTCCCAAGAACATCCCGTAATTAAAGAGATTATCTCATTGCGTCATAACTCCTTGAATCCGGGAAAAGACTGCCCCTATGTTGCCCCTAAGGTGTGAGAAAGAGGCTGCGGACAAAGAAAAAATGAACCCTCCCGGAGCTCTTCACGTCTAAACTTTAAGCGTCCACTGATGAACGCCAACAAGGAGATCCCCCATGAAGTCCGTTGCCCTCGTCTTGGCCCTTGGCCTGCTCGCTCCACTGGCCTTCGCGCACGAAGGGAAGAGAGGAAAAGAGCGCCACGAGAAACTCCGCCAGGAGCTCAACCTCACACCCGAGCAAGAAGAAAAAATGACGAGCCTGCGCCAGCAGCAGAAGAAGGCCCGCGAAGAGAAGCGCGCGCAGGTGGACAAGGCGCAGGCGGAGTTCAGGGCGGCGATGGACAACCCGAAGTCGACGGACGCGGAGCTCACCAAGAAGTTCGAAGTCCTCGAGAAGGCACAGGCCGAGATGCGCCGATCGCACTTCACGAGCATGCTGGCGGTGCGTGGGATCCTGAACGAAGAGCAGCGCGTGCAGTTCAACGAAAAGCGGAGCCACTGGCGCGAGCGGCGCGAAGGACGACGAAACAAAAAGACGAGTAAGTAAGTCATGATCGTCGCCAAGACCCAGGCCGCTTTCGAAGCGCTCTACGCCGGCCACGCGGCTAGCGTCGAGCGCTTCGTCTGCGCGATGGTCGGTAACCGGGCGGTGGCGGAGGAGCTCACACAAGAGTCCTTTCTCAAGGCCTGGCGGGCGCTCCCGAACTTTGCCTTCCGGAGCTCGCTGAAGACCTGGGTCTTTAGCGTCGCTCTGAACACCGCGCGCGACTGGCTTCGGGCGCACCCACGCCGCACGGTCACCGACGACGTGGCCGAGACCGGCGTCGACGCCTCACTCAGTCCGGAGGCCCGCGCTATCCGCGAAGCGCTGCTCGAACTCGACGACGACAATCGTGCTCTGCTGGTGTTTCACTACTACGAAGACCTCGGACTAAAAGACATCTCACGGATCCTCGAAATCCCCGAAGGCACCGTGAAATCACGCCTCTTTCACGCTAAGGCGAGGCTCCGAGAGCGCCTGCGCCACAAAGGATTTGAGCTATGAGCGACTTCGACAAACTCGATCAGTTCGTGCGCCGGCACGCTCCTCCCCTTCCCTCGCAGGTGCGTGCCCCGCGGCTCGAAACTTCTACGCTCATCGGCCGGTGGCAACTCTCGCTCGGCGCGGTGGCCGTGGCCCTCTGCGTACTCTTGCTGCAGGCGGATCTCTCCACCGACGATCAAGGACTTGAGCTCCTGGTGGAGGCCCTCGACTGGGACGAAGCGGCGCTCAACCTTCCCGCCGACGTGGATGAGCTTGTCGCGCTGGCCGATTAGGAGCTAAGATCGCCTCCACTTCCGAGGAGGCTTCGATGTCAGACTACTACCAGCTCTCGCGCGAGATCGCGCACCTCAGCAGCGCCTACACGCTCGTCCACTGGGACTTCGAGACGCAGATGCCGAAGGGCACCGCCGAGTGGCGCGGCGAAACCATGAGCTTCTTCGCGGGCCTGCTGCACGAGAAGACCTCGTCGGCGAGCTACCTCGCGGCCGCGGAATCAGCGCACGCGGCGGCGACCGATCCGGTGGAGAAGGAAGCGCTCCGCAAGGCCGTGCGCGACATCAAGAAGCGCACCCTCGTGCCGCAGAAGCTCGTCGAAGAGCTCACCGAGGCCACCGCGCGCGCCCACGGCGCCTGGCAGAAGGCCAAGAAAGAAAACAACTACGCCGAGTTCGCGCCGCACCTCGAAACCATCATTCGGCTCACGAAAGAGCAGGCCCGTTGCATCGCCGAGGGGAAAGATCCGTACGACGCGCTCCTCGAGGAGTTCTCGCCGGGCATGAGTTCGGCCACCGTCAGCGCGCTCTTCGGCGAGCTGCGGCCCAAGCTCCAGGCGCTCATCGAAAAGCGCAGACCCGCCCACGGCCTCTCCTGGTCGGTCCCCGTCGCGGTCCAAGAGAAGATCTGCCACGACGTCATCGACTGGATGAAGTTCCCGCGCGAGTTCCTCACGGCGGCGCGCTCGGTGCACCCCTTCTGCACCTCGCTGCACCCGAGCGACGTGCGCATCACCACGCGCTACGACGAGAACGATCCGCTCATGTCGCTGCTCTCCACCGTGCACGAACTCGGCCACGCGCTCTACGAGCGCCAGCTGCCGACGCAGGCGCCGGGCACGCCCCTGGCGCAGGCCAACGGCATGGACCTCCACGAGTCGCAGTCGCGCCTGTGGGAGGTGTGCCTGGCCACGTCGCCGGCCTTCTACCGCTGGGTGCACGCGTGGTACCAGCAGCACGCGCCGGAGCACCTCGGAGCGCTCAGCGCCGACGACCTCTTCCGCATGGGAAGCGAGGTGAAGCCCTCCCTCATTCGTACCGAATCGGACCCCGTGAGCTACGGCATGCACATCATGATCCGCTTCGAGCTCGAGCGCGCCATCTTCGACGGCAAGCTCGGCGTGCAGGAGCTCCCCGCGGCCTGGGCCAGTGCCTACGAGAAGTACCTCGGCGTGATGCCCCGGACGCTCGCCGAAGGCGTGCTGCAGGACTCCCACTGGCCCGGCGGCGCCTTCGGCTACTTCCCGAGCTACCTGCTGGGAACGATGATCGCCTGCCAGCTCTTCGAGGCGATGGAAAAGGAGTTCCCGGACCTCATGGCGCGCGTCGAGCGCGGCGACGTGGCCCCGTTCCAGCAGTGGCTGGCGGCGAAGGTCCACCGCTATGGCCGCGGGAAGGACACCCAGGACATCCTGCTCGCCGCGACCGGGAAGAAGCTCGAGACGGCGCCCTTCCTGAACTTCCTCCAGGCGCGCTTCTTCGCATGATCAAGCTCGCCTGCGAACTGCTCTTTCGCCTGCGCGGCTGGCGCTACGAGAACCGCCTACTCGAGACGCCGCGCGCCTGCGTGATGGTGGGCGCGCCCCACACCTCGAACTGGGACTTCGTCCCGGCGATGGTCGTCGCCCGCCGGGTGAAGCACGCGAAGTTCGTCATCAAGCACGAGTGGCTCAGGTTTCCCCTGGGCCTCGTCATGAGGCCCATCGGCGCCATCGGCGTCGACCGCGAGAAGATCAAGCAGGGCGAGCAGCGCAGTAGCACCGATCTGATGGCCCAGCTTTTCCAGCAGCACGCCGACCTCATGCTGATGATCGCTCCGGAGGGGACGCGCAAGGCGAACAGCGCCTGGAAGTCGGGCTTCTGGCACATCGCTCAGAAGGCGGGCGTACCCATCGTGCTGGCCTTCGCCGATTACCAGAAAAAAGTCGCGGGCCTGGGCCTCGTGCTCGTGCCCGGCGACTTCGAAGAAGACATGCGCACCATCATGGCCTTCTACGCGCAGATCCGCGCGCACGCGCCGGAGAAGTTCGCGCTCGACGCGCGCTACACCGGCCCGCGCTAGATCGCCGCGGGGAGGATGTCCTTCGGGATGAAGCGCCGGTCGACGAGCTCGGCCATCGGAACCCTGCGCTCGAAGAGTCCCGCGTCGATGGCGCGGTCGTGGATGTCCTGGAGTTCCGCGTCCGTGGGCGTCAGCAGGCGGTAGCTCACGCGATCGGCCGGCTGCGTGAGCACGTGGCGGATGACCTTCTCGTCTTGCCGGAAATAGGGGGCCACCAGCTCGGCGGCCTTGAGGCGGTTCTGCTCGGCCCACTCGCCGCTCTCGGCGATGCCGCGCACGAGCTCGGCGACGAGCTGCGGATCCTCTTCGATCAGCGACTCGTGCACGACGAGGACGCAGGAGATGAACCGGGGCCAGATGTCTTTGGCGTGGTGGAGCACGCGGCCCGTGCCGTCGAGCTCGGCCTTGGCGGCGTGGGGCTCGCCGATGAAGTAGCCGTCGATGGCGCCGCTCGCCAGCGCGCTCGGCATCTCCGGCGGCGGGAGTTCGACGAAGACGAGGTCCGTCGGTGCCATGGCGAGGTCGGCCATGAGCTTGCGGATCACCAGGTACTGGTTCGAGTAGCGCGTGGGGATGCCGAAGCGCTTGCCGCGCAGGTCGCGCAGGTCGCGCGCCGGGTCCGTGGCGCGCACCATGACGGTGGAGCCGTCGCGGTGGCCGAGGTAGACGATCTTCGCCGGCACGCCCTGCGCCCGCAGCTTCATCGCCAGCGGCGCCACGAAGAAAGTCGCCTTGAGGGCACCGGCCTTGAAGGCCTCGGTGACGGTGGCGAAGTCGGTGAAGCGCTGGGAGACGAAGCGGTAGCGCCGGCTCGCTTTGGTGGCGAAGTCCGTCACCGGGCACGTGAGGTGGCAGGTCACCGGGAGGAACCCCACGCTGAGCGTCTTCTCCGCCTGGTCGAAGGGCCGCCGCGCGCGCTCGATCCGCTGCCAGCTGAGCACACCGAGCAGAGCGCCGACCACGCATACACCGAGGAGCAGGGACTTCGTCTTCATCGCAGCCACCGGTGGACCTCGTCGACCAGCGCCGGAGTCACCTCTGGCCGCTCGATGATGGTGCGGATTTCGGCCGGAGCTCCGCCGAGCACGATCACCCGGTCCGCGAGGTGCAGCGCCTCGGGGACGTCGTGCGTGACCATCACCACCGTGCTTTCCTTGCCGACCAGCACCTGCGAGAGGAAGTCGCGCGTCTCCAGGCGCGTGAGGTAGTCGAGGGAAGAGAAGGGCTCGTCGAGGAAGAGGCGCTCGGGGTTCCCGTAGAGCGCGCGCGCGAGCTCCGCGCGCTGGCGCAGGCCCCCGGAGAGCTCGTAGGGGTAGCTCGCGAGGTGCTGCTCGAGGCGCAGCACGCGGATGAGCTCCGCTCGATCCCGCAGCAGCTCCGGCGCCACGCCGCGAGCGCCGAGGTCGATGTTCTCGCTCACCGTGAGCCAGGGCAGCAGGCCCGACTGCTGGTGCACGCGGTGGGTGCGGCCCTGCCCGAGAACGCTCCCGCGCGTCGGCGCGAGGTCGCCCGCCAAGAGCTTCAGGAGCGTCGTCTTGCCACAGCCGCTCGGGCCCACGATCGCCAGGAACTCTCCGCGGGCGATCTGCAGCGTGAGGTCGCGGAAGACTTCGCGGCCCTGGTAGGCGAAGCCGAGGCCCTGGGTGGAGAGGTGCTCAGCGCGCATGGCCCCACCTTAGTGTCGGGTGTCGCAGCAGCCGCGCGAGGAACAGATCCTGCAGGTGCGCGAAGGCGCCGATCAAGAGCATGTTGAAGATCAGCAGATCGAGGCGCATGCCGTTGCGCGCGTCCATGATGGCGAAGCCGAGGCCCTCGCGCCCCGCGAGCATCTCCGCCGGCACGAGGATCACCCACGCCAGTGTGGCGATCACGCGGAAGTTCCGCACCAGCGTCGGGAGCATCGCCGGGAAGATGATGTCCGAGAAGAGCGCCGTGCCCTCCACCCGGTGGTCGCGGGCGACCTGGAAGTAAACCTCGGGGACGGTGGTGACGGCGGTGGCGCTGGAGAAGATCCACGGGAGCACGGTGCCGACGAAGACGAGGAAGACCACCGGCCAGTCTCCCACGCCGAACCAGACGACGGCGAAGGGGATCCACGCCAGCGGCGAGATGCTGCGCAGGAAGTTCAGCGGCGTCGCGAGCCAGCGGAAGGTCCGCACGGAGTGTCCGAGCAAGAGCCCCAAGGGGGTTCCCACGACGACGGCGAGGAAGAGCCCGACGGCCAGCCGGTACACCGACGCGTAGCTGTCCCAGAGCGCGCGGCCCGAGCTCACTTCCGCTAGCCAGGCCTGAGAAATCTCCGTGAGAGTCATGCGTCCTCCTTTTTCCGCGTGAGACCCTTGAGGAGCCAGACGTCTCCCAGCAGCGAAGCGAGGAAGCCGACGGCGAGCAAGATGCCGAGCATGCGGGGCGGCTCGAAGTACGAAAAGACAAAGGTCAGAGAACAGACTGACATCACCAGGGCCGTTTGTATAGAGCCGACGGCGCGCTCCCGCACCCCTACCGCGAGGTCGTCGTCGGCCAGTAGAAACATGATGGCGTTGTCGCCGGTCAGCCCGATCAGCGTCGACGCGACGACGCAGGTCACGAAGTTAATGCTGATGTCGCAGAGGTAGATGAGCGCGAGCATCACCGCCGGTCCCCACAGTGACGACGCGAGGAGCCCCGCGCAGAGCGCGAGCTTGCGCCGCTGCCGCGCGACCAGCACGATCACCGCGGCCACCAAGAGCATGCTCCCGAAGAGGCTCTTGAAGAGAGTCCCGATGAGGGCCTCGGAGAAATCCGCAAAGCCCACGAACTCCCCCGTCGCCCAGCACTCGCGCTGTGGACAGAGTTCCCCGAGTTGACGTCGGAAGCGGTTCAACTTTTCCGTGTTGGTGGTCTTCAGCAAAAGAAGGTCGCGCTCCTCACCCCCGACGGCCCGGTAGCGCCGGCCAAAGGCCGTGATGCCGAGCTCACGGGCCGCGAGCTGGTGGTTGGAGACCGGTGCGCCCGGGCCCGCGACAAAGTCCACCACCCCGGGCCAGGACTCCGTGCTATACACCAGCTCGTGCGCAGCCAGGAAGGCGCGAACCTGCTGCTTGAGTTCCGGGCCGGCCGTGCGCTCGTAGACGACGCCGATCTCTGCTACCCAGCCGCGGTCGCGCAGGATCGCGTCGAGGGCGATCTGGAAGGGATGGTCCTTCGGAAACATCTCCGACGGCGTCTGTCCGAGACGGAAGTTCAGGATTGACACCAGCGCGAGGGCGAAGGCCAGTAGCGCAGCTCGGCTCACCCAGCGGGGCGGCGTCTTGCTGATTCCGCTCTCGAGAAGGGCCGTGCCGAAGCTTCGCTCGGGTCGGTACCAGCGCAGTCCCGCGGGCAGCAGCCGAAGCAGCGCGGGAAGGAAAGCGAAGGTCATCACCCACTCGAGGACCCCACCGACGGCGGCCCACAGGCCAAAGCGCCGGATGCTCTCGAGTTCGGAGAAGCAGAGAGTGCTGAAGGCCAGCACGGTGGTGAGCGAGGTCAGAGCACAGGGGAGCGCCAGTCGGACGAGCGCGGCGTCCAGCTTTTCCCGCGCTCCACCGGATTCGCGCGCGAGGAAAATGAAATCCTCCAGCGATGACACCGCCAGCATGAGGAAGAGGCAAACGCTCAGGGGATCTACCGGATGGCCCAGGTGACCCATCAGCCCGTAGACGATGGCCGACGACGGCAAGAGAGTGAGAAAATAAAGCCCAGCGGCGCGGAAAGTTCCGAGGAAGATGCGAAAGAGCACGAGGATGAGCACGAGCGCCAGGCCATTGAGCCACTGCGCCTCCGCGAGGCCCTGCATGGTGTAGTACTCCTGTGCGGCGGTGCCGGTGAACTCCAAGGGATAGGGCGACCCGGCGCGGATCTCCTCCATGAGCCGCCGCACGAGCTCGGGTCTGAAGCTCCCGTAGGGGCCGGGCTCGTCGAGCAGGCCAAGGCGCACGACCACGGAGAATTCCTTCCCCGCCGGCCCGAGGAGCGCCGCTCGCCAGGGCGTCGCCGCCAGCGCCGTGAGGTCGATGGATGCCTCCGGAGCGAGCTCGCAGGGCTCGGACAGCAGGCGCGGATAGTGGATGAGGTCGTCGCCGGAGACTCGCTGGCGCCGGAGGTCGAAGGGCGTGATGACCTGCGTGACCTCCGGATGCTTGCGAGCCAACTCGCGCAGCAGACTCGTGAGGCGGCAGGCGTCACCGGCCCGCAGCTGGGCCGTCGCGGGAGACACCACGAAGGCCAGCGACGTGTCACGGCCAAAGAGTTCCTGCGCCCGGCGGATCTGCCGAGTCGATTCCATCCCCGGATCGAGCTGGTCCACGATCGATACCACTTGCACGAGCTTCCCCGTCCCGGATGCACAGACGCCGACGACGAGGAAGACGAGGGCCACCACGCTCCGTGGGTAGCCGCGGCACCACAGGACGAAGCGCGCGATCACGGCACCGGACTCGCGAGCGTGTAGCGCTCCATCGAACGCACGAAGATCCGCAGCAGCTTGGCGCCGGGGTCGTCGCCCCGGCTCTCGATGGCTTCGCGGATGAGGGGAAGGGCCATGGCCTGTTTCGTCGCCTGCGCGAGGATCCACTCCTCGATGCGAGGATGGTGAACGGTGAAGCGCTCCGGATCGTCGAGGCCCTGGAGAACCTCGCGGGGAATGTTCACCAGCCCCTTCTCGATGTCTTCGCGCAGGTCGCGCACGGTCGAGGCCCAGCCGAAGAGGTCGAGGAGCTCGGGCCAGTGCCGCGTGCGGATGTTCGAGCCGAGCAGTGCGAGGACGATGTCGAGCGAGGGAGCGAAGGTGCGGCGGTGCTGCTCGCGCCACTGCGCCTCGCTGAGCGTCAGCCGCTCGAGGACGCGGCGCCGATCTTCCTGCATCGCCTCGATGACGTCCTTCACGAGCGTGCGGATTTCTGCGGCACTCGCGAGCGCGTCGACCTGCGAAAGGAAAGCGCGGAAGAGCCGGTCGAGGCGCGCGTGGGGGTCCCAGCGCTGGGTGTGCGTCTTCGCGAGAATCGCCTCGGAAAGGAGCAAGGGTTCGACCGGACTTTTGAGGTCACCGTCGAGCAGATCGTCGAGGCGCTGGAGCGCGCAGAAGCCGTGCCGCAGTTTCTGCGCCAGTGCGAAGTCGCGCACGGAAAGGCCATAGAGGATCAGGCCAATGAAGCCGTAGCGCCGGTGTCGCAGAGTCATCCGGCAGAACTCGACGAAGCAGTCCCATTCGGCGGTGAGCGGCTTCGACAGGACCAAGTCCTCGTCGGCGAGCGCGTCCTCCACCTCTTGAATCGGCGCCGGCGAAGGTGCGTCGACGGGCCTGGGCCCCTTCCACATCTCGAGGTAGACCTTCCAGAAGCTCGGCATGGGCGCAGTGGGATCCACGTGCTTCGGGAGATGATTCCAGGGCAGCTTCGGGTTCATGTGGTGCACCTGGTGGTAGTGGTAGTTGAGGAAGAACGCACGAGTGACCGGGTTCGTCTTCAGGTTCCAGGCGCCGCGCAAGACGTCGCGCGGTGACCAGGCGTGGTCGGCGTACTGCAGAGAGCCCCAGATCAATCCGAACACCCAGTAGCAGAAAAACGTCGGCCAGAACTTCAGCTCGAGGAAGTAAAAAAGCGAAGCCTGCACGCCGATCACGAACAAAAGCTCCGCGCGGATCCGCCACTTCTTCGGGTGATCGATGAAGGGATGGAGCATGATCGCACCGGTGTGCTTGATGGCCTTGTTCTCGCTCTTCAGCAGCCGGTAGCTCCAGGGAAGAAAAAGGTAGGTCAGCCAGCCCAACGGGATCGTGATCCAGTAGACGCCCGTTAGGATCGAATAGAACTGCGCGCGCTTGAGGAACAGGTTGTCGTCGGGGTAGTACATGTCGAACATCTCGTGGTCGGTGCGGTTGCGCAGGTGGTGCCCGAGGTGACAGATGCGCTGGAAGGTGAGGCCCGTGGGGAAGAGTGCACCGTTGAGGATTCCCCCCGCCTCATTGAGCCACGCCGAAGTCGCGTAGACGCGGTGGACGGCTTCGTGCAGGAACGCGAAGATGGTGTTTCCGACGTACGCGAAAACGACCGCGATCCCGACGAGGGGCAAAAGCTGCTCCACCCGAGACGCTCCGTAGAGGCAGAGCACGAAGACACCCATGGCCAATGAATTGATGGAGATATTCAAGAACTCGGAGGGACGTGCGGTCTTCATCGGTTCAGTCCAAAATGCGGTGTTGGCAAAAGTAGGGCGTGGGCTATAATCCTAGGCATGAACCACGCACCTCACGGCTGGTATCACCTAGGCCCCGCTCGACAATTCTCTCTAAAGCCACGCCGAGTGACCATCGGTGAGAGCGAATTTATTGTCTACCGAGATCCGGCGGGAACTCTGCGGGCGACGGAGTCTCGCTGTCCTCATATGCGCGCCGATCTGCGCCGCGCCCGGGTCACCGCAAAGGGCCTCGTCTGCCCACTCCACCGATGGCATTTTAACCATTTGGGAAGCTGTGACCACGTGCCCGGGGGTGCGCCAGAAGAGCTCACTTCCGCTCACTGCCTAAAAGTCTTTCCGGTGTCCGAGCGCCACGGTCGGGCATTTCTTTTCGCCGGTGCTGGAGCAGCCACTCTCCCCTTCTTCGAAGGAGAGAATCCCGACGAGTTCATCAGCGCCCGCGCCTGGGGCCTGCGCGGAAACAATCACTGGAGCGTGGCCAGCGCGAACGGCTTCGACCTCGCGCACTTCGAGTATGTCCATCAGCGCAAGCCACTACAGATTCACTCGGCAGATTTTTCGCAGCCAGATCGCTGTCGGCTCACGCTGAGCTACCGGATCAAGCCGAGCACCTACGCCGACCGCTGGCTCGTGAAGCGCTTCGGGGACGCCGCGACCCTGGACTACCAGGTCTACCACGGGAACCTCGTCGTCGCGCGCACGCGCATCGGTGCCTTCGAGAATCGCCTCATGAGCTTCGTGAGACCGGAGGGCGACGAGCGCTTCAGCGCGGCCCTCTTCGTGTTCACTCCGCGCAGCGGCTCGCTCTGGGACCTCCCGAAGAACTTACTGGCGGGGTTCGGAACCTTTCGCTTCTTCACCCACGAGTGCGAAGAGCTCCGCGGCGTCACCATCGATCCGCAGCGGCTCGGAGCCCACGAGGGACTGCTCAAGGACTACTTTCAGTGGCTCGAGGCTCACAGGTCCCAGCGGAACCCTTCTTCGGCCGGCATCGGCGAGAGCCAGCGGTGGCAGACGAAGGCCAGCAGCACTCCGGTGATGACGTCCCACACGTGATGCTGCCAGGTGAAGAGCACGGCGCAGGAGATGAGCACGAGCCAGGCCACGTAGATCACGCGCGCGCGCTTCTCGAGGCGGTGCCAGAGGGCGAAGACCGTCAGAAACGAGTAGGTCACGTGGAGCGACGGGAGCGTGTTGTTGACGCGGTCCACGCCGTGAAGAAACTGGAAGAGCGGCTCCCATCCCGGAACGACGTCGGGCCTCAGGTACCCCAGCGGCGCCGGAAAGACGTAGAACAGGAAGCCCGCGATGATCGTCGCACTCCCCATCGCGCGGCCGAGCCGCCGGAGCTCCGGGCACGAGAGGTAGAAGAGCGGCGTGAGCGTGAGGAGATTGAGCGAGAAGTAGGGTAAGATCATGAAAGGCAGGAAGGGCATGTCGAGTTCCCAGACGTGGTAGAACTCGTACTTGTGGGTCACCACGTCGGCGCGCCAGTTCGTGTACCCGTAGACCAAGACGAAGAGCACGGAGAGCCAACTGGCCGTCCACGCGAACTGGGCGACCTGGGAGCGGTGAGGTTTCTGCATGCCTCATTATGACCGTGAAGGCCTCACAAGAAAATACTGCCGAAGAAAAAATCCCACCAGCGACGGCTGCTGGCTCGTCGGCGCCAGCTGGTCGCGGACCTGGCACGCGTGGAGCGCCGGCAGTTCGCTCCAGTGCGCGCTCGGGAAGAGGTGGTGCCCCGAGTGGTAGCCGTTGTTGAAGAGCAGGTAGTTCATCGCCGGGCCAAGGAAGTTGCGCGACCGGTTCACCCCTTGCTCTCCGTCGAGTTCATCGTGCTGCGCGAGGTTCACGCAGAACAAGAGCACGAGGGCGAGGCCGCGGGACGCGAAGATCCCCAGGGCGAACTTCACGGAGACGAGGACGCTCAGTAGCAGGGTCGCTGCGATGATGCAGCTCTCGACCCGCATCTCGCGGAAGAGCTCGGCCGGAACGCGCTCGCTCCCCTCACGGAACCGGAGCGCCGGGAGCCGGAGGGTGGTCCACACGTAGCGGACGAGCCGCCCCACTCCGTGTGTCTCCCCGAGCTGGCCCGAGTTCATCCAGTCCCGGGCGCCGTTCGTGTGCACGTGGTGGTTGTAGATGTGCGACGCGGAGATCGCCGAGGCGGGAACGAGCAGGAGGGCACTCGTGCTCCGCGAGAAGCATCGGTTGAGAGACGCTCGCGTGAAAAGCGGCACGTGGAAGGCGTTGTGGTTGATGACGTGCAGGACGAAGCACGCGAGGGCGTTGACGAGGAGGGCCAGGAAAAACCCTCCGTAAGAGCTGAGCATGAAGAGCGCCGGCGTCAGCACGATAAGGGCCAGGGCCCCTACCGTGCGTCGGTCCGCGGAGTGCGCGAGGCTATTCGATAGCATCGGCGAGCGGAAGGGCCGTCATCCACGCTCCCCAGCTCTGCGAGAGGACGCGGACGTTCTTCGGGATGTCTTGGCCCGAGCCGAGCTCCGGGAAGATGCTCTGGTAGACGTCGGACTTCCAGTCGATGCCGCGGCCCACTTCGTAGTTGCGCGCGCGCACGCTGTGCACTTTGCCCGCGCCGTCGGTGAGCTGGACGGTGCGCCACTCGCCGCCGCCCTTGAACTTGGTCGGGAGGAACTCCTTAAGGTCCTGCGGCGGGTTGCGGTAGAAGGCCGGGAGGTCGACGAGCACGGTCTCGCCGGTCACGCCGCTGCGGATCTTGGTGCGCCCCTCGACCATCGCCTCCATGTTCGCGATGGCGAGGTCGTTGCTGCGCTCGAAGGCACGCGCCGAGGACGAGTCGAAGAGGAAAGCTTCGGTGAGCGGACGATCCTCTGTCTTAATCTGCGACCAGATGGCCGAGGTGAGCCGTACCGTTTCCTGCAGATGCTGGAGCGAAAGCTCCATCCACTTCGCGCCGTCCGGAAGAAGGGTGCCGAAGTTCCGGTAGGCCGGCTTGCGCAGGATCTCCACGCGCTTCTGCGACGGAGCGCCGTCCACCTGGGAGAAGAGAAAGCCGTCGACGCCGTAGAGGCGGCCGATCTCCTGCGTGAGCTTCACGGCGTTCTCCGCGGAGTAGGCGCGCTGGTAGGCGATCTGCGCCAGCGTCCCGTGGAGCGAGGCGAGCGCGCTGAGACGCTCGACCTCACCGACCAAACGGTAGCGGTCGATGTCGTCCTGGAATGAAGCCTTCCCGAAGAGGAGCTTGTTGTCCCAGACGATGTACTTGTCCTTCAGGTCGATGGCCTGCACGCGCTGAGCGGCGAGCAGTACAGCTTCGCGCACGGGCCCTGCGAAGTGGGCCACGAGATCGGCTTCCGACTTGAACTCCGAGGCAACGACGCCGTCGCGCACGAAAGGCTCGCTGACGTACTGCAGGCCCGCCTCCCACTGTTCGGTGGGCAAGAAGATCTTCACGTTGGTGACCGCGGACTTCACGCTGGTGAGCACCACGCTGTGCGTGATCTTCGACTGAGAGAAGATCGGGCGGCTGCGCCACACCAGACCCCGCAGCTCGCGCAGAGGAAGCAGTTGCGCCGCGAAGAAGCGCAGGTCGTTGTCCTGGGTCTTGTCGTAGTTCGCCTCGAGGTCCACGAGGAAGGCCTCGAGTTCCTCGGCCGACTTCACCTTCAGGAAGCGCTCGCGAGCGGCCCGGAAGCTCTTGCTCATCATCGACTCGTCACCCTGTAGCTGGTTGCTCGGCTGGCGTTTCATGGAGCCGAACTTTGACTTGAGGGCCTGGATGTCTTTGGGGCTCGACCAGCCGTACTGGGCCGCGACGAAGGGAGACTGCTTCACCACGCTTGCCGCGTAGGTCTCCGGAGTTGGTTTCTTGGCCGGCGCCGCCTGGGCACCAAGCACTGCGCAGCCGAGTACTGCGCCGAGGATGAGAGTCTTCACGAGAGGGCCTCCTGTTGTAGCATGATGGGTGTTTCATGGGTGATATTGTCATTCGCATCGTAGAGCACTTTGTCTTTCAGCTTGTGGTAGGGCGGCAGCGCCGTGGTGGCCTTGAGCGTCTGGCCCGCGCCGACCTGCGCACCCGGGCCCACCCCGCTGAGCGTGCCGAGGATCGCGCCGGCGCCGATGACTGGCACACCAAAGATCAGAACATTCTTCCCGGCTTCGCGGCTTAGGAGATGCGCCGTGAGCTTCGCGCCGTAGCCGATAACGGCGCGCTCCCCCACTCTCACGAAGGGCCGGTCCGCCACGAGCACCTGCGGTGACCAGAACACGAAGGCGCCGATCTCCGCGCCCCAGAGCCGAAGCCAGGCGGAGTAGAGCCCGGGTACGCAGCGGAGGAGCTCCTCGAGCGCCGGAAAGCGCATGAAGGGCACCTGCAGCTGGGCCGTCACCCACCAGACGTAGCTCGCCCGGGACGGCACCGGCGTCGTGGCCCTTGGGGCGCCAAAGATGAGCACGGTCCCGCGGGCGAGCAGCGGCGGCAGAAGGTAGAGTGCGGCGAGCGCCAGGGGCCAGGACACGAGCACGCCGAGGACGAGCAGCGAGCTCATCAGCAAGAAGGCCAAATAGTTTAGAGCGATCCAGCGCTTCATCTCACCAACCCAAAAAAGCAAAGCGCTTGAAGAAGCGGTCGCTTTCCTTGGCCAGGAGACGGCGGAAGATTTTTCGTGTGCTCGGAAATGCTGGGTGGACCCACAGCACCCAGCCGACGAACTGGAGGGTGCGCCGGATGCGCACGAGAAGTGAGTGGCGGCGGAAGACGCGAGAGACCAGGCGCCAGGTCGGGAGCAGAAGGCTCCACTGGGTCATCAGCACGCATAAAAGGGTCGCGAGCACGAGCTTGAGTCGGCGCCCTGGTCCCATGCGACTCAGCTCGTCTCGCAGCAGCGCGAAGTCTTTGCGGATGTGGGAGGCTTCGTCTTCGGCGTGCAGCTTCACCAGTGCGCCCCACTGCGAGGAGGCGGAAACGCCGTGCTGCCTCAGCGCCTGGTGGTACTGGACGGCGTAGAGCTCGGACTTCGCTCCCGGCAGGAAAACGCAGAGCGGTTCCCAGCGGTAGAGCCAGGCGCAGAACCGGCGGTAGCGGTCCCGCTTGAAGAGCAGCAAGCTGTGCTCGCGCCAGCGGCCCTGGAAGCTGCGCTGGAGGTAGTCACGGAACACGTCGATGTGGACGATCTCGTCGTGGATGAACTCGGCCAGCTCGGCGTCGATCTTCTGCCCGCGTCGGCGCATCTCGCGCGCGCTCACGAGCAGGCCCTGCTCGAGGTGGATGATGACCTCGGCGTTGATCTGCATGAAGCCGACAGCGAGCTGCTGACGCTCGCGTTCGCTGAGCCGCACCCAGAGCTTCGTCCCGAAGTAGGGCGTCTCTTCTGCGAGGAATTCCTCGCGTGCCCATGCACTTTGGTAGTAGCGTTGCCAGTGCGAAGGGAGTGGGGTGGAGACCGCTGTGGCGGTTGCGTGAATCATCACAAAAAGTATAATTTTTAAGTGCCGACACTACAAGGAAGCAAGGTTCTGCCGATGAAACCCAAGACCTACCAGGGCCAGGACATCACCATCCCTGGCACGCTAAATATTTTCATCGCCTTGGCGGCGTACTCTGTGGCCACGCTGTGTTTGTGGAGCGCCGGGCGCGCCGAGCACTGGTGGCAGTACCTGATCGCCGTGCTCTGCTTCTCCTACGTCGGGAACACGATCTTCTCTTTGCTTCACGAGAGCGTGCACCGGACCTTCCATCACCGGCGCTGGGTGAACGATCTCTTCGGCGTGTTCTCCGCCGCCTTCTTCCCGACCGGCTTCACGCTCCAGCGCGCCTTCCACCTCGGCCATCACCGGCGCAACCGCACTGACGTCGAGATGTTCGACATGTACTACCCCAGCGATAGCCGCGCCATGAAGTTCCTGCAGATGTACACCATCCTCCTCGGCGTGTACTGGACCTCCGCGCCCATCGCCGGACTTGCCTATCTTTTCTGTCCTTGGCTCCTCAACATTCCCCTTCTACGATCGAGTGACCCACGGATCCAGCGGATGAGCGCAGATGCGATGCTTTCGGGGATCGAAAACGTGAACCCGTGGCGCGCGCGGGCGGAGCTGCTCTTCACACTGTGCTCGCACGTCGCGCTCTGCCACTTCTTCGGGCTCAGCTTCTGGGCCTGGCTCGGCTGCTACTGGGCCTTCGCCGTCAACTGGGGGAGCCTGCAGTACGCTGACCACGCCTGGACCAAACGGGATATCCGCAACGGTGCCTGGAACCTGCGCGTGAACCCGGTGGTGCACTGGATCTTCCTCCACTACCATCACCACAAAGCGCACCATCAACATCCGCAGGTGCCCTGGTGCCACCTCCACAAGTTCGTCGACCCGGCGGAAGAGAGGCCACGCCACTTCGCGCTCTGGCTACGGATGTGGAAGGGCCCGACGCTGACCTCGGAGGCGCGGCCCCAGGACCTCGACGAAGACTTCGAACAGGCACTCTACCAAGGGCCCTAGGCCCCCATCAAAGGATCACCATGAAACCCGCTGGCTTTTGGATACGCTTCTTCGCGACCCTCATCGACACCGTGATCTGGGGAATCGCCATGACGGTGCTTGGCAAGGTGCTCAACCCGATCCTCGGGATCGCCGACCTCTCGCCGCAGCAGCAGGAGGAACTCCAGAAGCTCGCGGCCACCGGCGGGGACCCCTCCGCGGTGCTCGCGAAAACCTTCGAGCTCTACCTCGAAAACGGCATCTTCGTGGGGACGGCGACGACGATGCTCCTCGCGCTCACCGTCACCGTGGCCTTCATCGTCGTCAAGGGCGGGACCCCCGGTAAGCTCGCGCTGGGTCTGCGCATCGTCCTCGCCGGGACAACACGCAATCCCGGTGTCTTCAAGGCGCTGCTGCGCGAAGTCCCGGGACGGATCCTGAGCTCGCTCATGTTTGTCGGCTACTTCTTCGTCATCTTCCGCACCGACAAGCGCGCGCTCCACGACCTCATCGCCGGCACGCAGGTGGTGCGAAAGCCTAGCGACAATCTTTGAAGAAGCCACCCCAGCCGACCAGGATCGAGCTTCCGACGAGGGTCTTGTCGGCGTCGAAGAACTCGAAGTAGGCGACGCCCGAAGCGTCGTCGCTGATGGTCTCCATCTGGGACGCGAAGGTGTTGTTCAGGCGCAGCCACGGGTTCTCCGACTTCGCCGAAGTGATGAGCGTCGCGGTCACGGCGCTGTAGGGTTTTGCGCCCACCGCATGGCGCTCGAGCTCTTTGGCTAGGCTGAAGTCCGCGAGCTGCTCTTTCACGTCGAAGTACAGACCCACGTCGAAGGCATCGGGGTGCGCCTCGAAGACGACGTTGCCCTGCATGCTCACGCGCGCGAGTAGCTCGAGTTCCCCCTCGAAGTGGAGCTGGATCTTCGGCATCCGCGGGTGCACCGAACGACACGTCTTTACTGTGGCTTCGGCGACGGACGCAACCACGAGGGCCACGAGCAGGATGAGCATTTTCATAAGACCTCCAGGGTGAGCTGTTTCCGGAGGTCATAGCAGTGCCAACCTCGCGCGTCCGGGCGCTCGGAACTTTCTACACGTCTCCATCCCCGGGGAGGTTTCACGACTTCACAACGAACGAAAAAGGGGCCCATTCGGGCCCCTTGTCGGCAGGGTGAGTCTCTCCCACTTATGCTGCTTTCTTGTTGTCCTTGTTCTGGTAGGCCGTGATGTCGATCACGTTACCGTTCGAGCCACTGGCGCTCTGGCCTGGTGAGAAGCCGCCTTTCTTATTCGACATGAGCTTGGCGTGGTTCATCGCCTTCTGTTCTTTCTTCGTGAGTTTCTTCTTTTGCTTATCACCCATAGATCCTCCTTCGGATACGTACAGCTTTGTGGGTCTATTTCCTTATCGGATGAATAGCCCTCAACCTGAGCGGGAAACTCAATTATTATACTCCGGAACCCGCAACTGACGTAAATTCAGATGGTTGCATCATCTTAAAGGGGGTCTAACATGCCCAAGAAACATGGCTAAGAGGCTGAATCTGCGTAGACAAGAAGGGCCTTCGCAAGTTAAAACTTTTACTCTCATTTCTAGTCGGGGTGTAGCGCAGGGGTAGCGCACTTGCTTGGGGTGCAAGAGGTCGTAGGTTCAAGTCCTATCACTCCGACCATTTTCATATCTAACCCTCAAAAAACTCTGATGCCCCTTTCGGGGCCTGAGTTAGGCATCAGGATTTTCCTGCTTTGTTACTGCTCAAGATGCTTCATGCCTCTTCGTGGTGCACACCCCATGCGATACGAGTTTGAGCAACAGGAAGGTCTCTAAGAGAGGATTATGCACTTAATGGCACTGCCTTATTTGAAGGATTGGAAGATTTGTGGACAAGACGAAGGCTTCTGTGGCCAGGCTTGTGTAACGGTCGCTCGTCTTGTTTTAGGCCAAGCCAGCAATGTGAATAGAGCATTGTTCGTTAAAGAGCAAAACTGTGTCTTTAGCTCAATTGAAGCAAACGATGCCAGCAATGTAACTGCCAATCTTAACAGTCTCGTTTACGGAAGCATTGATGGCCAAATCAAAGATTTGTCAGAAATTCTAGGTCGAGACTATTGGACTGGTCTTGGCATAGTGAGATTGAAGTGGGCGGGATGCGAGTACAATCTGCGCTCAAACAGACACTGTGATGAGGAACACTACGTTCTTGTGCATAAAGTGACCCAAGAAAATGTCGAATTCTGGGAACCATCCTTTAATTGCAACAGCCGTGAAACCTTTGATCGAATTAGGCGTGAAGATTCTTCGATCTCTCACCACCTCGGTTTCGGAAGCCCTTTTTGGGAAATGAGTAAAAGTGAGTTCGTCGCCAGGAATTCGAAATTGCAGATGCTTCAAGAAACGATTGGTAAAGTGCTTATTCTCAGCTGATCGACGATCTCATTCATTTCACTCCGACCATTTTTCAACTTCCATCACAAGAGCAGCGTGAAGAGCAGGGCACCGCTGAGCGCGCAGGCCAGCGTGAGCCTGCGGTACTTCGCCACCGAGAGCGCCAGCCAAAGACCCGAAGACAGCACGAGGATCAGTGCGATGCCGAAGACGGCTTCGACGTACTTCAGGCGCTGGGGCCCGTGCCCTTTGTGGAGCTCCATGAGTTTCGCCAGCAAGCTTGGCCTGACCTGCACGAGGGTCCATCTCCCGTCCTTTCTCTTGGCCGTGTAGTGGTCCCGGGAGGTGGGCCGGAAGATCAGCTCTGCGGGAGTTTCCTTGATGTACTCGAAGTCGAAGTCGATTTTCTGTTCCTCGAAAAATCTTCGAAAGAAGAGCACCTTTTCTGCTTCGGCGCTAGGGACGTCGGCCGCGAAGGTCAGCACCTCGGTCTTCTCCGAGTCCCCTTTGATGCCCAGGAGGTAGAGCGACCCCGAGAGCGGAACGAGGAGCAGAAGAGGAATAAAGACAGCCGAGAGGATGAGGTGCACTTTGAGGACGAGGGCGCGGTTCATGGTAAAATCCTTAGAAGGGAAGCATCGCGGCCCACAGCGGAACCGTGAGAAGAGAAAGCGGAACGGAAATCCCCACCATCAAATTGGCGAGCTCTTCGTCTAGGCCGCAGTCGCTGGCGAGGATCGCCGAGTTGATCATCGTCGCCATGCCCGCTTCGAGGATAGTCACGCGCGTGGAAAGATCATCGCTTCCCAAGACGTAGTGGAAGAGCAGCAGGAAGAAGAGCGGCGCGAGGAAGAGCTGGAGCGTGATGCCGAGCAAGAGGGGCTCACGTTTTTCGAGAATGGTCTTGAGCGAAAGCTTCAGGTTCAGGCCAACGGCAAAGAGCGCCAAGGGCACCAGGGTCTGCGCTAGCCGGTGCAAGACCGGGCCGCTCCACTCACCCGGCGCAAGACCCGAGAGTGAGAGCAGGAGCGCAGTGCTGATGGCGACGAAGGGCGGGAAGCGAAGGATCCGGCGCCACGTCGAAGGGCCCTGCTGCGGGCCGGCACCGAACTTCATCGCCACGACGATTCCGAGAGTCGAAAGCACGAGGAAGGAACCTAACTGATCGACGATGACGCCCCAGCCGATGGCCGAGCCTCCGAGCAGAGCTTCCAAGAGCGGTAGGCCGACGAAGGACGTGTTGCCGAGGCCCGCGGTGAGAATCAGCGCCCCCACGGTGGTGCGGGGCCATCGCCAGCGCTGGCCCACCCAGCCAACGAAGGGCCAGACGAGCAGAAAATGGATCCACGCCATCGAAACGGGAATCAGCATGCTCCAGGTGAGCTGCGTTCTAAGCAGCAGGGGCGGGACTTCGCTGAGGATCAAAGCCGGCAGCGAGACACAGACGATGAAGCGGTTGAGTGGCAGTGCGCCTCCGGGTGGCATGAGCCCGAGGCGGCGGGCCGCGATCCCGAGGGCCAGGCAAACGAAAATCAGCAGCAGATTGGACAAGCAGAGGCCTCCGAAGATATTCTCATGCTAGCAAAAAGGTGCCTATGAAGCTACAGGTCGTCGACCCGGCCCGCCTCAATAAAAGTCGCAGCACAACTCTCCTGGGCGCTCTCGACATCACGATCACGCGAGTCACCGAGGACTTCATCGAAGGCACCATGCCCGTGGATCACCGGACGCATCAGCCCTACGGGCTCCTCCACGGCGGCGCTTCGGTGGCCCTCGCCGAAACGCTCGGGAGCATCGGTGCGAACCTGTGCGTGGACCAGGAATCATTCTACTGCGTAGGCCTCGACATCAACGCCAATCACGTCAGCGGCGTCCGGAGCGGGGTGGTCACAGGCGTGGCTCGCCCACTCCACGTCGGCCGCAGCACGCAGGTCTGGGAAATCCGCATCACCAGTGACGAGGGGAAGCTCGTCTGCATCAGTCGTCTGACCATGGCCGTGGTGGCCGTTAAGAAATAGCTCGAAGCTTCACCAGCTGGATCGTGTCCATTTCCGCGAGCTCCTCCTGGGTCGCGACGTTCATCAGCGAATGATGGAGCTTCACGATACCGTGCTCTTTGAATTTTCCGGTGCGGCGCAGGCCCGTGACGGTGCTGAGCATTTTGATCTTCGTCTCCGGCAGGGTCGGTCTCCTCCAGCGAATGCTTTCTACGCCGAGCCCGATCATGCCGCCGGCGAAATTATGCTCCCCGAGTACCAGCAGTCGCATGCCGATGGCAGCGACCTGCCAGCCGCTCGCCACGTGTTGCCCGAAGAAGGAATCCCGCGCCGACTCCGGTTGCGTGTGGAAGCTCTGCGGGTCGTAGGTTTCGGCGAAGCGAATGATCTCCGCGGCCGTTAGCAGGTACTCGGGGCCCGTGAACCGCTGGTCAAGATAGAGATCTTCGAAGTAGCGAGGTGACATCATGGGAGTTTTTCTCTCATTACACGCGTGAGGCGGGATATGTTCTTGAGCGGGAGCAGCTGCGGCAGGATGCTGAGGTCCGCTCTATCGAAATGCAACTTCTGGAGATAAAGAGATTTCGAGAATTTCACAATCCTTACGAAACTCTCTTCGCCGAGGGATTGCCAATTCCTTTTCGGAAGCAGGGCCTCTGCGGTCGCGGTCGCGAAGCGAAACGTGGTGTTCGCGAAGGCCATGTTCGCACGCACCTGCTGAGTAAAAAGATGCTCGGCAAAAGTTTTTGGCTTTCCGAAACTTATCGGAAAGCCGTAGAGCTCGCCGATTTTCTCCATCATGTAAGCGACGCTCACGCCTTCGCGCAAAGCTCCGTGCACCACTCCGCCCTGCTCTCCCCGGCGGAGCTCATCCAGGAGACAAAGGAGCTGATCGATGGGCACGAGGTTCACTTCCGCCGCAGGAGAGATGGGCACTTGCATTCGCTTCGCGCCCGCCTTCTTCGCCAGAGCAAAAGCGCGCAGGAACATGTAGAAGCCAAAACACTTTCCGGTGTACACACCGCGAGCGCCCTCCCCCACGACGATGGAGGGTCGCAGGATGCAGAGCCTGGGCCCACCCTGCTGCGCGCGCAGCGTGAGTGCGAGCTCACTCGACCACTTTGAGATCTGGTAGCCGTTGACCAGCTTGGGTCTATAGTGCAACTCCTCCGCGATCTCGGCCGAAGGCGCGAGGCCACAGGTGTAGGCCGTCGAAATGGCGGTGAAGTGACGGCACTCCGGGGCGTAGCGCGTCAGGGCATCGTAGAGTCCCACGCCCAGCGTGAGGTTCGTCTCGAGGGAACGAGGTAGTTTCCCCAGCGCGTAGGCCATGTCCGCAGCGGCGTGAATCACGCTCGAAATTTTTTCTACTCCCGACTGGCGCAGTAGCTGGAAGCTCGAAAACTCGCTGCCGGCCAGCCACGGGACCACCACCAGTCGATCGAAGCTCGGCGTCGCCTGCGCGTGCTGGCGGGCCAGCTGGTCGAGGTGAGTGAGCAGGTGCGGCTCGCGGCCCGCTCGCACGAACGCGGCCACGTACTCACCCCGCGCGAGGGCCCGCAGCACCCATTCGCCACCGATGAAGCCGGTCGCTCCGGTGACCAGCGTCCACTCAATCATGCGCCTCTCCCATCACTGGATGCCGGCGCTTCACCATGAGTCCACCGGGATTAAAAATCTGCTGCGGATCGAGCATGTGCTTCGTGGCCATCAGGAGTCGCGCTCCCCCTTCGCCCAGTTCACCGGCGAGCCACGGGAGGTGCTCTGTCCCGACCGCGTGGTGATGCGACAAAGTACCGCCGGCGCGCACGATCGCCGAGGTCACGCGTTTTTTCACGCGGTAGTATCTCTCGAGCGCCGCCTCGCCCCCCATCATGGCCCAGGTGAAATAGAGACAGCCTCCCGTGCGGTACGTGTGCGAGAGATGGCAGCCCACGTAGGCGCTCACCCCTTCTGCCCGAGCAGCGTCGTCGACACTTGTCAAAACGGCCTGGTGGAGTGACGCAAGCTCCGACCAGTGCGTGGCCGTCTCGGCGACGTCCGCGATGCCACCGTAGTCCATCACGTAGTCGCGCAGGTACGGAGTGTTGTACTTATCCTTGGACCAGGTGCTGCCGATGGAATCCCCGAGAGGAAACCCACCCTCTCGCCGAAAAATTTTTGCCGCCGTTTGTGCCCGGTGCTGCACCTCACTCGCCGCCCCCTCGAAGCCCACCACCATGACGGCCGGGCGCGTGTACCCAAGCTGATGGATGAGTTTTTTTACCGGCAGCTCGACGAGCAGTTTGCCCAAGGGCCTGGGAGATTTGAGATGGAGAGCTAGCTCGGTTTCTCCCTCGTCCTGCAGGCGCACGAGCGTCGGCCTGATGTCGCTATCGTGGCAGGCCTTCACCGCTTGGAGGCCCTGCGCGAAGCTGCGAAACAAATAGCCCACGTAGCTCTTCTTCTCCGGGACCGCATGCACGCGCATCCAGGCCCGCGTGATGACTCCGAAGCAGCCTTCGCTGCCAATGAAGGTGCGGTTCAGGTCTGGCCCCGCCGAACTGGCGGGGAAAGGTTTGAGCTCGAGGTTCACCTCGCTGCTCACGACGTGCAGCGCCTCGACCATGTCCTCGATGCGGCCGTAGCCGTCTGACTGCATCCCTGCGGAGCGCGTGGCGATCCAGCCGCCGAGGGTGGAGAATTCGAAGGAGTCGGGGAAGTGCCCAAGGGAGAATCCTCTCTCGGCGAGTTGCTCTTCTAGGACGGGGCCCGTGGCACCGGCTTCGATCAGAGCGAGGTTGGCCGTAGGGTTGAGCGCGAGTACGCGGTTCATGGCGCGCAGGTCGAGGGAAAGGACGGGGCCCGAGGCTTCGGCCTTCACCTCGAGCGCGTTCACGATGTTGGTCCCGCCGCCGAAGGGGATGATGTGCGCGGCCGCGGACTTCGCCCAGGCCACCAGCGCAATCACGTCTTCGTGCGAGCGAGGCCACACCACCGCATCGGGTGCTCTCTCGATGAGGCCCTGGCGGGCACGCCAGAGGTCGGGGAAGCTCTTCCCGAAAGTGTGCGCGAGGCGCTCGCGCTCGTCCGTCGAAACGCGCTCCGGACTCACCAGCTCCCCCAGCTCGTCTACCTGCGCGCGGCTGAGAAGCGACGCCGGCAGCCGGATGCTTTCCAGCGGGACCGGGGCGCAGAAGAGGTCTCGCTCCATGCCCAGCTTGCGACGCACGAAGGGCCAGAGCTCGGGCCTATCTTCCATCGGGAAAGTGATCTGCGGGTGGCCCCATCCCTGGAGCTTCATGTTAGCGGGAGTGCGGAATTCCATCTCCCCAGTCTAGAGGAGACCTATTCGATGGGGCAACTGCCGCACTTCACTTCG
This sequence comes from Bacteriovoracaceae bacterium, assembly GCA_036770305.1. Classification (GTDB taxonomy): domain Bacteria; phylum Bdellovibrionota; class Bacteriovoracia; order Bacteriovoracales; family Bacteriovoracaceae; genus UBA6144. The sequence continues at coordinate 5,407 of DAIPJL010000012.1, read as the reverse complement.
GGCAGACCTTGGTCCGTCACACAGGCCACGCCCGGCACCGGGAAGCAGCCGTCGAGCTTAGAGTGCGTCGCCTCGCACTCGTAAGTGTCGAGCATCAGACTCATGAAGCGCTGGCCCTTCTTAAAGTGATGCAGGTGGTGGATGAAACTCTGACAATCTAGCTCAAGCGTTTCGGTTTCTCGCGCGGTCTCCATCACCCAGCTCCAGTCCATCATGGGTGCGACCTTGAGCGAGCGCGCCTCGAAGGGACCCCAGCCCCACGCCGCGAAGCTAATGAAAAAGTACGAAACCGTGGTCAAAAAGATAAGGGCCATGCGCATCAGCTCATTCTATGGCGAGCGGCGCTCGTTCCCTACGAGGCGTTTTTGCCGCACTGCTATTTCACTTAGCGGGAATCTGGTTTCCAAGACGCGTGGACTCAAGTAATTTATTGCGTAGGCACCCGTAGCTCAGCTGGATAGAGCGTTTCCCTCCGAAGGAAAAGGTCGTTGGTTCGACTCCAATCGGGTGCGCCATTTCCCACTCAATCGAAGCCACCACACTAGGGCGCGACGGGGTCCCCGTCGTTGAGGCCCTTGTTGATGTTGAAGCGCAGCTTGCGCTCGTTGAGGTAGCTCTTGTAGATCACGAGGTCGTCGATCCCGCCGTTGAAGTAGGCCGCCGCGTTGATGGCGTTGCCGCCCACGCTCAGGCCGCTCCCGGAGACGTTCAGGATGCCACTAGCGCCAATGTTGGCGACGTTCTGCGCGCGGCCATTGATGAAGAGATAGAGCGCTGCTCCCTTGCGGGTGACGGCGATGTGGCTCCAGGCGTTGACCGGCAGCGATTCCACGCTGGTTAAGCTTCCCACGGTCGGCGTCGAGGTCTGGTAGTGGAAGACCACCAGGCCACCGGCCGTCGTCGAGAGACGCATCTCCTGCTCCGTAACCTGGGCGGTGTTCCACTTACTGATGAGGTCGGAGGCGGTGAGCGTTGTCGGCCGCACCCACAGAGAGATTGTGAAGTCGCTCGACAGGTTCAGTGCGAAAGCACTGGTGGAGATCACCTGCGCCGGCGTCGCGGGCGCAGTGAAGCTCATGTAGTCACCGACGATCGGCGTGGTGGTGGCGACCACGGCTCCGGTGTTTGCCGTGAAGTTCACGCCACCGTAGCTCGCCGCGAGCACCGAGCCGGTTTCGAAGCGCCAGTAATGGTTCGGCAATATGGCCGGGTCGATGGGTCCAGGCTCGGTGAAGAGCGCCTGGCCCTTGAGGCCGCGGGCCAGGGCGGCTTCGCGCTGCTGCGCCGTCAGCACGACGTCCCAGACGTGGAGCTCGTCGAGCAAGCCGATCACCGGAGAAGCAACGCCACCGCGGTCCTGCGCACCGACACGCAGACTGAGAGTCGAGTCTTTGAGTGCCAAGCCGTTCATCGAATCAGAACCGGAGAGCTTCCCGTCGATGAAGAACTGCACTGTGCTGCCGTTGCGGGTGACTCCGATGTGCTGCCATTTCGCGAAGGCGATCTTCGCCGAGGAACACATGCGCTTGTAGGTAGACGTGTTCCAGACGCCGGTGGAAGCGGTGGTCTGGGCGTCGAGGCACACGCGACCCGTCGAGTCCACGCGCAGGGCCCAGGAGTCTTCGTTCGGGTCGCCGTTCCAGCGGCCGATGATGTGCGAGTCACTGGCGGAGGCCGACACGTTCACCCAGCTGAAGACGCTCAAGGTGGTGTTCAGATCGAGTTCCGAGAAGGCGAAGTCGTAGAACGAGTTCGCCGAGAACGCCACCGCTTGCGCTACGGTGCCGACGCGGTCGGCTTCGAAGCCCGCGGTGTTGAAACCTTTGCCGAGTTCGTTGACCACGATGTCCTTGATGAAGTGGGTCGTGGTGTTTACCGTAGTGTTGTCGAAGGTCAGCGAGAAGAGCGACGCCGGCAGCACCGGTTCGACGTAGGTCACGCTGAAATCCATACTCGCGGATACGTTACCCGCGACATCCTTGAACCAAACAGATATCGAGTTGACTCCGGATACCAGAGGTTGAGAGACGAGACCAGCTACCGAGGTTGTGCAGTTCTGCCAGGCGCTGGCGTTCGCCGCCGGGGCCGGACCACTCGGGCCGATGTACACGCCGGCGATGATGCCCGGGCCTGGGACGTCGGCGCAGTTGGCGAGCGTGAAGCGCGCAAAGGAATCGCTGGTGGTGCTCGGCGACGCCGGCGTGACCATGACGAGGTCCGCCGGGTTCACGATCGGCGCCTGGGTGTCACCGGTGGCCTGGACGACGACGAAGCCCGTGGTGTGCGTCGAGACGGCGACGGCGTCTTTGAACCAGACCTTAATGCTATTGCTCGAGTCCGCGATCAGGGCACCGGTGGAGTACGTCGACCCGGGCACGCAGGCCACCCAGCCTCCGTCGCCGAGGAGCGGATCGACGTCACCGTCGCGGCCGATCCAGACGTGCGTGTAGCCGCCGCAGTCGTTGAGCACGAAGTTCGCCGCCGTCGTGTTCACGACGTTCGATCCGTTGACGCTCACGAGGGAGGCGATCGGCTCGACCGGGATGGCCTGGCCCGCGTTCCCGGCAAGCGTGAGGTTGTAGATCTGGCGCTGGGTAAGGGCCTCCTGCCACACGGCGAGCTCGTCGACGTAGCCGTTCAAGCCGTGCTCGTCGTACGCCTGCGCCAGTGCGCCGTTGGCGTTGATGTTGATCGCCAGCTTCTGATTGGTGACGCCCAGAGTGTGCGGGGCCGAGAGCGTTAAGCTCGTGTCACTGCCGATGCTTGCGATGGTGAAGTTCTGTAAGCCGATCCGCACCTCTGCGTTCATGTGGCGAGCGCGGAAAGGGACGTCAGTGACGCCGGCGACGTGCGGGGTCGCAAGCGTGAGGCTGGTGGCGCTCGTGACGGAGGCGACGGTGTGGAAGGTGCTGCCGATTTTGATGATCTGAACGTTCGTTCCAGGAAGTTCCGTGAAGAAGTCTGTACCGGTTCCCGTTACCGTGGTGGACCCTGGAGCGACGGTGATCGTGCCGGACTTCAGAGTGAAGAGATCGGTCAAGAACTGAGTGCCGGTACCGGTCACCGAAGTCGAGCCGGGGGCCACGGTGACGGTGCCGGGGATCTGATAGAAGCTGTAGAGTGAGGAGTTGCCGACGCGCAAGCGCGTGAAGCGCGGCACTGCGAGGCCGAAGTCGTTTAGCAGGGTGGTCGAGGCGGATTCGAGGCCATTGAGGTAGAGCGACACGTCCCTACCCTTCCGGCGAATCGCAAGGTGGACCCAGCCGGTTTGAGCGGCGAGCGGGTCTACCGAGGTGTTCGTGCTGAAACCGATGTTCGCGTTGTTATTACGGAAGCTGAGCGTGTAGTAGGTTTGCGTCGTGGCCGGAGCCGCGGCGCCACGGAAGTAGCTGAGCTGCAGCGACTTGTTGAAGTCATCGGCACCCCAGAGGTCGAGGATCGCGGTACTGTCAATGTGGTTTGCGTTCGCGGTGTTGTGGCCCTTCGCCTGCGGCTGGCGCACCCAGAGGGAAATCGTGAAGTCGGCCGGGAAGCTCACGGGAGCAGCGCTGTCCGATTCGAGGTACTGCTGGGGCCCAACGGTGTTGGCGGTCTCGCCGGCGCCCTCGAGAACGTCCTCGAAGCGCTGGAAGAAGTAGGCCTCTTGCACCCGGGCGTTCGGGTTAGTCTGTCCGGGAGTGACAGCGTTGACGAGCCGGAGCGGCACCGAGCCGCGCACGGGGTTTAGGTAACCCGCGGCCGTGAAGGCGTCGTCGAAGTTCCAGTAGAGGTCGGGGACCTTCGGCGCCACGTAGTTCGGCTCGAAGAGGTCGATGCTTTCATTCTTCTCGCCTTTGAAGAAGACGTAGGCCATCTGATCGTTCGTGAGCGCCGAGCTGAACATCACGAGCTCGTCGTAGATCCCGCCGGCTTCCGCCATGAGGAAACGAACGCCGTGGTGCTGCGAGAGATTGATGTTCGGGATGACGTGCGAGGAGTCTAGGCGCCCGTTGATGTAAAGGCGCAGACTAGAACCGTCGCGGGAAACGCCGACGTGGTTCCACGCCTGGTCCTTCAGGCGACCGGCAGAGTTCACGGTGACTTCGTTCGGCCAGCTCGCCAGGCGCACCAGAACCTGGACGTTATCCCCGGTGGTGCGACGAACGACGTACTGGCCCTGGCGGACCATGTCCTGGACGGTCGCCTGGCTGCCGAGCGTGTTGTACCAGAAGGCCACGGCGAAGTTCTTCTCGGAGTTGAACTCCGCGCGGTAGGTCTGATCGAGAGGGCTTGGGTAAAAGTTCTCGGAGCCGCCGTAGGACTTGCGCCAGCCTGTCCCGCGCTTCCCGCCGGCGAATGGCGAGTAGGGGTGATAGGTGGCACGGATGTGCTTGGTGCCCGCGGAGTCGTAGCTGAGGAAGCGCTCACCCGTCGTCGAGTCCCCGTCGAAGGTGTAGTACGCCAGGGGGTGTACCATCGTCGGTGGGATGTAGGTGACAGTGAACTCGGTCGGGTCAAAGCCCGGGCTTCCCGTCACGTCGCCTTCCTCATCCCGGAAGTAGACGTAGAGCGTGGTCGTACCGCGATCCAGGAGCTGCGAGATGATGTAACCGGCGTCCTGCGAACAGAACTGCCAGCCGATGGCGTCGCGCGCCGGCGGCGTCGGCGAGGTGCTCACGAAGATGGCGTTGATCTCGCGGCCATTGGCGCCCACGCAGGAAGGCATCGTGAAGAGGGTCCACGGAGAGCTCTGGGTCGTCTGGCCACTCGTGATGTAAATTCCCGGGTCGGTGGGTGGGATGCCGTCGGTCACCGCCGTCGGCAGGCGAGCTGCGCCGAATTCGTAGACGTAGTAGACTTCCTGTTCGGTGAGCGCCGAGTGCCAGACGTTAATTTCGTCGATCACACCGTTGAAGTAGCTGGCGGGCGCGGCCACCGGCCCAACGCTCGGCGTGAACTCGCCGGCTTCGGCGCCGATGGTCCAGTAGCTAAAGTCGTCGTGCTCGAGATGGAAATTCGCCGCTCCGTAAAGCGGAATCGCATAGTTCTTAACGAAAACACCGTCGAGGTAAAGCTTGAGGTCGCGGCCATCGTAGGTACCGGTCACGTGGTGCAGACCGGTGTTGTACAAGTTGGTGTCGATGCCGACCTCGTAGTAGGCGAAGACGAGCGGGGTGTTTCGGCGAGCAGTGACGTAGAACCTGAGCTGGCCACCTTGCACCTTGAGGCCCACGCCACGGCCGCTCGCCGAGGTCGTGTTCAGCATCACCGACGGCGAGGACAACTGGGTCAGCGGCTGGAGCTACGTCGTGCTCGACGCCGCCGGCAACCGCGTCAACAGCACGACGCTCGGCACGAACCTCGCCGAATCGGGCACGCTGAACCCGCGCGTCTCCAGCTTCCGTGTCTGGCCGACCGGCACCTACTA